>CACWTQ010000232.1:1596-2301 GCA_902763835.1 uncultured Ruminococcus sp. | reverse complement strand
CAACACCGCAGGAATACTGACGTATTTCAAGGTGTTGTAACGACACACAGGGCAAATTAGACAAGTATAAATGTTCAAGTTATTTTCTGACAGTTCCCATGCTATAAAACACGCAAACGAAGCAGTTGACAAGTTACGCAAGGAAGAAGCCAAAACAAATGATGTTCTAAAAAAGACAAAGTATCTTTGGCTAAAAAATGATAGCAATTTAACCGAGAAACAATGCAATAAAAAGGAATTGCCCTCTGCTATGCATTTAAAAACGGCAAGAGCATATTCAATGAGAGTTGAGCTTCAGGATATATATGAATCTTGTTTTGACAGGGGAACTGTCGAAACACGGCTCAAAAAGCTGTGCAGTTGGATGATGCACTCAAGGTTAGAGCATATGAAAGCATTTTGTGAAATGGTGAGAAATCACTGGGACACTATTCTGAACTATTTTGATAATCGTTATACCAATGCAGTGTTGGAAGGCGTGAACAGCGTTGTGTAAAATATCAAGACAAGAGCACGTGGATTTCGTAACACAGAATATCTAAAAACAATGATCTATCTGGTGTTTGGAGATTTGCTTATGGATGATATGCTTAAAATCGTAGTAAATACATAAGGAACTGTCAGAAAATAACTTGAACATTTATACTTGTCTAATTTGCCCTGTGTGTCGTTACAACACCTTGAAATACGTCAGTATTCCTGCGG
>CACWTQ010000232.1:0-1582 GCA_902763835.1 uncultured Ruminococcus sp. | reverse complement strand
ACCTTGAAATACGTCAGTATTCCTGCGGTGTTGTGCCTAACACAGAACAAATTATCCTGCGTCTAAATTGTTCAACTTATTTCCCAACAGTTCCTAAGCTGTTCTTAGATTCTAAACCCGAGGCAAAATCTAGCCACCGCTGAAAGCGGCTTTGGACTTGACGGGTTCTGAAAGAAATGCTACAATGGACTGCCCGACGTTGAACCTTACTAGCTGTTCTTGAGTTCGTCACTGTCGGCAACGACTTCTCAGCATTTCTTTCAGGTTCTGTCAAGGGTGGCGGTTATCCTAACTGGCAATTTATGGTATTACCTTTACCCACTAAAAAGTGCGAATAACCAATCTTTTCTATATCAAAAGTATAACAACAGTAAGAACGTATGAAATATAAACATTCTTATTAACAGCAAGGTGAGCCGCACCGGCAAGCAGAGAAAGTATAATATAGTATATTGCTACGGTAAAATTTGCTTCGGTTACAAGGTGAACAGCACCCCATGTTGCGGCGAGAATAATTCCTCCCCACGGTATGTGTCTGAATTTCAGTTTGTGCGTTTTTAAAGCTCGGTCGGTCGCTTCCTGTGTAAATATAACCATTATTAAAATAATAACGGCTTGAAACAAATAGTAAATGTATTGAAAAATAAATTGAAACCAACCCGACTGCATAAAGTCCGTTGCAGGCTTCCAGCCTCCGTAAATTCGGAACTTTAACCCGAATGATGTCAGAAACAAAAGTACAGCGACTATCCAACCTCGTTCGGAGGGGAGATTTTTCTTTTTGGAAAAATTAAAATTGTACACACGTGCCGATATATAAAACAGCACAAGTCCGAGAATGCCCCAAAGTCCGCTAATTATCAGCCAATGAGTAATGCTTTCTGTTATTGTGAATTTATTATATGTCTTATCATAAATGAATTGTTCAAATAAAATAATTACAAATTCAAAGCATAATCCCAAAAGACAGATAAAGCCGAGAACGCCAAAGGTAGTTGCACATTTTTTTATATGTTTCGCCATTAGTTTTTCTCCTATTCGTTTTTTGGTATATATTGGGTGATTAAATTCTGCATATTCTTAAACATAGATAAATCAGATATTTTCTAGTAAAATTAATAAATGGCAATAACAAATCTCCTTATATATTGTGTTGGTAGTTTATTTTTTAGATAGTATACTCGGTCAGGTACAAAAACTAAATACTTGAATAAGCTATCTTCACGTGTTAAAAATCGGTAGTTTATTTTTTATACCGTCATTCGGTCGGGTACAAAAACTAAATGCTTGAATAAACTATCTTCACGTGTTAAAAAAAGTATATCACAAAACTCAAAAAAAATCTATCGGAAAATTAACGGACTTTTGGCATAAAAATTTAGCTTCCTGCATAATATTCATAAAATTTTGTATGTTTCTTTGAATTGTAAAAAAAGTAAATAAATTTCACTGAAAAAAGGCTGACATTTGTAAATAAATTTTCATAAAGTGTATTTACATTTATGTGAATATTGTGGTATAATAAAAATATAAAATCTGAAACAAAAAAATAAATAATGGAGGTTATAAATATGGATAAACT
>CACWTQ010000231.1:1609-2143 GCA_902763835.1 uncultured Ruminococcus sp. | reverse complement strand
ACACCTTGAAATACGTCAGTATTCCTGAGGTGTTGTGCCTAACACAGAACAAATTATCCTGCGTCTAAATTGTTCAACTTATTTCCCAACAGTTCCTAAGTGTGCCCCATTTGTCGGTAAGGTTATTGTTGATGATGTTTGGAGCGGCGGCACAGCTGAGGAGGCTAAGGAAAAGGGTTATTTGCTGATGTCGGAGTGTATTAAGGACGGACTGTATCACCCCAATTGTCAGGATTCTCATACTACTTATTTCGGAGATATCGAGGACGAAGAGGACGAGGAAGAAACCGAAGAACAGGAGCAGACGGAGGAAGAACAGATAGAAGAAACTCCCGAAACAGAACTTGAAGAAGATGAGGGGAAAGAAATTTCCCCTACCAAAGAACCCGAATATTCCGCAAGTGAAAATGGGGTTGATTCAACCGTACCCACCTCGGAAAATCAAATCACACCTCAGGAACAGCGAATTAATGAACAGCTTTACAATGCCGAGCAACGTCAAAATTACTGTGAACGGCAGGTGCAGAGATTTGA
>CACWTQ010000231.1:0-1587 GCA_902763835.1 uncultured Ruminococcus sp. | reverse complement strand
TCAAAGGATTTATCGGGCGAGGAAGAGCGAGTGGAAAGAGAAGCTTGCACAGGTTAAAGAAAGTATACAGAATTTCAAAAAATCTGTTGCAAATTCTGCTGGAAGTGGTATAATAGGTTTAAGGGAAGTGAATCCTATGTCTATACATTCTATCGATATGCCTATTGAGCAGAGAAATACCGGTAAGGGTAATCCGAATGCAGTGTTGATGTTCGGAGTTGAACTTAATAACCGTCAAAAAATGTTGTTAGAGAAATTACCTGAATTTGATAGTCGGATTATTGTCAGCAGAAGTTCTGTTAATATGACAGACCTTGCAGCATTGACCGCTTATACAGGTGATGAGTTTGCTATGTTTACCAAAGGTAATGAGAGACTTATTATTAGGGGCGGTAAAACTAATGTTAATATTGATACAGCTCAAGCGAAAGTGCTTGCTAATGAGGGGTATCGGTGGAGCGGACACACACATCCGGGTTTAAATTATAATTGCTTAACTGCTTCTTTAGGAGATAAGACGGTTTTAAAATGTTTTCCGCAGAAGACAAGTGTAATATATAATTCAAAAGGGCAGTATCTTACATTTAGTAAAGAGGAGTGATTTTATGTGTAAGCTTTTTGATGATTGGAAGAAAGAAATCAGAGAGTATTGCGAAAATAATGGGCTGAGTTTTGAGGCAGCTGAAAAGCTTTCTCAGTCATGGAACAAGACTACCATTGTCCTATATCATTGCGAATCTCAAAATTCGGATAGCGGTTTGCTTAATGATGAGCCGTCTCCGATGGTGTTACTGATTAGAAGAGAAAAAAATGGTAGGCTCACCTTTGAACAGACTGAACACACCGACAAATATTTAAAAAAAGTATCTTGAACGCAATACCGCCCTCAAACGAGAGCGGTGTTTTTATACCCGAAAGGAGGTGAAATAATGGAATTGAAAGATACGGTACAGCTCATGCAATCGGACGATTACAAAGACAGATTCAGAGCGGAGTATCAGCAGCTTGCAATCAGGTATGAAAAGCTTAAGAAGATGGTAGATAACTGGGATAATCTTAACTTTTTACCGATATGCCCGAAAAGCACTTACAATATGCAGCTTAGAGCAATGAGCGATTATATCGCCGTACTTGAAACAAGAGCCGCTATTGAGCAAATAGCTATTTGATACCGCCCTGAGTAATCAAGGCGGTATTCTTATACCTGTTTTTAGGAGGAATTACTTTGAAAAAACTATTACTTTTGTTCATAACTTTCCTATGTGCAATTACAGTATTATCGGGTTGTGCAAAGGTTATAAGTGAAGATACAGAAACAGTACAGGCAGTCATTGTGGATTGTGATTACACTAATATGTGGGTTCAGTATTATTGGGTAAACGGCATACAGCATACAATTGTTCACCCACCAAAATATGAAGTCGTAGTAGAATATGATAGCATACGTTACAGATTTAACAATTCGGATTTGTACGATAAGTATAAGAATCTTAAACTTCCCACCCAAAAAACAAGCCCAAATGCTGATAAAACCTAAACAAACGGCTGAAAAAATACTAATTAACGGATATTTGCAGAGAATTACGC
>CACWTQ010000230.1 GCA_902763835.1 uncultured Ruminococcus sp. | reverse complement strand
AATAACTGTCGGTCGGGTAATAAAAGTTATGGGTAAAACAAACTATCTTCACGTGTTAAAATAACTGTCGGTCGGGTAATAAAAGTTATGGGTAAAACAGACTATCTTCAAGTATTAAAATAACTATCTTCACGTGTTAAAAAAAGGTTGCGTTTTTGTAAATTTTATAGTATAATTATGTTAGCCGTATTTTACGGAGGGGTTGTATGAGAAAGATATTAAAAATTATAAGCTATGTATTGTCTGTACTAGTTCTTTGTACTCTCGGATTCGTCGGTATAAGATACTTCGACGAGATACGAACTCTCACATCTTTAAAGCTTGTTGAGGGTACGAATCTCTATACTATGGAATTCTTTTCAAACTACCGCTTCGACGAGTTCCTCAAAACAGGTGCAAGCAATAATAACGAATATTATGAATTTGTAAATAAAATAGTTGACAGCAGTATAAACATCGGTGTGAACACCTCCCGGACGAAAGACGCTTGCTCTGCGTTTACATTCCGTGACAAGGACGGTAAAAGGTATCTTGCGAGAAATTACGACTATGCCACAAATCCCGTAATGCTTATCGTGACAAGTCCCGACAATGCCTACAAATCCATTTCTACGGTCAATATGAATACTCTCGGCTTCAATGCGGAGAAAGCTCCGAAATCACTTGACTTCAAATTGTTCGCCGCACCGTATTTTCCGACCGACGGAGTGAACGAAAAGGGTATCTCCGTTTCCGTGCTGCAAGTGAATTTCTCACGCAAGCAGAAAGAAGAGGGGAAAACCACTATCGGAGTGTATGCAGTGAACCGATTAGTGCTTGACTATGCAGATTCGATTGATAAGGCGGTTGAGCTGATTGACCAATATAATCTCTACTTCGATTCAAGCTTGCAGGCACATTTTTTCATAGCCGACAGCAAGGGCGGCAGTGCGTTGATTGAATTTGTGAACGGCAAAACTCACGTAATAAAAAACGACAGAAAGTATCAGGTTGCTTCCAACTTCAATAACACAGAAGAAGAATTCGACAGCGACGGTTATGTATACTACGAGCAGTACAGGGAGTGGCTTACAAACTCTTCCACAAGTGCATATGACAGCGAGTACAGCGGATATGTTCGCTATGACTTTATGCTTGATTCGCTTTACAACAGCAGCGGTATTATGTCTGTTGACGAAGCATTTGATTTGCTTGAAAATGTAGCTTCGCCGACAAAGCTGCAATATTCGGTTGTATACTGTATGTCCGATTTGCAGGCAGCTGTTATTACCGACAACGAGTGGGATAACCGCACCACAGCAGCACTCACGAGAGTTGATTAATGCGTAATTAATTGTTAAAAAGGTAAATTGTTTTTTCTCGGAAAAATTTCTGAATGAAGAAAAATAAATTATACTCCAAAGCTTTAAGATTTAGCACTTTTCTTTGCCTGCTCCCTGCTAGTGCAAGAACACTAGTGACACCTCCCAATCAGCTTTCGCCTACGGCTCGGCTTCTTGGGGTGTTCCGTAGCTCGCAAGCTTTGAAAAGCTTGACCAAACTTTAAAATGCTAAGGAACTGTCAGAAAATAACTTGAACATTTATACTTGTCTAATTTGCTACAACACCTTGAAATACGTCAGTATTCCTGCGGTGTTGTGCCTAACACAGAACAAATTATCCTGCATCTAAATTGTTCAACTTATTTCCCAACAGTTCCTAATTCTTTTAGATTTTGAGTATAGCACAAAAATGCTGTCACCTAATTATTAGATGACAGCGTTTTTTTCTATTTCTCGATAATCCCCAAAACCAAATTACACATTATTCATACGTGATGATATCAATTGATTCAATAATAACGTCCTTGGTAGGTTTGTTGGTAGCAGGGTCTGTGTCAACAGCGGCAATTTTATCCACAACATCCATACCGTCAATAACCTGTGCGAACACAGTGTGACCTCTGTCAATAGCATTGAATGCACCGTCAAGAGTTGGGTTACCGCCCTCTTGTTCGTAAAGCTTCTTTATGGCATCGTTGATAAGGTCGGTGTCATAGAACTGATTGTATGCCATATGACCGTAATAATCCAAAAAGTAGTCAAGCTGACCGTTTTCCTTTGATTCACAAAGTGCTTCGTATATGGCTTTCCAAGATTCTTCACACTGCCGGATATCGGCAGTCTTTGACTGATTGATAAAGAACTGACTTCCGTTAGTATCTGCACCGCTGTTAGCCATAGCAACCGAACCTCTGATGTTGAAAAGCTTGTTTGAAAACTCGTCCGCAAAGGCTTCACCGCTTACGCTTTCTCCGCCTGTGCCGTCACCCTTTGGGTCACCGCCCTGAATCATAAAGTCGTTGATAACTCTGTGGAATGTCAAGCCGTCATAATAGCCATTTTTAGCGTGAGTGACGAAATTCTCAACAGTATTCGGAGCTGCTTCGGGGAAAAATCTCATTGTGATGTCACCCATATTGGTGTGCATAACGGCGATTTCCTCACCCGGGTCGGGGGATTCCAGCTGATAGCCAACCTCGTGTTGCTTGTCATCGTAATAATCCGGACCTATACCAAGCTCTTCAAGAGTGTACTGCTTAACGGGAGTTGACGAAGTATTTTCTGTCTGTGAAGAATTATCCGCACTTTTTTTGGAAGAAACGTTGTTTGTGGATTCCTTTTCGCCGCAGCCTGTCATAAACGAACAGAACGCAACGGCTACAGCAAGAATAAGAGCTGCATATTTCTTGTACATAAATTCTTTTCTCTCCTTAAAAAACATTAGGGTTATATCTATTGTCTACATTATATTTTAAACTATTTACGAGAATATTGCAATAGTTTGAAAAAAATTATTTTTTTTCGCACGTGAAGATAGTCATTTATATTTATTACTTCACGAACCCGACCGAAAGTCGGTTTAGTGCGGTAGTTTCAGATTACTTTATTATACTATAAATGAGCAAATTTTAAATACTTCGTTATAATCAACAAAACATTTTTTATATTAGACCTGTTCGATAACCCTAAAAACACCATATAACATAAGATTTTTTGTTGTCATCTTAATCAAAATTACTACATTCCTGCTAACTGCGTCAAAAGAACAAGACACAAGACAGTATGCCTGCGTCCTTTTTCCTTGTTATCAGAAAAATTATGCTCAAAAATCCGCATATCTCGGATTTTAAACAGACTCTTAGCTTTTCTTTCGTTTGTTTCGCAAACGTCTAATTATCAAAAAATAATTACGTAATATGGATTATTGTAAATTTTAACAATAATTATTATTACTTTTTATAACTTAATTCATTTTCATTTACTTTTTTACCAAAATTTGATATAGCTTTTTGTGATTAATCTAAAAATTTAAAAATAACTGAAGAAAATGACTAAAATTACGTTAAAATCTATTGAAAAAGAATTAAAAATATAGTAAAATTTTAAATAGGAGATTATAGAGTTTCCTTGTGTTTTCGGCGGAAATACCGTTTGTGGTTTGTGTCCTGTTCTTCACTCTTTGCAGTAAATAAAGAGGGAATAGCGTTATTGAACAGAAATATGAATTTTACTTTCGCTGCAGCCGAAAATCAAGAATATCTTATACTGATTCTATTTTAACAGGCAGACAGTATTTAAGGAACTGTCAGAAAATAACTTGAACATTTATACTTGTGTAATTTGCCCTATGTGTCGTTACAACACCTTGAGAGCCTGTTTAAAATCTTAGCGATACACGTCTTTTTGGCAAATTTTTCTGCTAACTGCGTCAAAAGAACAAGACACAAGACAGTATGCCTGCGTCCTTTTTTCTTGTTATCAGAAAAATTATGCTCAAAAATCCGCATATCTCAGATTTTAAACAGGCTCTGAAATACGTCAGTATTCCTGCGGTGTTGTGCCTAACACAG
>CACWTQ010000229.1 GCA_902763835.1 uncultured Ruminococcus sp. | reverse complement strand
CTTTTCGTAAACCATTTCTTAATACTCCATTCATTTCATTTTTTACTCTATTATATCAACTCTCTTCTTGATTGTCAACTATATTAATACACTACCAAAAAAGAAACAAGGCTGCCCATTAATTCGGACAGCCTTACTTTTCACATATTCATTTTACAAACCTCACCCACCAACTCTTCAAGCTCCTTAAAGGTTGTGAGTTTGCCTGCCGCATTTCTGAAAGCCGCTGCACCCTTAAAGCCTTTCAAGTACCACGCAACGTGTTTTCTTGCTTCACGCATACCGTGTTCCTCACCCTTGTACTCGCACAGTGCTTTTATGTGTCTGAGCATAACATAGAGCCGTTCTGTTTTAGTTGGGGGCGGAATCTGCTTTTCGTTTTCAAACCACGAATAAATCTGCATAAACAGCCACGGATTACCCAACGCACCTCTGCCAATCATAACAAGGTCACAGCCTGTTTCCTCGTACATTCTCTGGGCATCTTCAGCGGTCAGAATGTCGCCATTGCCGATAACGGGGATTTTCACTGCCTGTTTAACCTCTTTAATGATATTCCAATCGGCTTTCCCTTGATACTGCTGTACTCTTGTTCTGCCGTGAACTGCGACAGCCTTTGCACCGTTTTCCTCACAGATTTTGGCAACTTCTACTGCATTTACGGTATTATCGTCCCAGCCTTTTCTTATTTTAACGGTAACAGGAACGTTGACGGCACTGCTTACCGCCTTAACAATTTCTCCGCAAAGCTTCGGATTTTTCATCAAAGCCGAGCCGCAGCCGTTGCCGCTGACTTTCGGAGCAGGACAGCCCATATTGATATCTATAATTTCCGGTTTAAACTGCATAGCCGTCACAGCGGCTTCTGCCATAGTCTGAGGTTCGCTGCCGAAAATCTGCACACCTGCCGGACGTTCTCTGTCGGAAACCTCCATAAGTTCGGTTGATTTAACACTTTTATATGAAACACCCTTGGCACTGACCATTTCGGTCACGACATATGCCGCACCGAAATCACGGCAAAGTTCACGGAATGCTCTGTCCGCAACTCCTGCCATAGGTGCCAGTGCGGCATATCCTTTTATTTCTACATCTCCAATAAACATAAAAAAACCCCTTTTTTAACACGTGAAGATAGTTATTTTTATCCACAACTTTTATTACCCGACCGATAGTTACTTTAATGTGGTAGTTTTTGATAAACTTTATTCTGTGTAATAGCAGTCATACGTTTTTTTAACACGTGAAGATAGTTATTTTTATCCATAACTTTTATTACCCGACCGACTGTTACTTTAATGTGGTAGTTTTTGAGCAACTTTATTCTGTGTAATAGCAGACATACGAAATGCTTTTATTAAGATACAAAAGATAAAAGACTATCTTCACGTATCTCTTGCGGAAGTTATCCGCCGCTGTTCGTTAAAAAAAGCAGCCGCCCTATTGGACGACTACTCTGCACAGTGTTGGCATCTCCCTATTTTCCCAGGGTGCTGCCACCCAAGTATTTTCGGCACCATTGAGCTTAACTTCTGTGTTCGGGATGGGAACAGGTGTACCCTCAACGTCAGCAATACCAACTTATTAACTTTTGTTTTTTCTCTCTGTCTTTCAACAATTAGAATTATATCACATCTTTTTCCAAATTGCAACCCCTTTTTTAAAAAAATTTGAAATTTTTTTAATTTTTTTCATATAACAAGAAAAAATTTTTTTAAACCCCTCCGTCCGCCTTGTGGCTGACATCTCCCCGTTTCAAGGGAGGCTTTTTGGTTCTCAATATGTTAGGAACTGTTGCAAAATAAGTTGTGCAATTTAAGCGAAGGATAATTTGCTGCCGCAGGAATACTGACGTATTTCAAGGTAGTGTAACGACGCACAGGGCAAATTAGACAAGCTTAAATGTGCAAGTTATTTTGTGACAGTTCCTTAAGTCGCTCCTGAAAGGAGAGATGTCCGCAGGACAGAGGGGTTAATATAAAAATGTTTTGTTAATTATAACAAATTATTTGATAGTTTACGTTACTCTGTTATTGTTTTTCCGATATTTCCGGTTGTAGGCAAGCTCACACTGTAACGCAGAACTTCAAGTGCATCTGCTGATGTTATTTTTCCGTCACCATCTACATCGGCAAGTTTCTGTTGGAAATCTGTAAAATGTTCAAGAGATACGCTTTGTCTTAAAATCAACAAGCTGTCGGCAGAGGTTATTTTTCCGTCACCGTCGAGGTCGCCCATTGTGCCGGTTGTGGTCGGGTCTTTGGGTTTATCAGGAGTGGTAGGTTTCTTATCCGGTTCTTTATCGGTGTCGGTGTCTTTGGGAGTGTCTGTGTCTTTCTCCGTGTCGGTATCTTTGGGAGTATCTGTATCTTTCTCTGTGTCGGAAGACTTCTCGCTGTCAGTGTCAACGTCTGTTTTTGTGTCAGTATCACTGTCTGTATCTTCTGTTGTTGTATCAGCTATTATTTTCCCTCCAAAGATTAATGCTGTGTATTCGTTTTCATATGTGTTGGGATACCCTGCGTTCAGAACTCCGTTTTCATCGGCTGTGAACTGGTCTATGTATACAAGGTTATCGCTTGATATAAGGTTTTCGGCTTTGTCGGATTTCACTAACATGAAAATATATCTGCCGTTTTGTACTAAGCCGGTGTATTCTTTAGCGGTTGATTTTGAAACTACTATTGTCTTTGTATTTGTGGGGATTGGTGCAAGGCAGTTGGCAATTTTTGCCGTTGAATAATTTGGTAGTGCTAAGCCTGAGGAGTTGGGCATTTTGGAGTTGTAGTGGATTGTGGCGGAGGTTAAACAACTATTATAATAGCTACCAATTCTTATTTTTTTCCATTGTTCTTTCGTGCCTGTGTAGTATACATCTTTCAAACTGCTGCACAAATAAAACGCAGAATCGCCAATACTAGTAACGCTGTCGGGGATTTCTATCCTTGTTAAACTGCTGCAACAGTCAAACGCATAATTGACAATACTAGTAACGCTGTCGGGGATTTTTATGCTTGTTAAACTGCTGCAATCATAAAACGCATAAGAGCCAATACTAGTTACACCGGATTCTATAACAGAATTAACTATATTACTTCTATAAGTATAGTACGGTGGTTTTGAGGAGTAGGAGTAATCTTTCATTTTCCCGCTGCCATAAATATACAATGTACCACTTTTATACAATGCCCATTTTACATTTGCACCGCAATTACCGCTTGCAACTAATGCAGTTGTTTCTTTTTCGTGTGATGCAGGTTCAGACGGTTCATGTTCTTTATCGGTATCGGTTGTTTTATCCGTGTCAGTGTCTTTTGGTTTCGTTTCATTGCCCGGATCTTCTTCTGATAAAATGGTAGGAGAAAGGAGGACAAAATCCTGATAGATATTAAAAAGCGTGTATGCGAAATTGATAGATAATAAAACGGGTATACAAAAACCTGATA
>CACWTQ010000228.1 GCA_902763835.1 uncultured Ruminococcus sp. | reverse complement strand
CTGATTGGCATTCGAGCCGAGCATTTGATACAAACCACGCTGTAATTCTATTGCCTCGTGATTCTCTGTTGCAATGTAAATCCAGTCACGAAAATCACTGCCGTCTGTTTTGTTGTTTTCTTGAACTGTGAAAACATAGCCGTTAATCGTCTTGTTATACTCGTCCTTGAAAGTGGTAATGTAGCTTTGAAAGCTGCCGTCATTTGGAGAGTTTATAGAGTTCGATGTTCTCAAAAGTGTCGTGAACATTACTCCATAAGCCGTTTTTACGATGTTGTACGAAATAAACGATGTATTATTTGTACCGCCGTCAATATCGATACTTCCCGAATTACACACAAAAGCAAGACGAAGATAATTTTTTGTATCATTGATAACCTTAATGTATCTTGACTTGCTTTTATCAATATAGAATCGAGTATGTTCATAGTCCTTAACACTTCCGTCTGTATTTTGGCTTCCTTGAATTTCTTCTTTTGTAATACTTCCGAAGTCTTTCAAAGCGTCCGTTAAATCTGTCACAAATCTTGAATATGCGTCTGCAACAGGTATGCCTGTACGTCTAATAATCTTGTTCATTTCCATCAGCAATCACTCCTTAATTTTTTATCAGCTTCTTCCTTGTTGAAAAAAACATCTGTTCCTAAAGTTCTTGGTGTCGGTTAAAATTAAATTGCCGCCTATTCCGATTTTAAAGCCTGTAACTTTTCTCTCGTGAACCTTGTTGCAAATTTTACACGCTTCAAAAATCGAATCGTCAAACTTACAGGGCAACTCAAAAACACTTTTCTTTTGCATAAAATCCCCCGTTTCTCTTTATTCTGTAACGTTCTCAGATTTTCCTGATATAGTCTTTACAGACGAACCGCTTACACTTGCAGAACTGCTTTTAGCAATAGTTTCTGTCGGGCTGCTGTAAATTTCATTGCTTGCAGAGCCGCTCAGTGAAGCGACTTTTTTCTCGACTTTTATGACCGTTGGTTCATCGTCAAAAATAGATGTGTTTTTCACAGGCGGATGCCATACCTGAATTGTCAACTGACCGCCGTAGCGTTTTTGTTCATCGACAACTCTCCAGAATTTCGGGTCGCCGCCTGTTAAGAAGTAATCTTCTTTGTTCATCAGCAGTTCACCGTTATGCCAAATCATCACAACATCACCGTTGTTTATATCGTAAACTTCGCTTGAAATTCCGTAGCCGTTAAGATATCCGGGGAAATAATCCCAATCGTTGAGTATTTCACAGGTATAACCAAAGAGCATGGGAATAAACTTTGCAAGGGTTGTTTTTACAACATTACCAATTAACTGCTCATCCGAACTATCAAGCTGAGTAGTTATTGTCGTTGTGCCGTCTGTCGGACTTTTGCTTTTCAAATCTTCCATAAAATCCTTGAAAGCTGCATCATACTGAGCAAAAAGATTTGTTGTATCAAGCTGATCTATCAAACCTGTCACCCAGCCGCAAACATCCGTGTTCGCTCTTTCGTCAATGATTGCCGATTGTTTAATCTCGGTAGAATTGGCATATACCCACACCTGCGCAAGGCTAAGTTCCCAAATGCCGTTTGTCACTCTCGTGAGCGGAACAATTTTTGTCGGGGAGCTTGCAGTCCCCTTTTTGACTGCGATTGTTACAGACCTTACCGAATCAGATGGATCAAGTCTGACAACAATTCTGTCAAGCCTGTTATACTGCACGTCACTCTTATCAAGCGTGATGTAATAATCTGTATCAAGCCTGAGCCATTTGCAGTTTACAAAAGCCCAGCCGGGTGTTACCTTTATTTTCATACCGCTCACCGCTTGAACTTGCAGGCTGTTTGCAGGCGTTGCGAAAACTCCATTAGAGATAAGCTTAAGGAAATAGTTACTGATGTCATCGGCATCGTATTTTCTGTCGCCGTTTATGCTGTTGAAAAATCCGCATTTCATTTTACCACTCTCCATTCTGATAATTTAGGTACTATTTTGTATCCTGTTTCGTCTTCTACTTCTGTTATTTCAACTATTGTAGCTTTTGCCTTGATACCGTAATCATTCTCAATTAAAACAGTATCACCGAGAAAATAATCTTCTCCGTATTTATACATTCCGTTATCGAGAATTTCACCGCTGTAATTTACAACAGGCTTTAACTCTTGATATTTTTCCCTGCCCTTTGTATGAAGCAAAGCCAAATAAAATGTATCATGCACAGGGTCTAATGAAGTAGTTTCACAATTTCGCTGATCAATATAGTATTCTTTTCTGCTTAAACCTTCGAGTTCGGAAAGGCTTACTTCATCAGCTTCGTATCCGACAAGAGCCCTTTCTTCTCCTTCACCATGCCCTGCAACATATATAAAGTTCGGAGAAACTGTATAATCAAAGGAATATTCAGTTTTACTGAGATTTCCGAATTTAGGACTGAAAATAACCTTATCCGAAACATCGTCACCACTATATAATGAAAAAACAAATTCATTGATATTCTGTTTGTTGTTAAGCTTAAAACCGATATCAAAAGAAGTACAAATGTCTATCATAACGTCAAGAACATTTTCTCCTGTTATTTGCTTGTTCAAATCTTCCTTAAATTGATTTATACTGCCTATT
>CACWTQ010000227.1 GCA_902763835.1 uncultured Ruminococcus sp. | reverse complement strand
CGATATTTGAGCCACTGTTCAGCGACCATAGCTACGGGTTCAGACCGAATAGGAGCTGTGAGCAAGCAATAAGAAAACTGCTCGAATACTTCAACGGCGGCTATCTATGGATAGTAGATATTGACCTTGAAAAGTTCTTCGACAACGTACCGCAGGACAAGCTGATGAGTTATGTCGGGCGAGTTATCCATGACGGAGATACGGAATCCTTAATCAAGAAGTATCTGAAAGCAGGGGTAATGGTGCAGGGCAGATACGAGTCAACAAAGGTTGGTACGCCGCAGGGCGGGAATCTGTCGCCGTTATTGAGTAACATCATGCTCAATGAGCTTGACAAAGAGCTTGAAGCGAGAGGACTGCGCTTTACAAGATACGCAGACGACTGCGTCATCGTAGTAAAAAGTGAAGCCTCGGCAAAAAGAGTAATGTACTCGGTAACGAGCTGGATAGAAAGGAAACTCGGTCTAAAGGTAAATGTGACCAAAACTCAAATAACCAAACCAACAAAGCTGAAATACTTAGGATTTGGCTTTTGGAAGTCCAAAGAGGAATGGAGAGCAAGACCGCACAAAGATTCTGTTGCAAAGTTCAAAAGAACGATTAAGAAACTATGCAAACGAAGCTGGAGTGTCAGCCTAACCTACCGCATAGAGAAACTCAATGCGGCAACAAGAGGCTGGATAAACTATTTCTCACTCGGCGATATGAAATCCGCGATCAAGCGAATAGAAGAACACCTTATGACGCAGATAAGAGTCATCATCTGGAAGCAATGGAAAGTACTGAAGAAAAGAGAGTGGGGATTGAAGAAACTTGGCGTGTCTAAAAAAGAGGCGCACCGAGTCGTCGGAATGGGTGACAGATACGTTGCTGTTGCTCATAACCGCACGCTTAAGTGGGCGATTGCAAAGGAAAAACTGACCAAGCGTGGCCTAGTCAGTCCTTTGGATTACTACTTGAAGCAGCATGCTTTAAAATTGAATTGAACCGCCGTATGCCGAACGGCATGTACGGTGGTGTGAGAGGGCGGATTATTTCCGCCCTACTCGATTGTTGAAAAACTTATTATTTTGAATACCATACGGCAAAAAAAAGAACAAATAGATATATATTAAAGGATTTTATCATTTTGATAAAAAAGGGGTACCCGTTTTTAATATATCTTACCGTATACAAGTGAAGAAAACTTGACTTATCCGATTTATATGGTATTGTGTTGTGCTTGTAAGGAGCGTGAGCACATGAGCGTAATCGAGGAATTATACTATGGAAATATCAGACCGACAGATGAACCGCAGAGTGACGAAGTCAAGAAGGCATTATCCGAAGTTGTGAAAATGGAAGAAGCATTAGGTGATAGCCTGATTGATAAGGGGCAGAAAGAAAAAATATCAGAGCTTTCGGAGAGATACAGTAAGCTGATCACGCTGACCGAGCGTGATGGATTCCTGCAAGGCTTCCGTTTCGGAGCAAGGCTGATGGCTGAACTCATGGCAGAGAACAACTGAATAAAACAATGAACAGCAGATCGGGCGCGTACAGGCGCGTCTGACCCGCTGTTTCTCTTTATAAAACCAAACCGAATCCATGATCGGATATCTTTTTCCCTCTGTACAGAGGATTTCTCTACATTTCTCAGGCGTCAAAATATGCGTCGACAATCAAAGAAAACGACAGTCTAACAAGAGATTAGAAGGACTTTTAGGATCAGAAAAATGCCAATCGGAGGGTTTGAAATCTCTATCATCAACTTGCACAATTAGCACGACGCTGTATTGTTCAAAACGCTGAATTTTACTCAAATTAGGAAAAAGTGTAGTAAAACCAGCGCTTTCAACGGCTACAAAACAAAACCTCTAAATTGTTCAAAACGCTGAATTTTACTCAAATTTAGAAAAAGTGTAGTAAAATCGACGTTTTCGACGGCTAGTAAATAGAGGGGTATTTTTCCAATGATAAACTTGCACAAACAATAATCAGTTTTGTTGTAGATAATGCTGAATTTGATGAATCTACGAAAAAACCGCATAAAACTCACTGTTTCCGTGCTTTGTAAATAGAAGCGTTATTATTGGTCGTCATGTTGGAAAATATAAAGAAAGCCAACCAACAACTCAAGCAAAATCGTTCGTTCTCGGTTATACAAATCGCCGAAGATGAATGCCCTTGAAAGAAATATTCGCCCACTCCTCAAAAAAGTGTGGAATA
>CACWTQ010000226.1 GCA_902763835.1 uncultured Ruminococcus sp. | reverse complement strand
GCTGGCAATTGGCTTGCGATGCCACCTTTCAGGTGTGCAAGTATTAGGCCCTTATAGGGCCAATATCAAACCACCACTTGAAGTGGTGGTCATGACTTGTAACGTTCTTTTCGTCTAAAATCCATTGCAGCTGTCTTATTGACTGAACACAAAAGCTTGCGGTAACATTACTTTTTGGACGGAGCAAGAAGTCCTTAATGTTCGGAAGTATTCCGATTTCTTGAAAATCATCTATCAAGAAATGGATAGGAAATGCTGATTGCTTGTCTGTATAGAGATTGTACAGAACAGTGTCGAATAACTGCGTCCACAACAGTTTAGTTATTAAATCGCAGGAATAATCGTAAGAATTACGAACAATAAAAATTGCTGTTGGCATATCGCCAAATTCAGTGATATTCAGACTATCCTTTGATGTTATTTCTGTTACACCGCTTTTCGAGAAAACTGCTGTGCGGATTGTACACGAAGCTATTACCGACTTCTGTAATTTTCCTGCTGCCAATTTGTAGGTTGTGTATTTTCTGCAAGCAAAATTCCCAAACAGCTTTTGCTGTTCCGTAGGCTGATGTTCGAATAAATTACCAAAAAGTTCTTTTAGTTCAATATCATCATCTTGCAGATTGTTATTAATCCATTTATCGACAGCTTCAAACTGCCAGTCAATAACGTTTTTAAAGTCATCATCGTTTTCACGAATTTCGGAACATTTTAACATTTCTGTTAGTGTATAAAAGTTTCTTTCATCTTCTGCGAAAAGACAAATCATCATAGAAATATACGAAGTCAAGAGAAGCCGTTCTACTTTCACCTTAAACGATTCTTTATCAAAATGCGGCCAAAGTCCTGATGTATTGTTGATTAGCACATCTACAATACGGTTTATATTATGTTCCATTGTATCAGTTCGGATATATTTAAACGGATTGTAATAATCCGAATGATTGAAATCATAAACATCAATTACATTTACAGCGTAACCTTGTTTTGACAGCCATTTACCGTATTTTTCATACGCAACGCCTCTGAGGTCATTAATAACAAAACTTGCATTTTTTTGAATAATATTAGGTTCAATGTACTTAGATGTTTTGCCCGATTCCGATTCACCCAACGGTACGCACGGTGGTGTGAGAGGTCGGCTGCTCAAATAATGAGCAGCCTCCTACTCGATTATATCCCTGAAAAAAACACACCGTATAGATACTGAAAATTCAGTGTTTATGCGGTGTTTCGCTGTTTTTAGGTATTTTAGATTATGTGTCATTTCAAATCAAATCGTAGGTTATCTTCCTTTGACCTGCAATTCGCTTCGCTGTCGCCTACGGCTCGACTTCTTGGAGGATTCCGTCGCCCGCAAGCTTTGAAAAGCTTGACCAAACTTTAAAATGCTAAGAGCCTGTTTAAAATCTTAGCGACACACGTCTTTTTGGAAAATTTTCCTGCTAACTGCGTCAAAAGAACTTGACATACGACAGTATGCCTGCTTCCTTTTTTCTTGTTATCAGAAAAATTATGCTCAAAAATCCGCATATCTCAGATTTTAAATAGGCTCTAAGGAACTATCAGAAAATAATTTGAACATTTATACTTGTCTAATTTGCCCTGTGTGTCGTTACAACATCTTTAAATGCGTCAGTATTCCTGCGGTGTTGTGCCTAACACAGAACAAATTATCCTGCGTCTAAATTGTTCAACTTATTTCCAAACAGTTCCTAAATAAAAATTTTCTTCCCCTCAAAGCTTGATATTTCCGTAATATTGTGTTAAAATGTTATTGGTATTAATAGAACCTGAATCTGTAAAACTGAAAAATAATAAATTATCTAAAATCCGCATAGACATTGAATTTTTAAGCAATTTATGAGTATTACTTTATTTCACCTATTTGGTGAAGAAATTTTCGGAAAACAATAAAGGAACTGTCAGAAAAGGAACTGTCAGAAAATAACTTGAACATTTATACTTGTCTAATTACACCTTGAAATACGTCAGTATTCCTGCGGTGTTGTGCCTAACACAGAACAAATTATCCTGCGTCTAAATTGTTCAACTTATTTCCCAACAGTTCCAAACCGAAAATACAGGTTTTATCATGCTTTGTTGCTCTTTAAGCGGTTACGAACTTTGCGGATTCAGGTAGAAGATATAAGAACATAAGCAGATGTATGTGCCAAAACTCAAAATCAAGTGCTTTTGTGAAAAATGCCTGCATATTAAAGTGCTTTTATGTTCTTACTGTTAGATTTTAATGAGGTGATATATTTGAATACAGCAATCAAAAAATATATTGCACTTTCACTTACCCTTGCTTTATCTGGAACATTGGGTGTTGGTGCAGTTACAGCTTCGGCAGAGAACGTTTCCAATGTGAAAGTTCAGAGTTCTCAGAGTGTCGGAACGGTTACGGCTTCGGCTGAAAAAGTTTCCGCTGCGAAAGCAAAGAGTTCTCAGAATGTTGAAACGGACGATACTCCTAAAGCAGACGAGAAGAAGCCAACTTCATCTCCGTTTCTTAATTTGAAAGATGTCACAAAGATTCCGACACTCGGCGATATCGATAACGACGGCAAGATTACTTCAAGCGACGCACTCACCGTTCTGAGGGCTTCTGTTGGTTTTAATGACAATTACACTGATAGATATTATTCCGGTGACGTTGACGGCGACAGCAAGCTTACATCTGCCGATGCTCTTAAAATTTTGAGAAAGTCCGTTAAGCTCAATGATGAATTTGCAAACGAACCGCTCACAGGTGTTAAGTGGTTTAAGGACAGCGAGAACTATTATGCACAAGATTCAAAGGGCAATCCGATAAGCGGTATTGTTATTATTGACGGCATAAGGTGCGGTTTCGATAAGGACGGCAAGCTTTTGACGGGTAAGTCTAAAGTCGGGAATACTGAGTACGATTTCCTTGATAACGGTGTTCTCTTGGAGGGGTGGCAATATTCCGATAACAGTAAGTCTTACTACAAGGACGGAGTAAAGCTA
>CACWTQ010000225.1 GCA_902763835.1 uncultured Ruminococcus sp. | reverse complement strand
ATGAAAATAGGCAGTATAAATCAATTTAAGGAAGATTTGAACAAGCAAATAACAGGAGAAAATGTTCTTGACGTTATGATAGACATTTGTACTTCTTTTAATATCGGTTTTATGCTTAACAACAAACAGAATATAAACGAATTTGTCTTTTCATTATATAGTGGTGACGATGTTTCAGATAAGGTAGTTTTTAGTCCGAAGTTCGGCAATTTATCAAAAACAGAATATTCCTTTGATTATACAGTTTCTCCAAATTTTATATACGTTGCAGGGCAGGGTGAAGGAGAAGAAAGGGCTCTTGTCGGCTACGAAGCTGATGAAGCAAGCCTGTCTGAACTGGAAGGCTTAAGCAGAAAAGAATACTATATTGATCAGCGAAATTGTGAAACTACTTCGTTAGATCCTGTTCATGATACATTTTATCTTGCACTACTTCATACCAAAGGCAGAGAAAAATATCAAGAGTTAAAGCCTGTTGTAAATTACAGCGGTGAAATTCTCGATAACGGAATGTACAAATACGGAGAAGATTATTTTTTAGGTGATACTGTTTTGATTGAGAATGATTACGGTATCAAAGCAAAAGCCACAATAGTTGAAATAACGGAAGTGGAAGACGAAACAGGGTACAAAATGGTACCCAAATTATCAGAATGGAGAGTGATAAAATGAAATGCGGATTTTTCAACAGCGTAAACGGCGACAGAAAATATGATGCCGATGATATCAGCAATTATTTTCTTAAGCTTATCTCTAATGGGGTATTTGCAACGCCCGCAAATTCGATGCAGATTCAAGCAGCAGGGGGTATGAAAATCAAAATAACTCCCGGATGGGCGTTTGTAAACTGCAAATGGCTCAGGCTTGATACGGATTATTACATCACGCTTGATAAAAGTGACGTGCAGTATAACCGCCTTGACAGAATTGTTGTCAGGCTCGACCCTACAGAGAGTGTGCGTTCTGTAACAATAGCTGTAAAAAAAGGAACAGCGAGTTCACCAACAAAAATTGTACCTCTTACGAGAGTAAAAAACGGTATATGGGAGTTAAGTTTGGGACAAGTGTGGGTTATGGCAAATGCCACCGAGATAAAGCAGTCAAACATTATAGATGAAAGGGGTAACACGGATGTATGCGGCTGGGTAACGGGTTTGATAGATCAGATAGACACAACAGATCTGTTTATTCAATTTGACAGTGCTTTTAAAGACAGCCTAAAACGCAACGAAGACATTTATGAAGTGTTTATTGACGATTCAAAGTATCAGTTTGACAACGAACTGCAAAATATGATTGACAGCGGCAATCAGCGTTTTGATGAATTTATGGCGGCGCTTCAACGAAAAGCCGATTCAATGCCGAACAATCCCGAACCCAAAGACGATGATGACAAGCCGGAAACACCTACTCCTGTGACACCAACTGTGGTAAATTCTATTGACGAACAGGCTGTAGGAAATCTTATAAAAACAACCCTTGCAAAGTTTATTCCTATGCTTTTAGGATACGAATGCGAGATACTCAACGACTGGGATTATTTCCCCGGATATCTTAACGGCTACGGAATTTCTCGTGAAGTGTATGACATCAATAACGGTGATGTTGTAATGATTTGGCACAACGGAGAGTTGTTAATGAACAAAGAAGATTATTTCTTAACAGGCGGCGACCCGAAATTCTGGAGAGTTATCGATGAACAAAAACGATACGGCGGTCAGCTGACAATTCAGGTATGGCATCCGCCTGTGAAAAACACTTCGATTTTTGCTGATGAACCAACGGTCATAAAAGTCGAGAAAAAAGTCGCTTCACTGAGCGGCTCTGCAAGCAATGAAATTTACAGCAGTCCGACAGAAACTGTTGCTGACAGCAGTTCGTTTTCTGTGAACGGCTCTTCGGTAAAAACAGTATCGGGTAAATCCGAGAAGATTGATGATTAAAGAAAGGGTAACTATTCAGTCCCTATAGCAAACGAAAAAGGATTACCACAGACAGCAGCGAGAACAGCAGAAAAAGAGTTTAAACCATGTTTACGAGCCGTACCGA
>CACWTQ010000224.1 GCA_902763835.1 uncultured Ruminococcus sp. | reverse complement strand
TCTGTGGAACTCAATTGTTACATTCTTTTCGGGAATACTTACTTCTATAAAAGAAAAAGCGGTAGTAATATTCACATCTATTTCCGAGTTTTTCACAAACGTGTGGAATACAATATCGGGTGTGATGAACGCTATAAAAGAAACAATAACCACCGTTTGGACGGCAATCTATACATTTTTCGAGCCCCTATTAAACGCTTTTGCGTATCTTTTTGAAACGATATGGACAGCAATAAAAATACTCATACACAATGCAGTCACAGCAATTCACGATAAAATAGTTGAGATATGGAACGCAATATACGGTTTTTTAGAGCCTATCCTTACAACCATTTTCAATATCTTTTTACGAATGTGAAGAATTTTATAACTACTGTTTGGAATGCTATCGTATCTTTTCTTACTCCAATTTTAAACAGTATTAAAAATACAGTAAGCAATATCTTTAACGGTATAAAAACTAATATATCTAACATTATGAATAACATCAAAACAAATATTCTGAATATTTGGGAAAATGTAAAAAACGGTGTTTCAAGCAAAATAAACGGCATTAAGGATAAAATAGTTGAGGGTTTTAACAATGCCGTAAACTACGTTAAAGGTCTTATTGGCAGTGCGTGGTCTTGGGGTGCTGATATGGTTCAAAATATCATAAACGGACTTAGAGATAAAATAAACGATTTGGCAAATGCTGTTGTTGACGTTGCAAATACAATTCGTGACTACTTGCATTTCTCCGTACCCGACAAAGGTCCTTTAACAGATTATGCAAATTGGATGCCGGACTTTATGCAGGGTATGGCAAAGGGAATAGAGAGGAGCAGAAGTCTGATTCAAGGTGCAATTAAAAATGTATCGGGAGATATGGTTATAAATCCTAACGTCAGTGCTATGCTTAACGGAAATAACAGCGGTAGTACTTCCGAAAATGTATCTTCAAATCAAAATATCACATACAATTTTAATCAGACAAACAACAGTCCGAAGTCGCTTTCAAGGTTTGAAATATACCGTCAAAGCAAGAATTTATTGTCAACAGTCAAGGGCAGGTGAGTAATATTTTTACGCTTATAATCAAAAATTACAAGGGTGAATCTTACGAGCTTACCCACAATTATGAACGCTATTATGTAAAATCTATAACAGGATTAACGCCACCGTCAGCTGTCATTAACACTTCCGTTAGCGGCAGTTATGACGGTTCTTTTTATAACTCCAGCCGACTGGAACAGCGTAATATTGTTATCACATTAGGTCTGAAAGGCAAGGTAGAAGAAAACCGTCAACGATTATACTCAATATTTCCGATGAAAAAAGAGTGTGAAATATATTTTAAAAACCGTAATCGTGATGTAAAAATAAAAGGATATGTTGAGAGCATTGAGGGCGATATTTTCGTACAAAAAGAAGAAATTCAAATATCGATAATATGTCCTAATCCTTATTTTGAAACTCCGATGTCTGTTGAATGTGAAATGAGCCGATTTGTACCGTTATTTGAATTTCCTTTCGCAATATCAAAATCGAACCCTATACTTTTCGGAAAAATACTTGATAAACCGACTTGTAATATTTACAACAACGGTGATGTTGAATGCGGTTGTATTATTACAATTAATGTTTCCGACAGCATTTCGGGAAATCCGAGAATAACGAATGAAGTTACTCACGAATTTATGCAGTTTGAGGACGTGGGTTTTATGACAAATGATGTGATTGTTATTGATACAAATTATGGTAAAATGCGAGCAACCTTGCACAGAATAGGACTCAAGGTGAATATGCTCCGTTACTTAACCGATGATTCCACTTGGATAAAATTAGCAACAGGAGTAAATACGTTGTCTTATACAGATATTCATAAAAATTATGATAATACAACAATAACAGTAGAATATACTCCGCTGTTTGGAGGTGTTTAAAATGCTTGTGTATGTTTGGACGTATGACGGAAATGAGTTTGAAAAAACGCACGTTATTGACTATGCGGAATCGGTGATATGGGTGAGCCGTTATAGAGATTGCGGAGAGTTTGAAATTTACGTTCCTGCAAGTAAGGAGTTGGTTGAACTATTTCAAGGTGAAGTTCTTTTTACTCGCAACGACTCAGACACAACAATGGTACTTGAAAAAATACAGCTTACGACCGACGCAGAGAACGGAGATTATCTGATTGTCAGCGGACGTTCTCTGGAGAGTGTGCTTTCAAGAAGAGTTGTTCACAAACAAACTACTCTTGATGGAACACTCGAAAACGGAATCAGAAAATTGCTGAATGATATTTTTATCTCTCCGCCAAAATGGAACAAAGACAGAATGATACCGAATATGAAAATAGGCAGTATAAATCAATTTAAGGAAGATTTGAACAAGCAAATAACAGGAGAAAAT
>CACWTQ010000223.1 GCA_902763835.1 uncultured Ruminococcus sp. | reverse complement strand
ATTTTCTCCTGTTATTTGCTTGTTCAAATCTTCCTTAAATTGATTTATACTGCCTATTTTCATATTCGGTATCATTCTGTCTTTGTTCCATTTTGGCGGCGAGATGAAAATATCATTCAGCAATTTTCTTATTCCGTCTTCGAGCGTTCCTTCAAGAGTAGTCTGCTTATGAACAACTCTTCTCGAAAGCACACTCTCCAGAGAACGCCCGCTTACAATGAGATAATCTCCGTTTTCTGCGTCAGTGGTAAGCTGTATTTTTTCAAGAACCATTGTAGTTTCTGATTCATTGCGAGTGAAAAGAACTTCTCCTTGAAACAGCTCTACAAGCTCTTTTGACGCAGGAATATAAATCTCAAATTCTCCGCAATCTCTATATCGGCTTACCCATATAACAGACTCTGCATAATCAATGACGTGAGTTTTTTCAAAATTACTTCCGTCATAGCACCAAACATATATAAGCATTTTAAACACCCCCAAAAAGCGGAGTATATTCCACCTTAATATTTGTGTTATCATAATTTTTGTGAATATCTGTAAACGATAATGTATTTAATCCTGTGGTTAATTTTAACCATATAGAGTCATCTGATAAAAAAGGCAGCATATTTACATCAAGACCTACTCTACGCATTGTCGCTCTCATTTTTCCGTAATTCGTATTTATTGTGATAACGTCTTTTGACATTAAAAGCATATTATTAAACTGCATAAACTCATGTGTAACTTCGTTTGTTATTCGCAGATTGCCCGTAAGGCTGTCGAAAGCATTAATCGTGATGATGCAGCCGCACTCAACATCACCGTTGTTGTAAATTTTACAAGTTGGCTTGTCGAGTATTTTTCCGAATGAGATAGGGTTTGTTTTAGCAATGGAAAACGGAAACTCAAAAAGAGGCACAGTCCTGCTCATTTCGCATTCAACGGACATTGGAGTTTCAAAATAAGGATTAGGACAGATAATAGATATTTGAATTTCTTCTTTTTGTACGAAAATATCGCCCTCAATGCTCTCGACATATCCTTTTATTTTCAAATCACGATTACGGTTTTTAAAATATATTTCACACTCTTTTTTCATCGGAAATATTGAGTATAATCGTTGACGGTTTTCTTCTACCTTTCCTTTCAGACCTAAAGTAATAACGATATTACGCTGTTCCAGCCTGCTTGAATTATAAAAAGAACCGTCATAACTGCCGCTAACGGAAGTGTTAATGACAGCTGACGGTGGCGTTAATCCTGTTATGGATTTTACATAGTATCTTTCGTAATTGTGGGTAAGCTCGTATGTTTCACCTTTGTAATTTTTGATTATAAGCGTAAAAATATTACTCACCTGCCCTTGACTGTTGATAAAAGATTTTTGCTCTGTCTGTAAATTTCAAAGCGTGACAAAGATTTAGGACTGTTATTCGTCTGATTAAAATTGTATGTGATATTTTGATTACTGCTTGATGATATTGCTGAATCAGAATTATTATTGTTCCCATTCAACATAGCATTGACGTTAGGAGTTATCACCATATCACCCGACACATTTTTAATTGCACCTTGAATCAGACTTCTGCTCTTCTCTATTCCTTTCTCCATACCTTGCATAAAATCAGGCATCCAAGTTGCATAATCTGTTAAAGGTCCTTTATCCGGCACAGAGAAATGCAGATAATCACGAATCGTATTAGCAACGTCAATAACAGCGTTTGCCAAATCGTTTATTTTATCACGAAGTCCGTTAATAATATTTTGAACCATATCAGCGCCCCAAGACCACGCACTGCCGATAAGCCCTTTTACATAGTTTACAGAATTATTAAAACCTTCGACTATTTTATCCTTAATGCCGTTTATTTTGCTTGAAACACCGTTTTTTACATTTTCCCAAATATTCAGTATATTTGTTTTGATGTTGTTCATAATGTTAGATATATTAGTTTTTATACCGTTGAATATATTGCTTACTGTATTTTTAATACTGTTTAAAATTGGAGTAAGAAAAGATACGATAGCATTCCAAACAGTAGTTATAAAATTCTTCACATTCGTAAAA
>CACWTQ010000222.1 GCA_902763835.1 uncultured Ruminococcus sp. | reverse complement strand
CTTCTTTGGATAATTACTTCAAACAATACCAACAACCTAATGAAAAATTCTCATCGTTGTGTTCTTTTAAATCCTATTTTTAATGTCGTTTACTATAAATAAGGCATATAAGAATAAGACCAATGCTGCCCAATTAAAAAGCGAGCTTGACAGACTTGCGGTGGAACAAAACAATATTTCAAAAAAAAGGGAGGACATTTCAAATAAAACAGCCCTTTGCATTGAACGCTGTGTAAAACTTGCAAACGAAAAATCGAACTGCGAAAATGAAAAGGAAAAATATGCTGCGTACACGGAAGGTAATATTGTTTTGGGTGAAATCGAACAGCTTGTCAGGGAATATGATAACCTGCACTCGGAATACAGCGAAAAGATGTTTCGATGTGTAGAAGAATGCAAAAAACTTCAGAGCAGGATTGATGAGTATACTGAAGACATACGCCAAAACTGGCCCGAACTGGAGCTTGATGATTATAAAACAGAGTACGATCATTCTCGACTGCAATATTTACAATCACAGTTTGAGAATTGCAGCGAAGCTTTGTTGAAGGCAGAATCGGATTATCGCAGTCAAAAGATAATGCATGATGCTTATAAAAGGGATTTAGATAAGTGCAAAAAGAAACTGGGCGTAAGGGGATATGCAGAGCCTTTAAGCGAAAAAGAGATATTCGGGAATTATGAAAAACGCATTGAAGACTGTAATAAAGAGAAAACAGCGGCAGAAAGCTCACAGCGTGAAACAGAAAAACGCTTGTCACAATTAAATTTTGATAGAAACAAGATTGAAACCCGATTTTACGCCTGTGGAGTTAGTAGGTTACGAGGACGATGAAGCAGGAAGCCCATTGGCTTTAGACAATGGGTAGTTCACCGATATGTTGACGTTGCCGATGACGTCACGCAGGTCACGGACGAGGTAGTTCTCAATGAGGTTATACGTCAACTAACACAGCTTAGGAGTCAGTCAAACTCACAGAGGGAAATCGTTAACACTGAGTACAATAAGCTCAGTTCAAAATACGCTTTGCGAAGTGAACTTACTGCGGAAGTTGTCTTGATTGATAAATTCGAGAACAATGAATCTTTTTCACAATGCTATTACATTTATGAACGGCTTATGGAGAAACAAAAGTTTTTGCGTGATGAGATACAGTTACTTAATACAAAGCTTGGAAATATTGCATCAA
The DNA here is from genome assembly GCA_902763835.1 of uncultured Ruminococcus sp. GTDB lineage: Bacteria > Bacillota > Clostridia > Oscillospirales > Acutalibacteraceae > RUG592. The sequence goes on along the minus strand of CACWTQ010000222.1, from coordinate 1,702 downwards.
GCAGAATGCATATTGTTGAGCAGGTGAAACGGCATGCGGAATTTCTATACGGCGGAGTATGAATGTTATCTCAAAATTCCTCCGTAAAACTGCATGAGAAGAGCCAAAGAGTCCTTGAAATTCAGATGCCCGACAGCATCGACAACCAGATGCTGTCGAGAATAGAGAACATGGTTGACGATTCGCTTTCAAAGCTGCGCAAGCAATTTTCTGTGACGGATTATTCGCCCGGCGATCTGTTGGCACTTGTAGATGAATTATTTTCCGATCGTGCAATTTTTAATGCGTATATCGGAGAAAGCACGATAAAGATTCGTGTATGGAAAGAATTGGAAGATTCACGCAATAGCAGACTTGTGCCGTGGGGTTCGAGATTTTCAGGCGGTGAAAGCTTTATAACATATATAATCATATATTCTGTTCTTGCCGCTTATGCCCGCAGCAGAAGAGACTCTTCGGATAAGAATAAGATTCGCTCGGTGTTTCTTGTTGATAATCCGTTTGGAGAAGCGTCATCGGCACACCTTCTTGAAGCACTTGCAAGCGTTACAAAAAAATTTGATCTTCAGCTGATTTGCTTATCGGCACTGAATCAAGAATCGATTACAAAGAATTTTGATCTTATTTATCAGCTGTCAATGCGTCGAGCGGTCTACAGCAGCAAATCACTTATGATGATAGACAAAACAACCGTGTTGAATCAAGATGCAGCAGATAGAACGAGTGAACTGGAGTATGTTTCACTTCATAGCAGTCAGATGACACTTTTTTAGAAGATAGTTTATAGCATTTCAAGAATAATAGCAAAAGTACCTTACGCACAGAATCGTAGTCTGCACTAAAGACAATATGTTTAAATCAATGTCTACAACACAAGTGTTTTATGAGTACAGCGGAATATCAGAAAATCCAGACATAAAGAGACGAAATGATTATTTTAGATTTCAGAAATTCACTTAAGATGTGGATAGTGATTGTAGCTGGATAAACGTAGGATTATTTGACAGTTACAAAATTTATTAATAATTAAGCATATTTCAGTGTGGCTAATGTTGCCAATTTTGATTGTTGTGAAGTTGAAAATATAAGACGGTTTATTTGTATAAAATTTTTACGATATACCAATATATTTAAGGTTGCCTTCAGGTGTACCCTTGAAATGAACCACAAAACCGCCAAACAGCTTTCCAACATCAAAATAGTAATCGTAATATACATAGTCGGTGTCAAAGTTTATAACAATATTTACAAGCTTTTTAATTTGTAATTTATTGTCTTCAGTTCCTTTTTGAGCAATTTCTGTCACGGTTCTGTTGTCATTACCAAGTAATTTAATTGCTTTTTGCAGGTGTGGTACAAACTGTTCTTGAAGAAATTTTTCGTTTACATCGCTGTCATTCTTCACAACAATTTCGGTGTATGGTATTTTTTTACTCCATACAGAAGTATTAGTTTCTATCGGAATTCGTGTTCCTCTGAAAGTTATTTTCATATTGACTTTTCCTTTCGATTTGTTTGTAATTATTATACCACGTCAGAAGAGCCTTGTAAAGATTCAGAAGTACTGTCGACAACTTAAACGTCTTTTTAGTAAAGCGATATTTGGTTAGACTGACAAAAGTACCTTTTCAAAATGGGATTCGGTAAAATGAACAATAAAAAACTTGAAAAGTGCCCCCAAAGTCCTATTTTTCTTTTGAGG
>CACWTQ010000221.1 GCA_902763835.1 uncultured Ruminococcus sp. | reverse complement strand
TAAGATTAAAGAAAACTATCTTCACGTGAGAAAAAAACTTTCGGTCGGGTTCATAGATTTAAGATTAAAGATGACTATCTTCACGTGCGAAAAAAAACGGCGTTATAGCCAAGTGGTAAGGCAAGAGTCTGCAAAACTCTCATTCCCCGGTTCAAATCCGGGTGACGCCTCTTTATAAAAAGGAACTTGTATTATGCAAGTTCCTTTTCTTTATGCAATTTGTATAGTTAGAAATATTTTTCTTGTTACATTTCGCTTATTGACATTTTTATACAGAGGGTGTAAAATTACACTGTAGGATAAAATCTACACCAATTGATTTTTTATGGGTTGAAAGCGAGGAAGAATTATGACATCAACAAAAAGCAATAAGAAAATGTTGGGATTTACCGTTCTCCATTGGATAATAATAGAAGTTGCTATTTTTATAGGTGTGATTCTGCAATATGCTTTTCCTGTCGATACAGGAGAAAGAACCGGAGGAATTCTGTCTTTTGCAAAGACTAAGCTTAATTTTCCGTTCTTTCTTATAGGCTCAACAATTATAGTTTTTGTATATTATTTTGTATATAAAAAATTGCTGAAAAAAGATTGGGCGAATATAAAGGATAGTCCAAAAGGTTGGAAAGTAGGATTTTTCATAATCTGTACGTTTGGTATGATAATAAGTCTGCTGCTTGCTGTTACGGCTTTTGTTATAGATGTTTTGTTTTATAACTCGTTTCCCGATTCGGCAGAACTCAATTTTCTTGCAGTGCTGATTTATATAGTTTTTCTTCCTGTTGTTGATTTTATGATTTCGATAACCAAAAACGAAAAAGCTCATTCAAGAAACAGCTTGAAAATTCTCGGGTTTACTTTGATACATTGGGTTATTGTACAGGCTTCCGCATTCGGTTTGATGTATCTGCAATTTTCCTTTACAACACGTACAGCAGTTACTCGGGAATGGGAATATACTCCCCGAAAATATACTTATAAAATAAATCCTTTTATGTATTCAATCGGAATAGTTCTTATGATAGCCGTATATTGTATCGTATGGAAATTACTTTTGAAAAAAGATTTAATCAAGCTGCGAGAAAGTCATATTGCTTTTAAAATTATATACTTTATAATTGCAGCACTTAATATAGTGTTATTCTTTCTTTTATATATTATGTTTTTAGAAATGAAATTCGGGTCGTTTTACAATACAACTCCGGAGTGGATAACGTACTGTATTTTTATTCCGCTTGCGTTTGCGGTAATATTAACAATTGCAGAGTGCGTTATTTTACGGAAAAGAGGTAACGGCGATAAAGCTTAAAGCCGAAAATTTTACGTATAACGTATAAAATCATAGGAGGTAAACAAAATGGCAACATGGAGCGGTACACGCAAAAAACTTGAAACGGAATACCTTGCCGAAAGCCTGAGAGGACATATTCAATATTTTGCGACTTCATACAGCCGCAGTCCCGACCACGAAGGACGTGCCGCAATCCGTCTTGACGGCAGGGAAATTCTGAGCGGCAATTACTATAATCAGTGGGTCAAAGCCGACCAAATTCCCAAAGACGAGAAATATCATATGCGAATGAGTATGGATAACCCTTTTCAGGACGAAACTGCTCTTGAATTGGGTATGTTCGACCAAAGATGCTTTTACGAAGCATTTGACGAGTTCGACAATCAGAGTATAGAGAAAAGCCTTGAAAGTGAAAATCTTATCGTTAGAATTTTCGCCGTACTTGACAGACGTGTAGGAAAACGAAGATTGAAAGCACTTGCAGAGAATATTTCCGACCAACCCGAAATTGTCGGAAAGTTTATTATTGTCCGTTTGAATGCCGAAAATATAATGAATTAACATATAGTTTTCTTTGTAAGTTTATATAATTTATTGAAATTTTACAAACTCAAAAAAATCTAAAAATTTTTTGAAAAAAGTGTTGACAAAACTTAGAAAATAGTGTATTATAATAACTGTCGCTGAGAGATACAGCGAACGGCGAAAGCCAGAAGACGTGGGAGCATAGCTCAGCTGGGAGAGCATCTGCCTTACAAGCAGAGGGTCACAGGTTCGAGCCCTGTTGTTCCCACCAAAATGGCCCGGTAGTTCA
>CACWTQ010000220.1 GCA_902763835.1 uncultured Ruminococcus sp. | reverse complement strand
AACAATTTAGACGCAGGATAATTTGTTCTGTGTTAGGCACAACACACAGGGCAAATTAGACAAGTATAAATGTTCAAGTTATTTTCTGACAGTTCCTAAGCTTTGCTTGCATTTTATTTTTATTATTGATATAAATTTCTTGAGTAGTCAAAATTTGTTCTTTATTCCCAATCCTGAACGGCATAAAGGCAAAAAATTTGACTTGCATTTTCTTTTGGAATTGGCTATAATAGTATATGTGTAAAACTGATGTGTTTCGATTAAAATAAAATGCAATATAATTCAGCAAAAAGGGGGACTTGTGCAGATTTACCGGCATATGCTGCAAGCGGTCGGAATATATCTCAAAACTATAAGCTTTAGTACAATAAACTAAATGCGATAATTTCTTTGTATTGTTAAACGATTTTCATATAGTGAGTTAAGTTAAAAAGATAAAGAAAGGAAATGAATTAAAGTTATGCAAAAATTAAATATGAGCACAACCAATATTATTCTCTCGGTTGTTGCCATTATTCTTGTTATTGCTTTCGGTGTAATTTGGATTATGGACAGCAAGGAACAGCAGGTAAGATATGAGGAAAATATGGAAGCTAACAGTCAGGTTCAGGTTGAGCGAAGAGAGAGAATGGTTGAAATGGAGAAGCTTGAGCTTACAGATTCTTTCTATCAGAAGCTTGCGGACGGTTTTGACGTTAAAATCCTTATTGTCGGAGATTCCATTTCACTTGGCAAGGGTATAAGCGACGAATCGCTTTCATGGGTTCACCTTTTGGAAAGTGATTTGGTTGAAACTTATAATGTAAATGTGCAAATTAAAAATGTATCATTGTCATACAGCACAGCCTATGCAGGATATGTGAGAACAATGGCTCTTTCAGAGGATACAACCGGTTACGACTTGGCTATAATCTGCTATGGTCAGAACGATGACGAGAAAACTTTCGCAAATTATTACGAGGGTTTAATTCGTGCAATCAGAAACAAGAACGAGAAGTGTTCGATTATTTCTGTGCTTGAATCCTCACAGCGTAAATATACAAATAAAATAAAAACCATTCAGGAGCTTTCCGAACATTACGGCAGTCAGGTTGCCGATTTGATAGCTCCGTTTAACGACACGGCAAGCGGTGACTATAAAAACCTGACAACCAATGACGGAATAAATCCGAACGAATCGGGTCAAAAGATTTATGCGGACGTTATTTCAAAGCTTATCGCCGATGAAGTTGAGAAAGAAACTCCTTATAATGATGAAGATGTTGAAATTGTAAACGATTGGGCGAAAAATCTCAATAAGTTTAAAGGCATAACCGCAAGTGAATTTAAGAGAACAGACAATAAGTTTGTTTATACTTTGAACGAACCTCTTACAGGATTTTACGGCATTGATTATAAGTATTTTGCAGGTGAAAACGGCTGTAAGATTTTTATTGACGGAAAGGAATATAAAGCTCCCGAATCTACTGTTCACAGCAATAATTTTCAGTTATATATTATTCCTTTGAGCAATCAGAGTATTTCAGCGAAGCAATCAATTGAAATAAGATTCAGCACAGAGGAGCAGGCAAACGGATTTAAGGGTATTTGCGTAAGCTGGGAATGATATTTTAAATATTTTTTTATCCCCCGACAGTATTGTCAGGGGGTTACTTTTTTAGATTAAATTTTACAAAATACAGAAAATCTTCCTGAAATCTGTATAAAAATATGTTATAATCTATAAATGAGCAAAAATTACAAATTGCACAAAAATTCATTTTATGAAACCCCTCCGTCAGCCTTGCGGCTGACACCTCCCCTTTCAAGGGAGGCTTTTTGGTACTCAATATGTCAAATTCGCCCCTGAAAGGGGAGATGTCCGTAGGACAGAGGGGTCAATATAAAAAATGTTTTGTTAATTATAACGAATTATTTGAAATTTGCTTAATTATAGTTATAATTATCTCTGCGTTTTAATGAATTTATGAAAAATGTGAACATTTTGAACTTGATAAAATATTAAAGTTCAGACTTGTCTGAAAAAATAAGGAACTGTTGGGAAATAAGTTGAACAATTTAGACGCAGGATAATTTGTTCTGTGTTAGGCACAACACCGCAGGAATACTGACGTATTTCAAG
>CACWTQ010000219.1 GCA_902763835.1 uncultured Ruminococcus sp. | reverse complement strand
AAAGAGCTATTTTGTTTCCGGCATTCCGAATGAGATTATCTATGATTCGCTCCGTCTTGTCTATATCGCAATGATAATGAATATCTGGACTAATATCAGAGCAGATAGCAAGTGACTTTTCTTTTAGCAGCGGCTCAAACTCATATATCATCTGTTCAAGCATTCGTGACAGATTGACTTTTTCGATTTGCAGCTCAATATGAGATAGATTGAAGCGGCATATTTCAAATAACTCATTCGTCAATTCTTCCAGTCTTTCGGCTTTTCTTACTGCGACCTCGGTGTATTTGGTTCTTTGCTGAACAGGCAGATCGGGTTCGTCTTTCAGAACGGCTAAATAACCTATCACACTTGTCAGAGGTGTTTTCAGATCATGGGCAAGGTAGGTTATCATATCATTTTTACGGCTTGTTTCATCGTGCAGCATTGTTTCTTTGCGGTTCATTTCAAGTTTGATTTCAGATACTTTGGCGAATATCTCTGCATCTTCCCGTGGAAGCTCCAAAGGCATAGGCTCACCTGAAATCAAAAAACGATGCAGGTACTCCGAGATTTTCTGAGAATGCTTAAGCCGTATCCTGTTCTTTCTAATATCAGCAATCACAATCGCAATCCAAGAACCCAACATAATTAAAACAAATCCTGATTCCATGATAAACATTTTAAGGGAACCCCAACTGATGTTGCGGATTATGACGGTTTCATTATCATCTATGGAAGATGTTTCGTATATAAACATTCTCTCAAACCAATCAGCAAAAAATCCCATTGCAAAGAAATCAAGCAGATTGTATAGTATAAAGCATATCAGAATCAATATAACTGGTATAACAATGTATTTCAGATATTTCCAATACTTACGAATCAATTTTATAACCCACTCCCCATACTGTTTTTATGAATTTTGGTTTTCTTGGCGGTTCTCCGAGCTTTTCTCGCAATCGGGCAATATGAGCCATAACCGTATTGTTGTTATCAAGGTATTTCTCACCCCAAACAGCTTCAAATAATTCCTCTGATGATACTACCTTTCCGCACCTTTTGCAAAGATACCATAGTATATTAAATTCAATTGGTGTCAAAGATATTTCTTTTCCGTAAAGTGTGCATATATGTGTATCGGGACAAACATATAGCCCGTCCTTATCGTATGTAGTTGGTTCAGCCGAATTGTATTTTGTGAAACGGCGAAGCTGTGTTTTTACTCTTGCTGTAACCTCCAACGGATTGAACGGCTTTGTGATATAATCGTCTGCACCAAGCATAAGTCCGTTTATTTTATCCATATCCGCAGATTTTGCCGTAAGCATAATAATAGGAAACAGGTGCTTTTCTCGAATTTTCTGACAAAGCGTGAATCCGTCCATGTCAGGAAGCATAATATCAAGCAGCGCCAGACTTATGCTCTCTGTCTCTATAATGCCAAGTGCCGTCTGTGCATCATATGCTTTTCGGATCGGGTAATTTTCATTTTTGAGATACAACTCCACCAAATCAGCAATTTCTTTTTCATCGTCAACAATCAGTATCGTTTCAGGCATTCCGTTCGCCTCCTTGTTCTTTAAGATATAGTATACCATAAATCGCCGTTCATTTCAAGGACAAATTGTTTAAGATTGTTTTTGACAAAGGCAAAACCGCCAACAGAAAACTGTCAGCGGTTCATTACAATATATTCGCTTGTCTTTTCTGATTTGGACAACTCTTGGTCAACTAAGTTACGAAAAACTACACTGGTTTACAAGAGTTTAACGATTGATGATTGCTTGTATCTTGCGGGTTTATGGGATTTTGATGAGTTAGGGTAAGTTGCGATAAGTCGACTTTTTAATACCACATTTTTACCAAAATTTCAATAGCTCAAGCAGCTTTTTCTCTCCTTTTTCACTGAGGAATATTCACATGATTATATACATAGGGTAAAAGAATAGAGCTTTGTTCATGATTTATTGAACAAAAGCTCTATTCTCAATTTTTTTTCATTCTTCAAAAACAGTTAGAAAGTAAAGGGTTGCTTTTATTCATGTGCCTTTACAATCAGCTTCACACTGTCCTTTTCCATGTTATAGCAAAATCGCCTGTTTATCGCACTTTTTGATTGTTCGTAAAGTGTTCGTGTAGGTTCTCCTACCATATAAGGTTTGAGAACAGTTGAACGAATATTGTCAA
>CACWTQ010000218.1 GCA_902763835.1 uncultured Ruminococcus sp. | reverse complement strand
AGGAATATGTACATCTGTTTCTTTAATTGAGCAGATCTCTTCAAGGACTGTTCGGAAATCTTCACAGTTTGATGAGCTGAAAATTCCTGCAACATTTTCGAACACGATGTATCTTGGATATTGGTCATTTGTAGCACACCTCATTTCTTTTATGACTCTTATGGCTTCAAAAAACAAACCGCTTCGTGTTGTAACATCATCACCGTGAGCAGTATGTTTTATGCCGTCACGTCTTCCGGCGATACTGACGGATTGGCACGGAGAACCGAATGTAATGATGTCAACAGGCGGCAGTTCTGCACCGTTCAATTTTGCAATATCTCCGTAATGCTTGACCTGCGGCAGTCTTTTTGTTGTTACCCTTATAGCAAAAGGTAAAATTTCAGAACTCCATATCGGCTCTATTCCGCAAATCAGTCCGCCGAGCGGAAAGCCACCGCTACCGTCAAACAAACTGCCCAATGTTAATTTTTTCATCATACACCCCCAACTGCTCCTTTAAAGCGTTAAAGAAATCTTTTCCTTTCGGTATCCGTCCTGCCGCTTTCCATTCGTCTTCCAATTTAAAGCGTATTTCAAGTTCGACAACGGAATAATCTGCTCTGAATTTTCTGAAAGTCTGATTATCCCATTGTTTTAATTGCTCCCACAAATCGGGAAATTCGTGATACAATATCCTCAATTCAGACAAAGGCTGTAACGGACAACACCAACACGATACACGAGAAAACTTTTCGTATAAACCGCCCCAATCGAATCCCCTGTCATAGCAGTATTTTAAACAATCGGTTTCTGTCATTCCCCATTTAACGAGTGGGTGTCTGCAACTTTCACGCTGATTATTTTTTCGCTTTAAACGATATTGTTCATCGGCGGCGAGCCCAACATATTCAATGACGTTGTATTTCTTGCGAAGTTCCCTGAGAAATTTTTCTCTCGGCTGTGTTTTCAGACGATTCGTACACCACCGCATTTTTGGTCCCGCCCAACCGTAGCCTTTATGCGTTGCACCGAATTTCTCGTTGTAGGCAGAATTTTTTCTATGATGTATTTCGTGTTCTAAAAAATAATACTCGAAAGGCTTTTCGGGTTTAATTCTTGTGATACCGATGTCTGTATATCTTTTTATGTACTGCTCGACCTTTTCAATGTGAGCTTCCATTTCAGGGAAATCTAATCCTGTTTCGTTGAAAAGAATTATGTCAACAGGCATACCGCTTTCGAGCATACGAATCAGGAGTGCTGTTGAATCCTTGCCGCCTGAAAAACTACATACGAATAGGTTCTTTTTAACCAATGCATCATCTCCTGTTATCAATTATGGCATTATTATTTTTTTGATAAAAATAATAGCGGTATGTCTCAGTATCAACATACCACCCAAAACGTTCAATATATCCTTCCGCTATTTCCAACAGACGGTTTTTTCTTACAGCATTCAATTCTTCTACATCATTATTTTCATGTCGATACTCTCCAAAAAAGATACGCGATGCGAAGTTATATGCTGCAGCGGCTTCTTCTTCTGTTTTATACCGCCCCAGCTCTACATAAATTTAATACGAGCTGTCCACCGATTATCATTTTTTCTGCGGAGAACACCTTTATATTTTGATGTACACGGCATAATTGGCTTAGGTCTATTAAATCCATTGGTTTGAATATTTGCATATCTGAGATTATCTTTCCTATTATCAAGGCTGTCGAGATTTATATGATCTATGATTGTTCCTTTTGGAGCGTTAAGAATTTCTCTATGCATTTGTATTGTTCGAGGTTCGCCCCTACGTTTATTTCCTTTTCTCACTGCATATCCGGGTCCTGACAGAGAACCCGTAGGAGGAACCCATGCCCAACTATGTTTCATCAACTTATCATAATCCTCATCATCTACTATTGTAAATTTACCTCTGGTCAATGGAATAACCTTCATTATCACATCACTCCCTGTTCACGCTGTCTTCTTTAAAAGCAAGATCGTCCTCAGTCGGCGTATATACATCTGTGCAGGGAAGCTTTTCACCGTTACGAATGACAAATATTTCGTCTGCCCCCTGCTTTGCCGCTATAAAGCGGCAAACTATAGCTGACGCATATTTGGGATCAAGTTCTATTACTACTTTCCCAAATCATAAGACTATACACATTTTTTAGGTCTGCCACGCTTGCGTTTAGGAGTAGAAGCGGCATCAATAAGA
>CACWTQ010000217.1 GCA_902763835.1 uncultured Ruminococcus sp. | reverse complement strand
GAGATAAAAGCGAGTATGCGGATATTCCTTTACAGTGCCATCAGCATTTTGACTTTCTTTTCCCTCTTCTTTCGTGATACTTCCGAAATCCTTTAAAGCGTCTGTCAAATCCGCCACAAACTTCGCATAAGCGTCTGCAACGGGTATGCCTGTTCTTCGGATAATTTTGTTCATTTCCATTAAAAATCACTTTCCTTTCAATGCTGTTTCTGCCTCTTCCCTGTTGAAAAAGACATCTGTTCCTATTTCTCTGAAAACAAAGTTCTTGGTATCTGTTAAAATCAAATTGCCACCTATTCCAATTTTAAAGCCTGTAACTGTACGCTCGTGTACCTTGTTGCAAATCTTACACGCTTCAAAAATCAAATCACCAAAATTACAGGGCAATTCAATGGTTTTAATCATAAAATTTCCCCTTCCTTTACTCATCAATCTTCTCCGACTTTCCTGATACGGTTTTCACAGAAGAACCGCTTGCAATTGATGAACTGCTGTCAATAACCGTTTCCGTTGCACTTCCGTAAACGTCACTACTTGCTGAACCACTCAGAGAAGCAACCTTCTTTTCGACTTTATTTATAACCACAGGCTCGTCATCAAGTGAAGAACTTTTATAAGGCGGATGCCATACTTGAATAGTAAGCTGACCACCGTATATTTTGTTTTCTTCGACAACTCTCCAGAAATTTGGATCGCCGCCTGTTAAGAAGTAATCCTCTTTATTCATCAGCAATCTTCCATTATGCCAAATCATTACAACATCGCCGTTGTTGATGTCATACACTTCACGGGAAATTCCATAGCCATTCAGATAGCCGGGGAAATAATCCCAATCATACATTGTTTCACAAGTATAACCGAACAGCATAGGAATAAATTTTGCAAGAGTTGTTTTTACAACATTGCCTATCAATTGTTCGTCCGAACTTTCAAGCTGAGTAGTTATTGTCGTTGTACCGCCTGTCGGACTTTTGCTTTTCAAATCATCCATAAATTCTTTGAAAGTCGCATCATACTGAGCAAAAAGATTTGTTGTATCAATCTGATCTATCAAACCCGTTACCCAGCCGCACACATCATTGTTAGCTCTTTCATCAACGATTGCTGATTGTTTAATCTCGGTAGAATTGGCAAACACCCACACCTGTGCAAGACTGAGTTCCCAAATACCGTTTGTTACTCTCGTGAGCGGAACAATTTTTGTCGGGGAGCTTGCAGTTCCTTTTTTAACGGCGATTGTTACAGACCTTACAGAATCCGATGGGTCAAGCCTTACGACAATTCTGTCAAGTCGATTGTACTGTGTATCACTTTTATCAAGCGTTATGTAATAATCGGTATCGAGTCTGAGCCATTTGCAATTTACAAAAGCCCAGCCCGGTGTGACTTTTATTTTCATACCGCCTGCCGCTTGTACCTGCATCGAATTAGTGGGCGATGCAAACACCCCATTAGAGATAAGCTTAAGAAAATAGTTACTGATGTCATCAGCATCATATTTTCTATCGCCGTTTACGCTGTTGAAAAATCCACATTTCATTTTACCACTCTCCATTCTGATAGCTTTGGTACTATTTTGTATCCTGTTTCATCTTCTACTTCTGTTATTTCCACTATTGTGGCTTTTGCTTTTATACCGTAATCATTTTCTATGAGTACAGTATCACCGAGAAAATAATCCTCTCCGTATTTATACATTCCATTATCGAGAATTTCACCGCTGTAATTTACAACAGGTTTTAACTCTTGATATTTTTCTCTGCCCTTTGTATGTAGCAACACCAAATAAAATGTATCATGTACAGGATCTAATGAAGTAGTCTGACAATCTCGCTGGTCAACATAGTATTCTTTTCTGCTTAAGCCTTCCAGTTCGGAAAGGTTCGCATCATCAGCTTCGTAGCCGACAAGAGCCCTTTCTTCTCCTTCACCCTGCCCTGCAACGTATATAAAATTTGGAGAAATTGTATAATCAAATGAATATTCTGTTTTTGATAAATTGCCGAACTTCGGACTAAAAATTACTTTGTCCGAAACATCATCACCTCTATATAATGAAAAGACAAATTCGTTGATATTGTTCTTATTATTCAATTTGAACCCAATATCAAAAGAAGTACAAATGTCTATCATAACGTCAAGAACATTTTCTCCTGTTATTTGCTTGTTCAAATCTTCCTTAAATTGATTTATACTGCCTATT
>CACWTQ010000216.1 GCA_902763835.1 uncultured Ruminococcus sp. | reverse complement strand
AATAGATGTGAATATTACTACCGCTTTTTCTTTTATAGAAGTAAGTATTCCCGAAAAGAATGTAACAATTGAGTTCCACAGATTAACGTAAAAATCTTTTATCGTTCCCCAAAAGTTCTCCCAGTTTGTTCCCCACAGCTGTAATATGTTGTCCGCTATATTTTTGAGCATATTGAGAACATTCTTCAAAGTATTAACGATAAAGTTCCAAAGAGCAACGAATATTCCTTTTACACCTTCCCATACCTGCTCCCAATTTCCTGTGAATATTCCAATGAAAACGTCAAGCACACCTACAAGAACATCGAGAACAGCCGAAAGTGTATCCGATATTAATTGAAAAGCACTCTCGAATACTGGAGCAATGACGTTACAAAAAGTATCCCATAGATTTTTCAGAACTTCTACAACGGTACTAAAATCTATGTTGAGTGATGAAAAACGCTCTTTTATAGCTTCAATAAAAGACTGTATTTTTGATACGATACCTTCCCAAATAGCTATGATGTTATTTCGGAACTCTTCGTTGTTATTCCAAAGATGCACAAAAGCTGCTACAAGCACAGCGATTACAGCAACAACCGCCAACACAGGTGCTGATATTCCGCTGATAGCTGTTCCTATTTTTGAAAAAATACCAGAAAAGCCGCCCATCTTACCCATAAAACCGCCAATAGCTGAGCCCATTTTTGAGAATGTGGAAATTGCACCGCCTATGCCGCCGATAAATTTTCCAAGAACAATTAGAACGGGGCCTATCGCCGCAGCTATCAGTGATACGGCAACAATGGTAGTTTTTGTTTTTTCGTCCATAGCGTTCAGTTTATCTATAACACCTTGAACCCAAGATACTATCTGTTTTATTTTCGGAAGAAGAATTTCTCCAAAAGAAATAGCCAGCTCTTGAAGCTGACTTTTTAAGATAGTAAGCTGTCCCGACAAATTATTTTGCATCGTTTCAGCCATTTCCTGTGTTTTACCGTCACAGTTATCTATCGCAGATGTAAGTTTTCCTAAATCCTCATCCGACGTGTTAATTAAGGCGAGCATACCACCCATAGCCTGTGAACCGAAAATTGTACTCACTGCCGCCGCTTTTTCGGCTTCGGATTTATCTTTCAGATTTTCACGCAAGAATGAGAGTGTTTCACTAAAGCTTTTCATTGATCCGTCCTCGTTCTGAATAGCTTTGTTATATGAATAAATAGTCTGAACTTCACCCGATTTTATAGCGTCAAGCTTTGTTTCGGCATTTGCAAGCTCTTTTTGTTTAATGCTCATATTGGCAAGTGCCGCTTCTGCTTGTGCGGAGTCTTCCCCATACTTGCTCACAGCAACGTTATATGCTGTCTGTGCTTTATCAGCCGCCAGAGTAGCTTTTTCAACTTTGAGCATTTGTTCGTCAATAGCTTGTTGGTCGAATTTGGTTACAGTTTCGGAAGCATAAAAACCGAGTGATTTCATCATATCGGACGATTTTTTTGTTGGAGCTGCAAGGCTTGTAATCGACTTTCTGAGCGTTGTTCCTGCCTGACTGCTCTTAATTCCGTTGTTTGCAAGAACACCAATTGCCGCAGCCATATCTTCAATACTGTATCCCATTGAACCCGCCACAGGTGCTACATATTTAAATGTTTCGCCCATCATAGACACATTGGTGTTGGCATTTGAAGAAGCGGCAGCTAATACATCTGCAAAATGACTGCTGTCATCAGCTTTCAATCCAAAGGCGGTGAGAGCGTCTGTAACAATATCGGACGTTGTTCCTAAACTCTCACCACTGGCGGCGGCAAGATTCATAATACCCTCGATACCGCCCATCATTTCGTCTTTTCCCCACCCCGCCATGCTCATGAACTGGAAAGCGTCAGCCGCTTCTGATGCGGAGAATTTCGTTTTTGCACCCATTTCACGAGCCTTGTCACTCAGCTCTTGTAGGTCGTCACCTGTAACACCCGAAATAGCGGAAACTTTACTCATTGCACTTTCAAAATCGACAGTAGTTTTCACGGCAGCCGTTCCGACAGTACCGACAGCGGCCGTTATGGGAAGTAAAGCTTTTCCGGCTGATTCGACTTTTGAGCCAAATTCCTGCATTTTCTGTCCGTGTGATGCAGTGATTCTAAGTTTTGCTCGGTTTCAATAATTTCACGCTGTAATGCGTCATATTGCTCCGGACTTATGGGATTTCCAAATTCGTCTGAAACATTTTTAGCGTCTTTTTTGAGATTTTTTAAGTCTGTTGATGTATCTTCAATTTCCTTTTGAAGAGCATTGTAAGCGTCGGTATTGATATTACCCGACTTCTCCATTTCTGAGCTTTTTTCTTTGAGTGTTTTAAGCTTTTCGGTAGTTTCGTCAATCTTGGTTTTTATAGGGTCAAATTTTTCTTTCCAAGCGTCATAGTTATCCTTGCTTTTTAAAACCTGCTCCTGAGCCGTTTTCAGGGTATCAAGTTTATCTCTTGTTTCCCCCACAGCCTGTTTCAAAAGTTTCTGTTTTTGTGACAGGAGTTCTGTGTTTGTAGGGTCTAATTTTAAAAGCTTTTCTACGTCTTTAAGCTGAGATTGAGTGGAGCGGATTTGGGTATTTACTCCTTTTAAGGCAGTTTGGAGTTTGGTCGTATCCGCTCCAATAGACACGTTCACACCACGAATATTTCGGCTAATTTTGCTCACCTCTTTATCGCATTTATAATATTAAAAATTCTCGTAATCTTCCTGAGTTGCCAATTCTCTCCAGCCCTTGTATTCGTCATTTCTACTTTCACAGTACATATCATTAACTAATCCGATAGTCAGCAAATCAAGGTCGCTTAATGACAACCCGATTTGCAGACATCTTAAAAGGAACAGCGGTGTTGTCATTTCACGCTCACTCGGTCGAAGTTTTTTTTAGACTCAACATCTGTTTCTACGTTAAATCCCCACAGTTC
>CACWTQ010000215.1 GCA_902763835.1 uncultured Ruminococcus sp. | reverse complement strand
GGACACACGGGGTTAGCTCGCTGATACTGTACAGGCTGCTGTACTTGAACGAGAAGCCCCCACCGAGAAGCTCAGCGTAGGTGGTGGGAGTATGTCACTATTTCAATGCAGGCAAAGCCGATGCCTGTGTTATCTCCAACGGCAATAACAATGTTATGATAGATACCGGCGAGAATACACTCTCCAAAGAGATTTTATCATACTTTGACAAACACAATATTACAACCCTCGATTATCTGATAATAACCCACTTCGACAAAGACCACGTGGGCAGTGCTTCTTCCATTATTGACAATATCAAGGTTGACAGCGTTCTGCAAAGCAACGTCCCAAAGGACAGCGAATTTTATGAGAACTATCTTAAGGAACTGTCAGAAAATAACTTGAACATTTACTTGAAATACGTCAGTATTCCTGCGGTGTTGTGCCTAACACAGAACAAATTATCCTGCGTCTAAATTGTTCAACTTATTTCCCAACAGTTCCTAATCCGAAATATGCCGTTATCACATCTTCCGAAGAGGATAAAATGATTGAACTTTTGGACGAAATGGAAATAAAATATTATCTCACACGACAAGGTTCTGTTCAAATATATTCGGATAAAAAGAATATAACAATTAATCAGTGATTGATTGTTATAAATGAAGTGTTTCCGAGGGCAACACTTCATTTGCACTAAGTTGATGGCATTGCCAAAAAGGGGGTCTTTCTTTGCGTGATGAATACGAAATAATATGTAAAAAATACTATAACCGTGTGTACCTGTTCATATTCAAGCTGTGCGGCAACAAGGAGCTGACGGAAGACCTCACGCAGGAAACATTCTATCAAGCTTTCAAGTCGCTTCACCGCTACAAGGGCAGCAGCGATATGTTTACATATATTGCCGCTATAGCAAAGCATATGTATTTCAAGCACTTAAAAAGAGATAAGCATTTCGGCAAGTCTGTTGATATTCTCGACATATCGGATTTTCTCACAGATGACGGAGCGTTAAATCCCGAATATATTTACGAGCAGACCTCGGAGCAAGTAAGGGTAAGAGAGCTTATCGACACTCTTCCCGACAAGTACAGAGATGTTATTTTATACAGAATATATGCTGATATGACATTTTCTCAAGTTGCAGATGCTATGAACGTCACGGAAAATTCGGCGAAGGTATTATTTTTCAGAGCAAAAAAGAAATTATCGGAGGAACTTACAAATGAAGATTACTTGTGATATTGCAATGGATTTAGTGGATATTTACACAAGCGGAGCGGCAAGCGAGGAAACGGAAAATGCCGTCAGGGAGCATTTGAAGACCTGCAAGGACTGCCGAAGTTTTTTTGACGGCTACAGAAAAAATTTTGACGAACAGAAAAAGGACGAAAAGAAAAACAAATACATCAAGGTTGAAACAAGTCCGTACATTGCCGACGAAATTTTAAGCGAAAGCATTAAGAAGCTTTCAAAGAGAATGAGAACAAGGAGAATTATTTCAAATACTGTGGGAATTGTTTCGATTGTAATGGCAATTATTCTTGGGATAATTGATTTAGTGGGCAGCGTCCGCAGGAAACACGCACCCTAACTTTTTAAGGAGGTTTAAAATATTATGACTAACAAAAATGTTATTAACCATATACATACTTTGTTATGGGAATATACAGCAAACTATGTTGAAACTTCGGAGGATTCCAAAACAAAGCTTTACAAAATTGCAGTCGAGAATAATTTTTCCCGATACAGTTCAAACTGCGGTAATGTTATTGAACAGCTTGAAATCATAGACTGCGATGATTTTGACATCACGGATTACAAGATTATCGGAGATAGGATTATTGTTTCGTTTGAAATGATTTTTATCGCAATCGTAAACAATGACGACAACGAGCGATTTTATCATATAGAGGGTACTGCCGTTGGAACTCTTTCCGTGCCGTCCCGTAATAATTTTGAACGCTATGATTTTGATGATATGAATAAACCTCAGCTTTTCGAGTTTTTCGACATTATCAAAGATATTGATTTGCATTTTGAAGATGTCGAGTATATGGGAGAGTGATTTGTTATTGATACATATATTTTGAATATTGTTGATTTGAAGTCACGTACCGAACAGAATATTGCATTTGAAGTATATGATTAACTTCCTCTACCCAACCGAAAGTATTTGATATGATTGTTATTGCTAAAAATAAAGAACGATACACTGTTTGTTTCGTCCGATAACGGCATAACGGCTTATGACAAGGATTTGAATATCCTATGGAAAAACGCTGAACTTGCTTTTGACGGTGTTATAATCAACGGTATATCAGACGACGGAAAATATTTAAAAATTTCGTGTGAGATTGACCCTCCCAACGGCTGGGTTTGTAAAAAGGTTGACACTATAACAGGCATTGAACTATAACCAAAAACGGTCTATGGAACTAACTCCACAGACCGTTTTTATCCTACCTCGGCAAGAAGACTCCGACCTCTATAGGTCGGGGATGAATTGCCGTCAGCCCGTATGGCTGAGAATAACTTGACATCTCAAAAAAATGATGATACGATATAATTGTAAATTTGTTGTGAGAATAATGAGGTGAGGAGCATTGAACAAAGCGTATA
>CACWTQ010000214.1 GCA_902763835.1 uncultured Ruminococcus sp. | reverse complement strand
AACCGTCCCTACTGTTGTTAGTATAACACAAAGCTACGCTTTTGTCAACCTTAACCCACCGTCTAAAGCCGGTGGGATTGCGGTTGACATTTTTCAAAAAGATAGATACACTAGAAAAGAGTTCAATCGGAAGTGAACTTGGTACAGCGGTTTTTGTTGTGTCGGCACAAATGCTTTTGAAATTCGGTATTGCGACGGTTGCTCTTATGGGAAGTATTCTTCTTATTAAAGGCGAGCTTTCGGTTATGCAGTTTTTCTGTTTTCTTCTCGTTGCGTCAAGACTTTACGAGCCTATGTCGGGTACTCTCATAAATCTTGCTGCACTTAATGCAATGCAGGTTAATGTTGACCGTATGAATAAAATTGTTGATTTTAAAGAGCAAAGCGGAAGTGATGAATTTACTCCGAACGGTTATGACATCACTTTTGAGAACGCAGGATTTTCTTATGAGGACGGAAAAACCGTTCTTGAAAATGTATCATTTACGGCAAAACAAGGAGAAGTTACCGCACTTGTCGGACTATCGGGCGGCGGAAAGACTACTGTTTCCCGACTCGCAGCACGTTTCTGGGATACGGATAAAGGCAGTGTAAAAGTGGGAGGTATAGATATAAAAAATGTTGACCCCGAGAAACTGCTGTCGGTTTATTCTATTGTTTTTCAAGACGTAACTTTGTTTAATAATACTGTTATGGAGAATATTCGTGTAGGAAAGAAAGACGCAAGCGACGAGGAAGTTTTGAAAGCGGCAAAGCTTGCTAACTGCGATGAGTTCATTAAGGAACTTCCGAATGGTTATGATACCGTAATCGGTGAAAACGGCAGCGAACTTTCGGGCGGCGAACGTCAAAGAATCTCCATAGCAAGAGCATTTTTAAAAAACGCACCTATTATTCTGCTTGATGAAGCCACTGCGTCACTTGACGTAGAAAACGAAACGAAGGTACAAAGTGCAATTTCACGTCTTATTAAAGATAAAACTGTTATGGTCATTGCACACCGTATGCGTACCGTAGCAGGAGCTAATAAGGTTGTCGTACTATCCGACGGTTGTGTTGCAGAGCAGGGAACACCCGATGAACTTCTTAAAAAGAACGGAATTTTTGCACACATGGTGAAGCTTCAAACCGAGGGGCAGAACTGGTCGATAGCATAGATTAATAATCCACTGTCTACAACTTAAGCATTTTATGAGTACAGCAGAATATAAGAAAAACCAGACATAAAGCGACAAAATGCATTTCTTAAATTTCAGATATTCTCTTAGGAACTGTTGGGAAATAAGTTGAACCATTTAGACAAGTATAAATGTTCAAGTTATTTTCTGACAGTTCCTTAACATTGAGTACTTGGATCCTAACGAAAAATGGAATTATATCATTAAACCAAGTGTATAGGTTATTTTGAAACAGTTCCTTACTGATTTTGTTGCTACTCCTGCATGCACCATTTTGTTGATGTCAACAAAATGGGCGGCAACGTCATTATTACTTGTTTCGCATGCTGTTTTAGCTTTTTCAAAAAATCCTAGTTCTCTTTTGAAATTGAATAAAAATCCGACAATTCATTGTGCATGATGACGAACAGCTTTTTGAATTTGGACTTTTGTCGGTCAAACCAGTTATTGAAATTTCGCCACTCAGTATATTCAAGAATCTTTTGAAGTTCTCTTGCGTACCAAAACTCTTGCCCATTCTCGTTGATATGTTTTATTTCTTCAAAGGTTTGTTCACTGTAGTTCTCTATAGCGTTTATACGTATTCCTCCTTTTGCCGTTCTGTTCTGTTGGTAGCGGAGCAGGGCGGTTGTTTTTTGTTTAGCCGATATGTTCTTGTTTTACACCAAGATACTCTATAAGTGCGTTTTGAAAAATCTTAGAGCAATTAACTCCGTCTTTGTCTGCCATATCAGCGAGCCATGCAGGAAGTGACAAAGTTTTCTTTACAAATCGATTATTAAGCTTATCTCTAAAAGGCGGCATAAAAACATCGATTACAGCAGGAACTTCGTTACTGTTACAATGAATATTAGTAATAGATGTAGGTTCGGGAATAGTTTCATTGTCCTGCTCCATTCCCCATAAATGAAGTCCTAAAGCTTCACGAGCATTTTTAAATGCTTCCTCCATATTATCCGCACAAGGTAAGCAACCAGGCAAATCGGGGAACTCAATGGAAATACCATCATCAGCAACATTAAAGATTGCAATAAAAGAATATCGGTTTTTCATAATAAACACCTCTGATTTAAATTTATGAGGGGGGAAGGGGCGAGTATCAATTAAATTTGATACCCGCTTGTTTTTCAATACCGTTAAGTGTCCCTGTTGGTATGTCTTTTCTTGGGTGAGTAACTGTTACTCTTCCCGGCTTATTTGGGTGTTTGAACTGGTGGTGGTCACCGACACAACCTACTTCATACCAACCGTCATTGGTTAAAATTTTAATAACTTCCCTTGATGAATAGCTTTTCATTTGTTCTCCCCCTTACACTTAATATTATAACACATAATTTATTATGTGTCAATAGCTTTAGTAAATAATTTATTACATATTTTTGTTTTTTATATTAGGTTTCCCTCTCGAATTTCTCCGAGAGGGAATTTTTTAGTTATTAGTTTCTTCTGAATGACTTGCTACAAACATATTTTTTATAAAATCTCTAAATAAATCACTATCAATCATTCTGGCAAGTGAATCATCATCGCATTGTGTAAGATTTACACGATAGTACGCAAGTAAAAATTTTAATCCAATAACAGCATCATCTATAGTGGTTCCAGGAATATATAATCTTGGAGTGGATAAAAACATTTTGTTAATTTCCATAGTTTTATCTATGGCTTTTACAATAGTTTCCGTATTTAATACATTAACATCTGTTGTTGGAAATTCAGAAAGAACATTGTTAATTCCTATAAAATCATAATAAATCTGCTCAGCATTGTTTTGTGCTTTTTCCATTGGCACATCATAACCCATAAGCCAAGCTTCGTTGACATTCAAAGCTTTTGCAATTAAATAAGTTCTTTGCTGTTTAGGTTTAAACGCACCAGAAATATACTGACTCATTGCAGATTTGGGTATGTTTGTTTTTTCACATAGTACGCTTTGAGTGATATTTCTTATTGTCATAGCCTCTTTTAATCTTTGATGGAATTCTTTCATATGAAACCACCTCCTTAACTGTTATTATACAACAAGGTTTAGAAAAAAATCAAGACTTTTTGAAAAAAAGTTTAGTTTTCTGAAAAAATAAGTATTGACATTACGAAAAAAATATGATATTCTAAGTTTAGAAAATCTGAACAAGAGGTGATACAATGTTGTTTCGATATGATAAACTCAGAGGAAAAATAAAGGAGGTGTGCGGAAATTTTAAATTTGCCGAACTTATGGGTGTATCAAATTCGACTATTTCGGCAAAACTCAACAATAAGTCTGAGTTTTCACAGCCAGAAATTTTTAAAGCTGTGGAAGTGCTTGGTCTTGAAAAATCGGAAATTCCACAATATTTTTTTTGCTTGATAAGTTCAGAAAACTAAACCGAAAAAAGGAGGACACCTAATTGAAAGAATTAATCCCCAAGGACAGCTACGGAGTGTTCGCAGACAATCACGACACAGCAAGAGTTGACAGCCGATATGTGGCACAATTCTTCGAGAAAGAACATCGCAGTGTACTTCGTGATATTAGAGAGCTTGATTGCTCCGATGAATTTCGACTGCACAACTTTGTGCAGTCCTCATA
>CACWTQ010000213.1 GCA_902763835.1 uncultured Ruminococcus sp. | reverse complement strand
TTCTTCTCTTCACAAATTTTCATTCCATCGTCTGCATCTATAACAGCTATGTCGGTTTTTATATAGCCGGAATCGCCCTTGTTTATGTATCCGATTACGTTTTCGGACTTGACATATACATAACACTGTTCCGGCAGAGAGGAGCGAAGCGGAATTACTTTTGCGTTGATGCCCTGCATTTTCTCTGCAAATTCACAGATATGGAAGCAGTAATCTCCGACTTCAACGTGAAAATCGTCTATATATCTGCATCGTCTGTTCATAGTATCACCGTCTTTGCGGATGATACGGATTCTGTCACCGTCTTTGAGTCGGAAAATATCCTTGTAGTCGGGTGTGATAAATCGGATACCTTTTTCAGCTTTTTGCAGATGTTTATCAAGCCATTCCTTAACATAACAGTAGCAGTAAAGGTTGTATTCGCCCTCGTTCGGATTAAGCCGAAGAAGGTATGTATATTTCCCGGTATCCACACGAACGCCGTAATAGTCCAGAGCAGTTTGCATTCTGCTTTGCGGTGTTGCATGACAATAACGGGAAAGTGCGTTTCTGCTGTGCAGAATATCGCCATCTTCACGCAGGGTATTTATGACTTCATCAAGCTCTTGCTTGAAAGTGTCTGTTTTCAGATCGTCCCTCCAGTCGTTCCATGTGCTGAAAAAGCTGTTTCCGTCACTACCGAAATCCGCTCGAAGGAAGCCGATCAATCCTGTTTGCGAGGACAGTTGAGAGCTTTGTCGGAACGTGTATTTATCTTCAGCTTCAATCATTGCTCTTTGTTCATAGTCAATCATCTTGCTTCACCCCGTTCCGGCATTTTCTCCCTGTTTATTTTTCTGTCTGCGTTTATTGCTTTCAGTTTTTCGCTTGCCCATTGCGGCAAGTCTTTTTTGTCAACGGTTCCAAGCACGTCGTATCTTTCATATCGTTCGCTCTTACCTGTGAACAAATCCCTACACATACAAGCAGAACCGCGGGCGTTGCCCAATGCGCCGAAGCCGCCGATACACAGCTTTAACTGATAGATTGCCGCTCGGTATTCTCTGCGCAGTTTATATGGATTTATGACGATTACTTTTCCTTCAAGATTGTCTTTATATGAGATGTCTTTAATTTTCTCATAATCAAAAGGTCGTTGATCCTCTTGTGAAACATCTGCTGTTTTCATAAACATAATTTCTTTTTCGGCTTGTTCTTTGATTCTTTCTGCGTAAACGGATATAATCTCAAAATAGCTGCCGCTTGTAACAACATCTGTATATCTTGCCGCAACGACGTTTGATTCGTAATACGCACACATATATTTATCCTCGCCGTCACGGGAAAGTTCGCCGATTACGACTTCTTTTTTACCGATACACATTTCGTGTATAACTTCATATTCACCGGCTTTTCTTTTTTCACTCATTTTGTTCACCACTTTCCATTAAAGATATTCCATAGGTGTAAACGCTGCGCTCAAGGTTCTGTCAAAGGAGCAGTTGTTGATTTCACGTCTTAAAATGACTCCGGCATCCACAAGTTTGTTCATTGCGTTGCCTACAATACATTTACACATAAACGGAAACGGAAAAACAGCCATCAGTTTCTTTCTTCCGGCGCGAACCCATCGTTTCTTATCTTTCAGCGTTCCGTCAGTTTTCTGCTCCTGCCAGATATATCCTGCGATCAGCGCCGCATTGATTCCGCACTGAAGCGCTATTTCATTACTGTATTGACATATCATATGTGTATCCTTTCAAATAGTAAAAGCCACTGTCGGATTCGTTCCTACAGTGGCTTCACTAACATATTTGATTATTTGTTATTCGTTTATTTCGTTTAAATACTCTTCAACCTTTTCAACAAAATACGCTGCTTCCGCATACTGCTTTTCTATGTCTTTTTTTGATACAACATAGAAATCATCGTAATCGCTGTGCGCCCGCATATCAAATTGATTGCCTATGATTTTCGATATTTTTTCTTCAAAAACACCTGTTTTGATGTACCGTTTTCTAAACTCTGCTATAATGCCCGAATGCTTTTTACTGTCAAAATCATCATAAACCAAAACTGCTCTCATTGCATGAAACACCGCATAATATGAGCGATTGGATGCAAACAAATAATCTTGCGTGTCCAGCATCATTCTTGCTGCTTTCAAGCAATCCTTTGCTTTATCGAATCTGATTTTTGACAAGGCTGCTTTATCACTAAACTGCAAGAGGTTCACCCTCTTTCAAAACA
>CACWTQ010000212.1 GCA_902763835.1 uncultured Ruminococcus sp. | reverse complement strand
CTGTGTAAATGGCATCTGCTCCACCGCCTTTCTCTATCTAATATTATATCATATAAATTGGATTTTGCCTACCATTTTTTAGGGGACTGAATAGTTACCATTCTGTTTAAAATTAGTTTCGTGAAGAGGGTCAACACCTTTTTCAAGATAATACTCGAAAATTTCATAGCCGTCTTTATCGTTAAGGTTATCCGCAACAATATCAATGACGTTAAATCCGCAGTAGTCAACGGCATTCACGTCCGCACCGCTGTCAACCAACAGCTTTATTATCTCAAAATCGGCATCGTATGTGGCTGCCATAAGCGGTGTTGTACCACAGCCGTCCGAACTTTTATAAACAGAATACTTGTCCTCATATCTGTGAACCGAAGAATTCTTTTCATCATGATAAGCGGCATAATTTACATCTGCACCGTACTTGATAAGCAGCTTCATCATTTCAATTCTATTTTCGTGAAGTTCTTCATTGGATAGATTATATGACGAACCCGGCAAGTAAGGGTAATGATTGGCTGCAAGCATATAAAGCAGAGTTTCCTCGCCGTTTTGTGCAGGCTTGTTGCTCTCTTCGGTACAATCGGGAGTGACACCTTTTTTAAGAATTTTCTCGACCTGTGCAGTGTTCCAATCAAACACATTTTGTGACAATGATGTTTTTGATTCTATTGCGGTGGATATAACGGCATAGAGAATAATTCCCACAAGTGCAATAAGCGGAACGGAAAACACACCGCCCAATACTCTGCACAGCAGATACGTCTTTTTGACCTTGTAATTATAATTTCCCGATTCCTCGGCTTGTTTCTTTTTTGTCATCTGTCGCTTTTTGAGTACTGCCGCAGCAATGAACAGGGCAATTGCAACAGTAGTTGCCGTGCCAACGATAAAAAGAATTATTATCAGGTTCACCAAAAGGATTCCCATAAATGCCATATACAATACCCTCCTTACAGTGCCAAAAATCAACTGTTTGTATCTTTTATAATAATCTCGGGTTCACCCATTGACAGTATATCGACTACATCATTATCCGTAATAATGCAAAAGTGAAAAAGTTTTTCTTCAAAACAAAATCCGCAGCTCTCTTTCGCTGCCCACCTAATGAAATCGGAGTTTTCGACTTTGTACAGAAACCATTTGTTAAAATAATGCTTATCGTTATTCTTTTCCTGCACGGGAATATATGCTGCCATTCTCATTCCCTCGTCGGAATACAAATACATTGGAACATTACAGCGAAAATATACATCAACCGTTTTGTTTTCACAGTAAACGGTAAATTTTAAAGAATCCTCTTCCCTTAATATCTCAACGTCATAAGCACCGGAAATACCCTCAATATTTTGCGGATTATAAACAATCCAGTTTTGATTTTCGTGCATAGTTTTCAGACCCCTTTCAGAAACGTGTCAATATTTTTCCTTGAAAACATCGGAGAAAAATCAGAATTTATAAGTTGCCCTCTATACAAAACCAATCACTGATCGTCATAAAGTCATTCAAAAATCCAAGCACCACATGGTAGAATTCAGTTTCGGTTTTATCGACCATTTTCATACATTCAGTCAGTTTGTCTATCAGTCTTTGCCAATCATCTTTTCCAAAGAAATTTATAGATGTTAAATCAAAGGATTTTTGAATACCAAATCCATTCGGATCAGGATCTGTTACAGGAAACAGAGATGAGATCGCCGGCAACAGAAGCTTTTCATAGTCGGTTTTGTAAATACAAATACTGTCATAATAATTCCAGTCCTCCCATGACATAGTACCATTCCCCGAAGGATATCTACAGACAGGCTTCAATTCTATATTGATTTTTTCATTTTCATCAGAATAAAATCGTATATCTGTCACCTTGTGATTTACGTTTGAATCATAGGAACTGAAAGTCCATTTTCTATATTTCAACATATTTTGATTTTCGTGCATAATTTTCAGACCTCTTTCAGAAACGTGTCAATATTTTTTATTTTTCCTTGACAACAACAGTTAGCTTTGTTAAAAACAAAGTTTGATTTGAATTTTTATACAAATTAAATATATCACAAAAAAACGTTTTTTTCAAGGTGTATCGAGCAAAAAACAAAAAATATAAGGGATTTTGTTACTATTCACACTCTAACAGCCCCATCGCAACACAAAAAGACCGGTTTTAGCCGGTCATTTAGTTTTCGATGGTAGTTTTGTCAACCGAAAATCTCTTGGACGGTATAAGGATTCCCATT
>CACWTQ010000211.1 GCA_902763835.1 uncultured Ruminococcus sp. | reverse complement strand
AACAATAGTAGTCTTGGAAACGAAGGAGGAAGGAGTAATGCAAAGACCACAGAAAACGGCGCGAGCCGGCTGTCCCAGTGAGGGTATGGTGGAAACAGAGAGTAACAGGGAAGCGTGCAGTATTGCTTTGACCGAAACGGACAGAAAAGACGGTGCAGAGGAATTAATCGAAAGGATACTCGACAGAAACAATTGCCCCCTTCCCCGAATTGATAGACAGAAAAAAGTGTGGTAAAATGGAATGGAAGCAAAAATAAAAGGAGAGAAAATCATGTCTAACAAAAAGGGAAGCGCACCGCCGCGCTATGATGAAGAATTCAAAAAGGGAGCAATGGCTCTGGTCACAGAAAAAGGTATGCCCCTCAAAACTGCCGCCAAGAATCTCGGCATATGTCCCGACACGCTGCGCTCATGGCTGAACGCCTCAGGCTACAAGCCTGCCGAGGTTGCCAAACAGCACCGCGCCGACAGCCGTCAGAAGGAGCTTGAAGCGGAGAATAAGCGGCTTCGCAAGCAGTTAGCCGAGAAAGACGAGGTCATCGAAATCTTAAAAAAATCCGTCGGCATACTTTCACAACCATAGAGGACAAGTATCGCTTTGTCGATGCTCACCGCTCCAAATTCTCTGTGGATAAGCTATGCCGTATGCTCAATATTGACCGGAGCGGTTATTATGCTTGGAAGCTTCGCGGTATTTCCAAGCGCGAACGCGAGGAACAGGTACTGCTGTGCGCCATTATCACCTTGCATCAGCAGTATCCGGCTATGGGTTTGGATGGTATTTATCATACGCTGAAGAAGCAAATGCGCTGTTCGCGCAATCGCATTCACAGGCTTATGAAAAAATACAATATCCACTCCATCCGCAAAAACGCCTACAAGTCCACCACCAACTCAAACCACAGTTATCCTATCTGCGAAAACCTCTTAAAACGTGACTTTTTTGCCGATGTGCCCAATTCCAAATGGGTCGGTGATATCACCTACATCAGAACCGATGAAGGCTGGCTGTATCTCGCCACCGTCAAGGATTTATGCACCAAGAAAATCGTCGGCTATGCTTTTTCTGAGCGCATTGACGCCAATCTCGTTGTAGCCGCCCTCTCGATGGCGTACAACAGGCAGAAGCCCGACGGCGAACTGATTTTTCACAGCGACAGGGGCGTTCAGTACGCGTCCAACAAATACCGCGAAGCGCTTGCCGCGTTCGGCATAACGCAAAGTATGTCACGCAAAGGCGACCCATACGACAACGCCGTCGCCGAAAATTTCTTCAGTTGTCTCAAAAATGAGCTTGTACACCACAAGCATTACAAGACCCGCGCAGAGGCACAGGCGGATATTTTCGCCTACATCGAAACATATTACAATACTATCCGTCCCCATTCGGGTATCGGTTGGATGTCCCCGAACGAATACGAGGAGAACCTCCGCAGCGTTTATGCCGCGAAAGTCGCTTGACAATGAGTAAGAAAGTATGATAGGCTTATCCTGCCAAGGCGCGTGCCTCCGCGCCACCGTGCCTGAAATCATACTTTCAGAGGCTCATTGTCAAGCGAACCGTGGAATAAATACGGTCGGATAGAGCAACTTCATATTATATTTGTCATTCTTTTCATTCGGTTTTTCGCGTACGTTTTTTGTCTGTTTTTTCGGGGAGGGCACAAGGCGCATTGCGGTCCGACATTTGCGACTTTTACTTGCTACCCGTGAACGGGTCGTCCCAACCTCTGATTGTCATTTGATCATTTATTTGATCTTCTTTCAGTTGGTTCTTTATGTATTCTTCTATTCTTTTTGCATTCTTTCCTACTGTGTCTACATAATACCCTCTGCACCAGAATGACCTGTTTCCGTATTTGTACTTTAGGTTTCCGTGCCTTTGATGTATTATTATACTGCTCTTTCCTTTCAGAAATCCCATGAATCCTGATACGCTCATTTTTGGTGGTATCTCTACAAACATATGGATATGATCCGGACATACTTCTGCCTCTATTATGTGTACTCCTTTCCAGTCACATAATTCTCGCAGTATTTTCCCTACTTCCACCCTGTACTGTCCATAGAACACTTGTCGCCTATACTTGGGCGCAAATACTATATGATATTTGCAATTCCAACTTGTATGTGCTAAACTATTATTGTCATGCATGCTGACCTCCTTCTGGTTTTCTAGTGCAGTTGCCAGACCGCACTTCTATTATATCAGAAGGAGTATTTTTTGTGTACCGCTTAAGCTTTTTTGAACCCCCGATACATGACGTGACCCCCAAAAGTTGGACTTAATAATGAAAGCGTAGTAGATTAACGACTACTGCGCTTTTTTATGCAGCTAAAAGGTTGAGTCTGTAATTAACCGGACTTAACCAACCAAGCTTCTGCTTGATTCTCTTCTCGTTGTAGTATTTGATGTATTTCTCTATTGCATTCTTAAGTTCATCTAAGCTGTAGTAAACTTTTCCGTAATACATTTCTTGTTTCATAATGCCGAAAAAGTTTTCCATTACCGAGTTATCGTGGCAATTTCCTTTTCGAGACATACTCTGAAAGATTTTGTTTGCTTTTAAGGTGTTGACATATGCTTTCATTTGGTATGCCCATCCCTGATCAGAGTGAAACGTTCTACGGTATGGGCAATCATTGGTCGCGGTAATCGCTTCATTGAGCGCTTTCATAATGCTCTCGGCAGATGGGCGCTGAGATATTCCAAAGCTGACGATCTCACTGTTACACATATCCATAAACGGATCCAAATACAACTTTTTGATATTCATCTTTCCCTTTTCATCTACTTGATAGTATTTAAACTCTGTTGTATCTGTAGTGATCTTTTGATGTGGGATATTTGTATGGAATCTCCGATTGATTCTGTTAGGTGCCACTTTGCCGACTTTTCCTCGATAGGAGCTGTATTTTCTGCTCTTATGAGTGAATGAAGTTACCTGCAATCCAAGCTTTTGAACGATTCTCTGTACTTTCTTTTTATTAACATGGATATTACGGTTTGCCGTTAGTTCACCGTGAATTCTTCGATAACCAAAATCTTTGTGTTCTTTACGAATTTCAATAATTTCCTTTTCGAGAACTTCATCCGGATTTTCTCTGTCTAATCTTTTTTGCCAATACATATATGTTGACTTCGGAAAATTCAGCACGGCAAGCAATTCTTTTAGTTTAAATTCTCCTCGGAGACTGTGGATTATCCGCGCTTGCCGTTCTTTGCCTCGTCCTCCAAACGCAGTCTCCTCAACTCTTTTAAATAGGCGTTCTCTATTCTTAGTCTAAGGTTTTCTTCCTCGAGCTGTCTCAGATACTCTGCGTCAGCCTTTTCCTTTTCTGTTTGTGGTGCGGTATTTTTCTTCGGTTTAGCCACTTTAGGTTTACGTCCTTTCTTTTTGGGACGAAGCGCATCGGGTCCGGCTATTCGGTAATCGTTTACCCACTTTGTTATTATGGATGGGTTGTTTATACCAACTGTTATAGCTAATTCCTGATACGATACTTCCGTTGTTAAGTACAATTCTACCACATGCAGTTTAAATTCGAAAGAGTATTTTTTCTTTTCGCGAGAACGTTTTAGTCCTTCATCACCAAATTCTTTGTATGCAGCTACCCATATACGTAACTGCTTTTTATCCGGTATACCATTTTGCTTTTTTGTATTCTAATCCCGTGCTTGTCTGCATAGACTGTATCATTGATAGTTTTCGGAGGAATGTTATGACAAAGGATAATCACAAAAAATCTCTCGCGCTGAATTGCCTCAGCCCGCCCGTAAAAGCGGCTCTTGAACGCCATTTGGGCTTTATTGAGGACAGCGTTACCGATATACATCTGCGGCTGAGCCGCCCGATCGCGCTCACATCAATGGGCGAAAATTTTTATATCTCAAACGGCGGCACGCTTTTGCGCAAGCCCTCGGACAAGGCTGTTGTTATAAATAAAGCCGACCTGAACGAAACATTCAACAAAATCTGCCGCTACTCGGTGTACAGCGTTCAGCGCGAGCTGACTAACGGCTTCGTCACCATCGCGGGCGGCCACAGGGCGGGTATCTGCGGAACTGCCGTTATGAATTCGGACAGCCTTACAAATATCCGCGACATAAGCTCAATAAATCTCAGGCTATGCAGGGAAGTCACCGGCTGCTGTGCAGAGCTGATCGCTTCAATCAAAAGCCCCGAAAAAGGCGTGCTGATCTGCGGCGAGCCCTGCTCGGGGAAGACGACTATCCTGCGCGACATTGCCCGTTATATTTCTATAAACGAAAATAAATCCGTTTCTCTTATCGACGAGAGGGGAGAGCTCGCGGCGGCTCTTGACGGAGAAAATCAAAACGACGTCGGCTTGTGCGACGTGTTCAGCCTTTACCCCAAGCACAGGGCGATCGAGCACGCTTTGCGTTGTATGTCGCCCGATTACATAGTCTGCGATGAGCTCGGGACCATAGCCGATGTTAAAGCCGTAGAAAGCTGCCTGAACAGCGGCGTGAGCGTTATCGCCACGCTCCACTGCACAAATCCCGATGAGCTCAAAAGCAAGCCAAACGCTAATTCTCTGCTCAAAACCGGCGAGTTCCAAAGCATTGTGTTCCTCGAGAGCCGCAAAAATGTCGGCAGGATCAGAGAGATAATAAGGGCGGGTGATCTGCTTGCTTCTTATACTATCGGGCTGCGCATTGATCGCGCTGACGGGCTTTGGGGTCGGCACCCTGCTATGCAAAAAGCTCGGCGCGAGGCGTGATTTTTTCGGCAAATTCAGCGTTTTTATCTCGCTGCTTCAAACTCAAATCAGGTACAACAGCGCGGATATTTTCACGCTC
>CACWTQ010000210.1 GCA_902763835.1 uncultured Ruminococcus sp. | reverse complement strand
TTGATCTTTTGTAAAACTGATAGTCACTTTCTTATATTCTTCCATATTTTCCTCCGTAATAATTTCTGTTCACACAAACTCCGTAAATACTGAGGACTTCCTCAGAAACGCCGCGCGTATTCTCCTAAAACTGCATAACGGTCGGCTCTGCCGTCCGATGTCTTTCGCGGGTCGTCCACCAAAGGACGGCTCGCTTTTACCTGCTTCCAATAATCACCGGCGTTTTTTGCGCCTTCCAATAATCACCCACGTTTTTTGCGCTTCTTTTGCTTGATGTACGGGATACCATTTCTATCCCACATTTGATGATAGTAATAAACGTCACACGCATCTCTAATGGGTGCAATTCCAAACATTAGATTTCCATTCCACGCCTTACCATCTTTGGTTACCACAAAAGTTTTGTGCTTTGTAATCAACCCTTTTTCTTCAAGCATATTCACGTACTTGATGACGGTGTTTTTGCTTTTCCCGATTGCTCTGCCAATCGTTTTGTAGCTTGGATAGCAAGTGTAGGTTCGCCTGTCCTCGCACTTCATCAGAAAAGCATAGACGGCAATTTCCTCTGCCGTCAACCCGAGGTCGAAAATAGCATTCGGCAAAGGAAAGAAATTACGCACAGGGAGAGGACCGTGATACCGCCCCTCCTGCGTTTGGTTGTATTTATACATATTTTTAGTTCCTCCGGTTTTTGTTTCATGTGGCTCAAATTTTAAACGCAAAGAGAAAGTGCGCAGAGCAGAGTCGGCACTCTCTGCTCTGCTTCTGCATTACAGATTAAAGTTGTCGGTCAAGCCAGCCAACCTTGTAGTGTCACGCTTAACATAGTAAATTTCTGTGATTTCCGAAGTGGTATGCCCAAGCAATTCCGCTACTTGTTTAACTGATAGTGCTTTCACACTTCCGTCGGGTTGCTTCACACCATTGATAAGGCGTGTTGCGAATGTGTGTCTGAACGCATGGAGTCCCTTATGCTCCATACCTATCGCATCGAGGATACGATAGAATCTGTTACGCATATTGCGTGGGTTCGTGAAGTTGCCGTTTTCATCCGGGATAAGCGGAGCGTCCTCACCGAGATACACTTCCTCGCGTAAGCGGTTAATCATTTCGATTGCGTTGTCATTGAGCGGCACGTCACGTTTGCTCGTTTTGCTTTTCAGCTTGCCGACCTTGACCTTCAGCTTTGGAACATATTCTAAGCCGTCACGAACGTGTACTTCTTTTACGCCGCGTTGCAAGTGTATTACACGGTGTTCGAGGTCTATGTCGCTGTTGATGATGCCGCACAACTCTCCTGCTCTCAATCCCGTGTTGAGCATGAGGAAGTTAGCCGCCGCTTGTTGGTAGACAGGTTTGCCGTTCTCAAAGCGTTTGAACGCCTCAGCTTTGATTTTCTCTAATTCCTCATCGGTGAACACTACCACTAAATCACACTGTGGTTTGCTCTCCTTGTTTTGAGCGGCAAGGTAGTTATCTTTCTTTGTCATATCAATTAGAGCCATCGGATTGTTCGGGATTTCACCCTCCTGATATAGCTGTTTAAAGAACATCTTTAGCAGCGAGTAGGCTTTCTTACTCGTTGTGAAGGCATAGCCGTTATTCATGTGCTTGGTTAGTAACTTTTTGATATCGGCAGGTGTGACATCACCGACAGGCTTGTTCCCGATGTAGGGATAGATTTGGTGTTCTGCGGTGCATTCGTATCGGTCATAGGTTGTGCGCTCTACTTCCGGGTATTTATACACGCGCAGCCAGTTTTTCATACTATCTTTCAACGGTTTGCGGGATTCATCGGAGTTGGCAATCTGCTCTTGGAAATTCTTAACGTACTCTGTCATCTTCGCTTGAAGCGTTTTCTTTTTCTTGCTTGAAAAGCTCTTGCGCTGGGCGACGCCAAACTCATCCTTGTACCGCACCATCCCAATCCAGCGACCATCTGACTTCTGCCAGATGTTTCCATTGTCTAATAATTCTCGTTTCATCGTATCAACCTCCTATTTTTTGTAACCACAACAATACCACAAGCAGTGGTCATTATCCAGCAAAACCCCTGACAAAATTCAAGGCAAAATCTTGTGGAAAAACAACTATTTCTATACTGCACACTTCCATTCTACACCGACCTTTGGGCTATATTCAGGACAATGCTCTTTTGGCGCATAAAAAATCCCCATAGCTCGGCATTTGTCAAGCTATGGAGATTTCTTCATTTCGATAGCCACATCGCAGCCGCAGAAAAAACTATCCCAGAACGTGTTGTTGAAAACAAGGTTGGGCAGCGG
>CACWTQ010000209.1 GCA_902763835.1 uncultured Ruminococcus sp. | reverse complement strand
ACCGCAGGAATACTGACGTATTTCAAGGTGTTGTAACGACACACAGGGCAAATTAGACAAGTATAAATGTTCAAGTTATTTTCTGACAGTTCCTTAGGTGTTACCGACTAAAAAATTAAGCACCGACCAAAAAATGTCGATGCTAAATAGTTTGTATGTTGAAAATAATTTAAGAAGCAAAACCCGACTTAACAAGCTCTACCAAGCTGTCTACTGCTTCCTCTTCGTCGACACCATCGGCAAGAATCTTGATTGTAGTGCCGCCTACAATACCAAGCGAAAGAACACCCAAAAGGCTC
Source organism: uncultured Ruminococcus sp. (assembly GCA_902763835.1). GTDB lineage: Bacteria > Bacillota > Clostridia > Oscillospirales > Acutalibacteraceae > RUG592. Next base: position 4,057 of record CACWTQ010000209.1, on the reverse strand, counting down.
TTTGCATTGACACGTCTTTCTTCTTTCTCTACCCAAATTGAAGCCTTGAACTCATTGGCTTTCTGAATAAAGAACGTAGCCGGACGAGCATGCAAACCAACCTGATTTTCAACTAAAACTTCCTTAACACACATTTTAAGTAACCCTCTCTCCATTGAAAATATTAAGAAAAATTTTCTGTTTTTGAGTTTTGTTTATATATACTATTATATCACATTAACGGCTATCGTCAACAGTTATTTTTAAGTTTGGATTGATGAACTATTCAAGCCGAAAATAAAAAATTTTCTTTGTGTATTTTTTATAAAAATTTTGATACACTTTTTACTCTTCGGATATCAGCTCTTTAACCAAAATCCTCTCTTTTTCTGTAAGTTCAGCTTTTTCAATCAGCTCCGGACGTTTCTTAGCCGTTCTTATAACCGACTGCTCACGTCTGAAAGCCTCGACGTTTTTATGATGTCCGCTCATAAGCACGGCAGGCACTTCCCTGCCCCTCCACACACTCGGACGTGTATACTGCGGATATTCCAGAAGTCCGTTATAATGGCTCTCCTGCTCGAAGCATTCGTCATCGGAAAGCACCCCGGGAATCATTCTTGCAAGCGAATCGGCAAGCACCAAAGCCGGCAGCTCTCCGCCCGTGAGAACATAATCGCCGATTGAAATTTCCTCGTCAACAAACTCCTCGAGAAGCCGTTCGTCAACACCCTCGTAATGACCGCACAGCAAACAGACATTATCAAGCTGTGCAAGCTCTTTAATCCTGCTTTGCGTAAGCGTTTTGCCCTGCGGCGACATATATATAAAATGCGGACGCTTGCCGATCTGTTTACAGATATCCTCAAAGCAAAGTGCAATCGGTTCGGCAAGCATAAGCATACCCATACCGCCGCCGTAGGGAGCGTCATCGACACGTCTGTGCTTATCGAAAGCGAAGTCACGCAGCTGGTGACAGTTTACCTCGACCGCACCGCTTTTTCTCGCTCTGCCGATAATGCTCTCACTCATAACCGCCTCGCACATTTCGGGGAACAGCGTTATAATATCAATCCTCATCGTCAAAAATTCCCTTCATCGGACGAATCTCAACCACGCCGCCGTCTATATCGGTACTGATAACAACATCGTCTATAACCGGAACAAGATAATTTTTGCCGTCTTCATCGGTGACTTGATACACATCGTTCGCACCTGTTTTGATAACATCGGTAATCTTTCCGTAGGACTGCTTAGTATCGACATCGACAACCTCACAGTTAAGAATATCCTGAACAAAGAAAACATCATCGTCAAGTTCAACGTCGTCACGGTTGATATAGAGAACTGTTCTTCTCATAGTGTCAGCCTGCTCGATGGAATCTATGCCCTCGACTTTGATAACGGCAACGTTCTTTTGAACTCTCGACTTAGTGATTTTTATTGTATCGCCGTTTTTCAGATACAGCTCATCGAACATACATATAAATTGGGGGTCGTCGCACCAAGGGTCAACACGCATTTCACCTTTAAGACCCTGAGTATTGACAATCTGACCGACTTCTAAAAACTGTTTCTTCATATAAAAGTATGTATCCTCCGTAATTTTTTATAATTATATTTTATCACACTCCCCCAAAAAACGCAACCTTTTTTTAAACCGTTTGTATGCTGTACGCTGTCTGCATAATTTCTAAAAATTTAACAAATTTATATAAAATTTATGTTATAATTAAAAAAAGATATATTTATTAAAGAAAGGTGTTAGGAACTGTTGCAAAATAAGTTGTGCAATTTAAGCGAAGGATAATTTGTTCTGTGCTAGGCACACTGCCGCAGGAATACTGACGTATTTCAAGGTGTTGTAACGACACACAGGGCAAATTGGACAAGTATAAACGTTCAAGTTATTTTCTGACAGTTCCTTATTACAACGGCGGAGGAACAGACACAAATTATTCGGAAGCAATAAAATGTTGCAGACTTGCTGCGGAACAAGGGCATATTCAGGCTCGGTATGACCTTGGTTTCTGCTATGAAAACGGTCAGTGTGTGGAAAAAGACGAATATGAAGCCGTAATGTGGTACAAGCTTGCTGCCAAACAAGGTTATGCGGTATCTCAGTATCATCTTGCCTTATTCTATGAAAGCGGCAATGTTTTAGATAAAGATTACAAGGAAGACGTAAAATGGTATAAGCTTGCAGCGGATCAGGGCAATGAAGAAGCTCAGTATAAACTCGGAAACTGCTATTACAACGGAAACGGTGTAGACAAAAATATCGAAGAAGCCGTAAAGTGGTATAAGCTTGCGGCGGAGCAAGGTCACGCAAAAGCTCGAAATGCACTCGACAGCTGCCGCAATGAAAAATAGACATTGCGGAGCAATTCGTAATTATATTTTATTTGTAAATCGGACAAACCTCGGAAACGGGGTTTGTCCTTTTGTATAATGATTTCTGCACTATCCCCCTCCCTACTCACTCTTAACTAAAATAAATTTTCGTTTACTTCACAAACTTTTGACTATCACAATTACGCATAAAAATAAATCATACTTTCCCCCATTTTCGCATATAAATTCATCAGCAGGGTGGGCAGTGCCCGTTTCTGGAGAGGGTCGAAGGTACAGAATCTCTTGTAGTCCTACTTATAGCAAACCAAATAAATACCCGAACAAGTTCGGCGTCCCGGTAAGCCCCTGGCTGCGTTGTCGTCCTTGCCATAAACTCACCGGTATCGCCTCCTTTTATCCGTTTATTTATTTGGATTGCTATAGGAACTGTCAGAAAATAACTTGAACATTTATACTTGTCTAATTTGTTCAACTTATTTCCCAACAGTTCCTTAGTTACACCTATTTGACGTTAGTTTATAATCGGTGTAGGCTAAAAGTAAATTATAAACAGAGCAGTCTAATACTAATTCTATTTTGATACATAGATAATATTTTCTTAATTAGTTAGTGGTTAAGATTGTCCTCCACGTGTTAAATAAAGAAAGGGATGAGAGGAAATGACACATTTTTTTCCCGAGGGGATTTTAATAGGAAAAGCCGAAAATAACAGCTGTTTAAAAAATCTTTCAACACTTACGGAAGCTATGCATGAAGGACGTATTCTTGAATCTGTGGTAAATGTTTGCGACTGCTCCCACAATCTTATTCTTAACTTAAACGGCATAAAAGGAATAATACCCCGAGAAGAGGGGGCAATCGGCATCAAAGAAGGTAAAGTGCGTGATATTGCCATAATTTCAAGAGTGAACCGTCCTGTGAGCTTTATCGTTACGGGCATTAGCTTCGACGAAAACGGCAAGCCCGTGGCAACTCTTTCACGCAGAGCCGCACAGGAACGCTGTATGAACAATTATATTTCGGGTCTTGTTGCGGGAGATATTATAAACGCAAGAATAACCCGCCTTGAACAGTTCGGAGCATTCGCCGACATAGGCTGCGGAATAGCTTCGCTTCTCCCTATCGATTCAATCTCGGTATCAAGGATAGAACACCCCCGTCAGCGTTTCACAAACGGAATGAACATCAAAGCTATAGTCAAAAGCAACGAAGACGGCAGGATATGTCTATCTCACAAGGAACTTTTAGGCACTTGGGAAGAGAATGCGGAGCTTTTTGAAATAGGCGAAACCGTATCGGGAACTGTGAGGAGCGTTGAGAATTACGGTGCATTCATTGAGCTTACTCCTAATCTTGCAGGTCTGGCAGAGCTTAAAGAGGGGCTTACTCCGGGAATGGAGGTAAGCGTTTACATAAAAAACATTATCCCCTCTAAGATGAAGATAAAGCTTATTGTTATCGATACTTTTGAAACCGAAAAGAAACCGTCACCCCCGAGATATTTTTATGACGGAGATAAAATTCAAGAATTTTTGTATTCACCCGTGGGGTGCGATAAGGTTATAGAAAGTTTCTTTTAAAACACGCAATTTTTAATGCGTAATTCGTAATTGTGACAGACGAAAATATTAAGGAACTGTCAGAAAATAACTTGAACATTTATACTTGTCTAATTTGCCCTGTGTGTCGTTACAACACCTTGAAATACGTCAGTATTCCTGCG
>CACWTQ010000208.1 GCA_902763835.1 uncultured Ruminococcus sp. | reverse complement strand
TATAGTTTGATTCTAACCTGTACCAATTATAAACCAAAGTCAAATAAATGTAACTAAAGTAGGATTATAAGAGATGTTTCACCTTCGACTCTCTTCTGCTTCGACTCTCTTCTGCGGACGTTGTCCGCCTACTTAACTCTATAAATTATAACACGTTTGTTACCATTTCGTCAACCTTTTTTAATGAAAAATATTACATTTTTGTAAAAAAATTTAATCTTATTCAAAAAGGCAAACTTCATATGCTATGCACACTTCATGTATTTTCATCTTCACGATGAAAATACGTGTACACTGCGTTTGCCGCATTCCTTGTCATTCCCGGAGCATTTTCAAGCTCTTCAAGCTCCGCTTCCTTAATGTTCTTAATCGACCCGAAATGCTTCAATAAATTCTTTGCTCTGGTCGTGCCTATTCCCTCTATATCCGTAAGCGAACTCTTGAAAGTAGAATTACTTCTCCGCTGATGATGATATCCGATAGCGAAACGGTGAACCTCCTCTTGTATCTCCGAAACAAACGTATATGTGCTTCTTATCGACTTTAACTCAATCTCGCCCTCGCCGTCCGTAATAGCTCTTGTTTTGTGCTTGTCGTCCTTAACCATACCAAACAGCGGAACGTCAACACCGGCTTTTTTCAAAACGGGCCGCACCGCCGAAATCTGACCCTTGCCGCCGTCAAGAAGAATTAAATCGGGAAGTCTGCCGAAGCCCTCGCCTGTGTTTTTCAGCTTGTGATACTCCTCGAAACGTCTTGTAAGAACCTCGTTCATAGATGCGTAATCGTCCTGACCCTCAAACAACTTTATTTTAAATTTTCTGTAAGCCGATTTAAGCGGTCTGCCGTTCTCAAATACAACCATACCTGCGACATTCTCCGTGCCTGCAAGGTTTGATATATCATACGACTCAATATAAACAGGAACTTTTTTAAGTCCCAGCAGTTCGCCCAGCTCTTTAAGAACGGCATACTGTTTACCTTGACTGTTCTTGCTTTGAGCCAGAACCTCGGCGGCATTGTTTTTACACATCGTCACAAGCTGCATTCTCTCGCCCCTCTGAGGTGCGAAAATAACGACCTTTCTTCCTGCCTTATCAGATAACCAATGCTCGATATTCTCGCTGTCCTCGACCTCTCTGTCGGTCGTAAGGCACGGAGGAATCCTGTCACGCATAGCGTAATACTGCAAAATGAACTCTGAGAAAGCAGTACTTTCGTCGCCAATATCCTTTATAAGAAAAGTTTCCCTGTCGTAAAGCATACCGTTAGAAAATCTGAACACCTGAAAGCAGCCGTCCGTGCCATCTGCAAACAAAGCGATAACGTCCTGCTCACGCACCTTTGACGCAACAACTTTCTGTTTATCACTCATACGCTTTACGGAGGTTATTCTGTCACGGATTTTCGCAGCACGTTCAAATTCAAGATTTTCCGCTGCTTCAAGCATTTCTTTTTCAAGCTCTTTAATTGAAATCGTTGTACCGTTTTTCAGAAATTCAACGGCTTCCTTAATAGTTTCGTTATATTCTTTTTGGGAAATTTTTCCACGGCACAAACCGCAGCACTGTTTAATATGGAAATTCAGACACGGGCGACCCTTTCCGAAATCCTCGGGAAATTTCTTTCCGCAGGTGGGTAGTTTAAAAATTTTAACTGTCTGGTCAACGGCATTTTTAACATAATAGGAGCTTGTATAAGGACCTATAAACTCGCCTGTGCCGTCGGGCTTTTTCGCTTCGGTAATGCGTGGGAAAGGCTCTTTTGAAATTTTGATATAGCTGTAGCCTTTATCGTCCTTTAACAATATATTATACCGTGGTTTATTCTGTTTTATAAGGCTTGCTTCAAGCACAAGAGCTTCAAACTCGCTGTCGGTGATGATATATTCAAAGTAATCGACATTCTCAACCATACGGCGGACTTTTGCGTTATGGTTATTTTGAGAACCGAAATATTGACTTACTCTGTTTTTCAAAGCTTTAGCCTTGCCGATATAGATAATTTCCTTTTTGGAATTGTGCATAATATACACCCCCGGCTGCAGGGGGAGATTCATAGCTTTTTCTCGTAGTTCTTTTAATTTTGGATTCATTTTCTATATATGCCTCCACTTCTATTTATTTTAATCGCAAGTTTATCTTTTTTGGGTTTGTATTTATACGGGTCTGGAAAAAAAGCCGTGACAATATGTGACATATCCGTGACAATGAAATTCCGAATTTAAAAATTCTTTAGGAACTGTTGGGAAATAAGTTGAACAATTTATACGCAGGATAATTTGTTCTGTGTTAGGCACAACACCGCAGGAATACTGACGTATTTCAAGGTGT
>CACWTQ010000207.1 GCA_902763835.1 uncultured Ruminococcus sp. | reverse complement strand
TCACAAAATTCGAGTGAGTCTAACTCTAAAGAACAAAATATTGATCCACATTCTGATGTAACCTTTATTAAAGGTGTTGGCCCTAAAGTCGCTTCTATGTTGAATAAACTTGGTGTTTTTACTGCATCAGATTTATTGTTCTATTTTCCTCGCAAGCATATTGATTATTCTCAAAGAACACTTATCCGAAATCTTCAAAATGGTCAAACGACAACTGTTTTTGGCTATATTAAATCTACGGAAAGCTTCGTTACCCCTAAAGGGCTTGGCGTTATGAAGGTTAAAATCGTTGACGAAACTGGTTTTATCAACATCAACTTCTTTTATGCAAAAAGTACAAAATATATTCTAGAACGTGCTAAAAGACAATTCCCTAAAGGTGCGGGAATCGTTATATCCGGTACTGTAAAAATAAATTCGTATGACGGAAGTTACACTCTTGATAATAACACCTATTCCATAATGTCAGAGGACTTTTTAACTAAAGATAATCTCAACTTGGCAAGAATTGTTCCTATATATTCATTAAGTGAAAATCTTAATATTAAAACACTCAGAAAAGCTATATATAACGCAATTCAGTTATACAAAGAATCAATTCCAAATGTTGTTCCTGATTATTTGAGAGAAAAATATCATCTTCTTGATAAAAAAGATGCCGTAGAACAAATTCATTTTCCTGATAATATGGAAATGCTTGAAAAAGCACGGTTTTCTTTGATTTTTGAAGAACTGTTTTTAGTTCAACTAAAACTCGCCCTAATACGTGAGAAAAATCGTGAAGAAAATAAATCATTGCCGTTGAGCATTAAACGTGATGGACTTGTTATGAAATTTATAAATAATCTTCCGTTTGAACTTACGAGTGCTCAAAAACGTGCTGTTAATGAAATATTAAACGATATGAATTCAACTGAGCCAATGCAAAGACTCCTTCAAGGAGATGTCGGAAGCGGAAAAACAGTTGTTGCCTGTATAATGCTTTTGGCAGCAGTAGAAAACGGTTACCAAGCTGCTATTATGGCTCCTACAGAAATTCTCGCTCAACAACACTATAATAATATGGTTAATTGGCTTACACCTATGGGGCTTAGTGTGGGTTTGTTCTTAGGTTCATTGAGAAAAAAACAACGTGCCGAGTTTGAAACAGGACTTCGTAACGGACAAATAAATATTGCCGTCGGTACTCACGCACTTATGGCTCATGCTGAGAAGAATGTTTACAGTGTAATATTTGATCCGAATGATGATGCTGTCATGACATCATCCGTTGAAGGAAATAAACAGGTCTATACGCTGACTGTCAATAATATCGAAACAATAGATATTACTGTGAAAAAGAGATGGTTTGCGCTTGATGAAGATTTACAGCTTCCTGTACAGGCGGAGCTTCACTGGTATTGTGTGGATCAGCATGGTAATGAGGTAAATGGTACAGATGAAGTATATCCTGGCGGAACGGTAACTCTGTCAGGTGATAATAACTGGGAAAAGCTCTTTTCGGATCTGCCCTCATACCGTACTTATAATCAGACACAGTACAGAGTGCGGTATTATCTGGTGGAGAATGGAGTCCTTCTGCCTGAGAAAGGAAATGAGTTAAGAGCTCTCAGCGATTTCGGACTGATTGTCAGATATGTGGCTGTTCCAAAAGAAGGAGGGAATCCGTCATACGAAAATAGCGGCTGGAACGGAATGGAGACCAGCTCCAAAGAAAGGGCATACCTTAACCAGACCGGTTCACTGGTTGCCGGGAATAAGTCCGATTCATTAGGACAACAGCTTGCTGTTGAGAAAAAGTGGTTCGGACCGGGCGGAACAGAAGTGACCAGCCAGACGGATGATAAAATAATCTCCATCCAGATTTATCGCAAAGCCCTTTTCACGAATATAAACGGTACAGAAAGAGCTGTAGAAACTCTGATATATGATCCGGTCAAGATTTCCAAAAATACAATTGTTGTTAATAATACCGGTCTTTATATGACAGTGAGTAACTGGCTGTTGACTTTGTTTGAATCTTCGCAAAACGATGGTTACAAGCAATTGCCTCAAATCGGACCGTATTATGATCCTAATACACAGGAATACTATCGGGCAGCCTTTGAATACAGCTTCAGGGAGATGAAAGTTGAGGATCTGCAGGGAAATGATATTACAGATCAGTGGAGAGCTGAGACCAGTGTAGACGGAGTTCGTACCATTATAAAAAATAAGCCCCATAGTCCTGGCAGTGAAGTAACAATTCTGAAAACCGGACCTGATTCCAGCCAGACTCTGCCCGGAGCACATTTTGCTCTTTACGCCGACGATTATTATCTTCCGGATGGCACTACGGTAAATCCGGAGGCGCAGCCAATGGATGGGAAGAGTGATCTTGTCAGCAGCGGCA
>CACWTQ010000206.1 GCA_902763835.1 uncultured Ruminococcus sp. | reverse complement strand
GATGTTCTTTATAACGCTTGCTGTTTTTATCGTTGTATATGAAGGCGTTATGTTTGCTTATGGTCAGTCAATGAAAAAATACCGTTAAAACAAATTATGAACGAATAAAAAAATAATCGAGCGAAGATGAATAATTCACCTTCGCTCGATTTTATTATACATAAATCAACTCTGCATTAACGATTTCCTTCGCACGGTTGCGGATATTGTTCATTCGTTTTACCCACAGCATTTGATCATCTGCCTTGAGCTGTTCGGTTACACCTTCCTTTTCGGCGAGTTGGTTTACCAACCTAAAGAACATCTCCTCTGCCTGCTCGTCGATGTCGGCGAGGTAGGCGGTGAGCTTGCAGCTTGTGAGCAGATTGGTATAGCGGATTTTGTGGTGCTGCTTGATGTAGCGTAAATGCCGCTTGCCCCAAATGCCGATTTCCACCTTTGGCTGTTCAGGTAATCTCAGGTCGGGCAGAAGATAATCGCCTTGTTGTGTATAGCTGATTTCAAAATTGTGTTTCATTATAGAATCCTCCAAAAAATATATTCGCACATATATCACAGCACTCCGATTGCCACATCTTGTTATAACTTATTATCAGTTTTTCTTTCCCTCATCGTTGCCCTTACGAGCCTTCGGGAACGATATAATAAAATGTGAAATCCTATGTCCGCATAAGGTGAGCAAACTGCGATAAATCCACTGTTTATCAGGATTTTGAAGGACTTTACTAACAACCTATGATATGCTATAATAGCCATAGATTATTTCAAATTCAAATCGGGATTTAGCGACCGGACGGTAATACAAATAAAGAACAGCTACTTAATATTTGTTTGCTTTTATGCTATAATGCAATTTAGTTAATTGAATAGTTGTCATCGGAGGATAGAGCATCGCAATGCTACGGGTTAGCAATAACCCTAATCAGAAGAAGATGTCGAGTGCGCTCGGTTATTCATACAGAATAACCGGGCGCTTTTTATTAACAGAGAAGACTTGTTGTAATCTGACAAACAGGAGGCTAACAATATGGAAAATTCAAGAGTAAAAAATGCTTATAAGTATGTTCTTCCCGCAATGCTGAGCCACATTTGCTTTTCATTGTTTTCAATCGTAGACGGTGTTTTTATCGGCAACAGTATAGGCACAAACGCTCTTGGGGCGATCGGTCTTGTTATGCCGTTTGTAAATGCAATCGTTGCAATAATGATGTTAATCAATGTCGGCAGCGCAACTATATTTGCTGTTCAAGTGGGCAAGGAGGACACAGAGAAGACTTGATTTTACCAATATGCTGGCGCACGATATCAAAACGCCTGTTTTTGTCATCAGCGGATACGCTTACAGCCTTATGGAAGATATTGATATATCCGAGCGAAATTTTTATATTGACAACATCATTGAGGAAGCAGATGAAATCAACGATCTTGTTCAAAAAATGCTCAATTTCAGCAAGCTCGATTCCTATACGATGAAGCTCAACAAAACGGAATTTGATTTGTTTGAGGCTGTTCAAAAGACAGCCGAAAAATATACCGCTCTGCCTGAGAACAAAACCATTGCTCTCACGCAAAGCGGCGACAATATGATATGCGCGGACAGAGAATTGATGGAAACCGTTATTCAAAATCTGATCGACAACGCGGTAAAGTATTCTCTGCCGGAAACAGAAATAACGATAGAGGTAAATGGTAATACGCTTTCCGTCAGCAACCAAACGGAACCGCTCACAAAATCCGAGCTCAAACAGATGTGGCAGCCTTATTTTCGCAAGGACAAAAGCCGAAGTCAAAAGGGAAACGGCTTGGGCTTGTCGATCGTTAAATCAATTTTGGACTTGCACGAAGCTAAGTACAGTGTTGAAATGACTGGAAACATTTTGGCGATTACAGTTAAGCCTGAGACATCGCAGAAAAAACGGAGTGACGTACAGTCAGTTGATGAAGGCGGCAGGTTACAGCAGCGCGAACGATAGAATAGAACAGGAAATCCGCGAGAGTACAGAGGCATTAGTTGCAGCGATATCCGAATTCTATCCTAAAGAAAAGCAGAAAGTGAATATCCGACCCGAACAGCCGCACCACGAAAGTGCTTGAGCTGAGGTGTTTAAGGAGTTTCTGTATATTTTTGTTTGAGATAAAAAATCAAGAAAATATAATTTTAAGCGGACGAAGATAAGATTGATCATCTTCGTCCGTTTTCTTTTATGTGTTTTTCACTTGACAAGTTATGTATTATCCGTTATATTAAGTAAGTAAAGTATGAAAAAACATACTTTTGAAAGGAGCGTTTTTTATGGCAAGACCTGAAGGCAAGTACGCGTGGACGGTTACCGTCGGCACAAAAGGACAGATTGTTCTTCCAAAGGAAGCGAGAGATGTTTTTGACATCAAACCCGGTGATACCTTAA
>CACWTQ010000205.1 GCA_902763835.1 uncultured Ruminococcus sp. | reverse complement strand
ACTGCCGCAGGAATACTGACGTATTTCAAGGTAGTGTAACGACGCACAGGGCAAATTAGACAAGCTTAAATGTGCAAGTTATTTTGTGACAGTTCCTAAGCATTTACAAAAGCTTGCAGGGGCAGAACTCCCTAAGCCGACAAAGCAAACTACCAAAGGAAGATATTTGATAATTTGCTTTCAAACGTATTTTTTTACTCAAATACATATTCTCTGCAAAAGCAGGGAATATAGTAGTTTGCAAAGATTAAGAAATTATTTATAACTATTGATAAAATTAACAGCTTGAGTTGCCGCAACAGCACCGTCGGAAGCAGCCGTTACAAGCTGCCGAACCTCTTTTGTTCGGTTATCTCCGGCAGCGAAAATTCCGGAAACATTAGTTCTGCAATTTTCCGAAGCCGCAACATAGCCGCTGCCGTCAAGTTCGATCAAACCCGAAAAAGCCGAGTTAACCGGAATTCTTCCTATAGCAACAAAAAGACCGTTTACATTTAAAGTTTCCGTGTGACCGTCGGCAGTGTTTTCAATTTCAATGCTTTCAAGCCTTTTCTGAGCGTTGAGTTTTTTGACAACACTGTTATAAACAAAAGCAACATTCTCTTTTTGCCTGAGAATTTCAACGGTACTTTTTTCACCTCTGAAAGTATCTCTTCTGTGAATAATATAAACCTTTTCTGCAATATCCGAAAGATACAAAGCGTCTTCTAGTGCGGTGTTTCCTCCGCCGACAACAGCTACAGTCTTATTTTTGTAAAAAGCACCGTCACAGGTTGCACAGTAGGAAATTCCTTTGCCGATTAAAGTATCTTCGTTTTCAAGTCCGAGCTTTCTGTTCTCCGAGCCTGTTGCAAGAATTACGGTCTTTCCGCTGTAGGTGTTCTTCTTTGTTACAACTGATTTTTCAGTACCAAGGTCTTTGATTTCAAGAACCTTTTCAAATTTGAATTCCGTTCCCAAAGCCTTAGCTTGATTATAAATTTCCGTTGCAAGGTCAAATCCGGAGATATTCGGAGCAGCAGGGTAATTTTCAACGGAAGCAGTATTGACAATTTGCCCTCCATAGCTTGCCACTTCGAGAATAAGAACGGACTTTGAAGCACGTCTTCCGTAAATTGCGGCAGTCATACCGGAAATGCCTGCACCTACTATAATAATATCGTACATATCTTATTCTCCGACCAATTCTTCAATATCCTCTTTTTGCCTAAATCCAACACTTCTGTCAAATTCCACACCGTCTTTGAAAACCACAAGACAGGGGATAGACGAAACGTCATACTCCTCTGCAAGCTCGTCCTCTTCATCAATGTTTATAGATACAACCTTGATATTTTTATGCTCTTCGGCAAACTCCGCAAGAACAGGGGCGAGCATTTTGCAAGGACCGCACCAGTCGGCATTGAAGTCGGCAACGACTGTGCCGTCGGACTTTATAACCTCATTTTCAAAATTTTCCGCAGTAACTTTAATAACAGACATTTTAATGCTCCTTTTCTAAATAATCTTCTCAATATCGGGTTCGATATCTCCGGGAATAAATGTTGGGTCGAATCTCTTCACAACATTACCCTCTCGGTCAATCAGGAACTTTGTAAAATTCCACTTGATGTCGGCAGGCTTTACAGCGGTTGTGCTGATTTTCTGAATGGCTTTCATAGCTATCTTGTTCTTCATACCAACGATTTCTTCATAGGGCATTTCGCTTTTCAAAAATGTGTAAAGCGGCTCTTCGCTCTCACCGTTCACGTTAATTTTTGCAAGCTGGTCAAACTGAGTTTTGTATTTTGCGGTACAGAACTCGTGAATCTCGCTGTCGCTTCCGGGAGCTTGCTTGCCGAATTGGTTGCACGGAAAATCGAGAATTTCAAGTCCCTTGTCGTGGTACTTTTCATAGAGATTTTCCAATCCCTCATACTGCGGTGTGAATCCGCAGCCCGTTGCAGTGTTGACGATAAGAATAACCTTGCCTTTCAAATCGGAAAGGTCAAGTTCTTCGCTTTTTCTCTTTTTGACTTTGTAATCGTAGATTGACATAAATCAAAACCTCCTTGTAATAGTATGACATAAATGTATGGATAAATGTATCAAATAAATTTTTAATTGTTTTGTATGGTGTACAATTAGATTGTATCAAATTAAATTTGTTTTGTCAATACGATTTTGCAAAAAAAAGAAATTTCTTACAAAATTTTTCATTTTTTATTGTGAGATTTTCGGGAAATGTCGATATACTGTAAAATTGTAAAGTTAGAAACACTTTGAGGAAGGCTGTAATGTTAATAATTTTTTACGATAGGATACTCACTGCCTATAAGGAACTGTCAGAAAATAACTTGAACATTTATACTTGTCTAATTTGCCCTGTGTGTCGTTACAACACCTTGAAATACGTCAGTATTCCTGCGGTG
>CACWTQ010000204.1 GCA_902763835.1 uncultured Ruminococcus sp. | reverse complement strand
GGACGCAGGCATACTGTCTTGTGTCTTGTTCTTTTGACGCAGTTAGCAGGAAAATTTGCCAAAAAGACGTGTATCGCTAAGATTTTAAACAGGCTCTCATGGTGTTGTAACGACACACTGGGCAAATTAGACAAGTATAAATGTTCAAGTTATTTTCTGACAGTTCCTTAATATTAATTTCATTTTACCATTTATCCCACAGTTATTCAACCATTTTCCGCAACAAATATTAAATTTTTTATTAAAATATATTTTATCATAAAAAAAGCGATTAGCGTCCGAAATAACCGACCACCAATCGCTGTAAACCAAAAATATTTTGAACAGAAAGACAAACTGCCCTCTGTCACAATTACGAATTATTTTTTGTTGTATTGCTGTTCTTGCAGTATCTTCTTAGCCAAGCCTCGGCAATATCCACCGCTGCAAAAAGACCGTCCTTTTTCGCCGACTTAACAATTCTTTTTCTGCGGCTCACATCGGGATCTGTCGAGATAAGCTGAATGATCACCTTATCGGCAACGTCAAGACCACCCACCTTTTTAGCGGATTCAATCTGCATACAAACAACGTATTTATCGGACACATCTCCGTAATAAAGAGTATTTCCGCTGCGGACAAGCGGTTTATTTTTATAAATTAAATTAGGCATAATTTCTCTCCCCTCAATTCACATCAAGAAACGATTTCACAAGCGTTTCAAGCAAATCATCTCTGTCAATCTTTCTGATAATATTTCTTGCATTTTTATGAGTTGTAATATATGTAGGATCTTCAGAAACGATATAGCCTACTATCTGATTGACGGGATTATACCCCTTTTCCTTGAGTGCGTCATACACCACGGTTAAAGAAGCCTTGATACCCTCTTCATTATCCGTCAATGAGAAAACTCTTGTTTTATCAAGCATTAAACCCCATCCTTTCGCTAATCTTTACTGTATCATATAATATTATAACTCATTTCGGAAAGAATTACAACCATTATTTATAAACTTTTATTGAATTATGAGGAAATTATCATAGATTTTCTTGCGGAAATTTGTCATATAATCATTTCCATAAATCTTTGTAGATTCTCTGCCCGAGAATTTCAGGGCTTGCTAAGGAAACCTCTGGTAAATTTCTCATAAAGCCAATCTCTTTATATTAAAATAGTTCACATTATATAATAAGATATCACAAATATTAGAATTTTCTGAATAGAACTCAAAAATAATAAATCATCTAAAATCCGCATAGACACTGAATTTTTAAGCAATTTATGGGTCTTACTTTATTTCACCCATTTGGTGAAGAAAATTTTGGAAAACAATAAACCCGAAATACAGGTTTTATCAGGCTTTGTTGCTCTTTAGGAACTGTCAGAAAATAACTTGAACATTTATACTTGTCTAATTTGTTCAATTTATTTCCCAACAGTTCCTTAAGCGGTTACGAACTTTGTGGATTCAGGAATTTGTCAACAATTAATATAAATTCTGCAATCTCTTCAAAGAAACACACAAAAAAACACCGATAAAACCCAAAAGCCTTACCGATGTACTATTATAATATTATTTATTTATAGTATACTTATTCTTATACATCTCGTACTCGTTTTCAAATTCCTTGTTGCCCTTGCGTTTAACCGTATTCAAATACTCATGAGCGTCAAACGAAAACTGACTTGTTTCAATAATTGCAATCGCAACATTTGAGCAGTGGTCGGAAACTCTCTCGCAGTTTGTAAGCAAATCCGAAAGAATAAATCCAAGTTCAATCGAACACCCTCCTGCTTTAAGCCTTTGAATGTGGCTTGTCTTAATCTCGATAATAAGACTGTCGATAGTTTCCTCCAGCGGCTCAATCCTTTTGGCAATTGAAACATCATTATTAATATACGCTTCCGTAGTTGTGTTAAGAATTTCCGTCAAAGCGGCAATAAGCACAGCAATTTCCTTTTTTGCCTCATTGGAGAAGTTCAGTTTCTTATTGTGCATCTCCTCGGCAACCTGCAAAATATTCACAGCGTGGTCGCCGATTCTCTCAAAGTCACCGATAGTATGCAGCTGCCGTGAAACACTCTGACTGTCAAGGTCGGAAAGCTCCTTACCGGAAAGCTTAACAAGGTATGTTCCGAGCTTATCTTCGTAAAGGTCGAGCAAGTCTTCATTTTCAAGAACTTCCTTGTAAACCTTTTCATTATAATTGTCAATAAGACCGATAGCCAAAAAAATAGTTTCCTTTGCGAGTTTAGCCATTTTCTTACATTTGCTGTTACACTCACGAATAGCAACAGACGGAGTTGAAAGCAAACGAACGTCCACAAAGCTGTAAACCTCGTCCTCTGCCGTACCCTCTGTCTTATCCTTAATAATAAGGTAGGCAAGCTTTTCAATATGCTTTGAGAACGGGAACAGCAAGACAACGGTTGCAACGTTAAAAATACTGTGAACCAAAGCAATTCCGAAAGCGTCTATCTGCCAATCGGAAAATGTGAAATCGAAAACAGCATTCAAAACGCAATACAATGTCAAATAGATCATTGTACCAATTAAGTTAAATGAAATATGAATTATAGAAACACGTTTAGCATTTCTGTTTACACCTATACTGGAAATCAATGCAGTAACGCAAGTACCGATATTTTGACCCATAATAATCGGAATTGCCATTGAATACGTTACTCCGCCGTTAATAGCCAAAGCCTGCAAAACACCGACAGATGCCGCCGAGCTTTGAATAATACCCGTAAACAAAGCACCCACAATAACACCGAAAATCGGATTTGTAAACATTGTCAGCACCTTGCCAAAGTTTGGGTCGTCCGCAAGCGGTGCAACGGAATTTTTCATCATATCCATACCGGTCATAAGTATGGAAAAGCCAATTAAAACAGTGCCTATACTTTTCTTTTTATCGGACTTCGACCCCATAATAAATATCATACCGATAAGAGCCAGAAGCGGCGAAAAGGATTCCGGCTTCATAAGATTGACAAAAACATTATCGCTTTCAATACCCGACAAACCCAATATCCAAGCTGTAATTGTAGTACCGATATTGGAGCCCATAATCACACACACCGTCTGTCCCAATTGCATAATGCCGGAGTTTACAAGTCCAACAAGCATAACCGTAACAGCCGACGACGACTGAATTGCTACCGTAATAGCCGCACCGAGAAGCAGTCCTTTCAGCGGATTTGAAGTAGTCTTTTTAAGCAATGATTCAAGCCTGCCGCCTGCCATTTTTTCCAATCCGCTCGAAAGCAGGTTCATTCCGAACAGAAAAAACGCAAGTCCTCCGCATAAGGTAAATACCGAAAAAATATCCATATTATAACACCCTATTGTTTCTCTTCCTTATTAATTTTCTTTCTCTTTTTATTTTCTCATTTTAATTCTATCATAAATAACCCCCATAAGTCAAAGGTTTTTAACGGCTGTTTAATAAAAAAGCGATTAATATAAATTTTCTGTAACTTATTAATCTTTATTGGAGAAAGTGTGACATACTCCCACCACCTACACCAATGTCATCAACTTAAGAAAAAACGGATTAGGAACTGTTGGGAAATAAGTTGAACAATTTAGACGCAGGAATACTGACGTATTTCAAGGTGTTGTAACGACACACAGGGCAAATTAGACAAGTATAAATGTTCAAGTTATTTTCTGACAGTTCCTTAGTGTATATTACGCTAAGTTGATGACATTGCGACCTATAGAGGTCGGAGTCTTCTTGCCAAGGTAGGATAAAAGATATTTTATCAATATATAATCCCTTAAATAATTATTATTAATTTGCAATGAACAGAATTATAAAAATTATAAGCTTAACAGTTGTAATTTTATATGTAATGTGATATAATAGGTTCAGGTAAATGAAGTGATACCGATGAGCAAACGAAAAATTCCCGATATTTCAGGATTTTTGAAAGATGCAACTTTAATGGACGACTTTTTCATGACGGTATTTTTTCAAGACAGACCCGAATGTGTCAAAGAGTTGCTTAATGCGTTTCTACCGTTTGAGGTAACAATTACAGCTATGAGTACTCAATACACTATTGATAACGTAAACGGTCGTGATGTAACATTAGACATCTATGCGAAATACCCCGATAAAGATTACGATATTGAAATTCAGCGTCGTTCCGACGGTGCAAAACCTCAGCGTGCAAGATTTCATTCAAGTATGCTTGACACGAAAGCATTGGGACAAAAACAAAAATTCACCGAAATAAACGATTCGTATGTTATTTTTATTACCGAATATGATATCTTCAAGCTGAACAAGCCAATCTATCATATTGAAAGAACAATTTTTGAAGCAGACAAACAATTCAATGACGGCTCACATATTATCTATGTGAACGGTGCGTATAAGGGGACGGGCAATTCAAAGCTGGAAGATATTATTCATGATTTTAAGTGTAAAGATGCAGCAAAAATGCGGAACAAAATTCTTCGCAGCAGATTTGAAGAATTGAAAGTAAATCCTACAGAAAAGGAGATTGATGATATGTCAGATAGTATAGATCTTAGATTTAAAGCACTTATCAATGAAGTTCGTGACGAAGTCCTTGATGAAGTTCGTCATCAAGTCCGTAATGAAGTCCGTGATGAAATTCTTGATGAAGTTCGTCATCAAGTTCGTGATGAAGTCCGTAATGAAGTCCGTGATGAAGTTCGTGATGAAGTTCGTGATGAAGTTCGTCATCAAGTCCGTGATGAAGTTCGTGATGAAGTCCGTAATGAAGTCCGTGATGAGATTCTGGATGAGGCTTATTCCAAAAACTCAAAAGAAATTGCTAAAAGTATGTTAGTTTCGGGTATAATCCCCGATGAAAAAATTGCCGAGTGGTGTCGTCTTTCGGTTGAGCAGATCCGTGAACTGAGAGATTCCGCTTAAAAATTATATTACATTAAAAAAGCTGTCACCGTGTTATCGGTGACAGCGTGTTTTTTTCGTGTAAAAAATGGTGGTTATTCGCAGTTTGTAGTGGGTTTCCCGAAAGTGCCTTCAAGGCGACCGCCACCCTTGACAGAACCTGAAAGAAATGCTGTGTGGTCGGTGCCGACG
>CACWTQ010000203.1 GCA_902763835.1 uncultured Ruminococcus sp. | reverse complement strand
GGTTTATAACCACATCGGCAATGAAACCAGTGCCCTTCGACTTGTATGTATTTATCATCGAAAGCAACTCTGCCTCGCTTCCGAACGATGAATTCTGGTTGAAATAATACTGAGGCATGTATCCCATGTTGTTACCCGAACCGCAATAGCCGCTGTTTGGCACCCAAACAAGACTGAAATACTGGGAAATCTCATCTGCCTGCTTTTCGAGATAGTTCCACTGCGTGTCTACATACGAATCCCAATAGAATCCCTGAAGCATTACGCCGCCGTATGCTGCCGGCCAGCCCTGAGCCGAAGCCGATGCTGCCACGGTGAGTGCCGCCACGGCAACAGCCGTTTTCTTGGCACATCTGTCAATGAATTTCCGTACCCTCATGATATTATCTTTTTGATTACGTTGCAAATATAATTTTCTTTGGATTACAAAAAAGCGTTAAAATACTGAAAATTTACGTTTTACGAGCGCAAACGATTCCGTTTGCGCGGTATGCTGATATCAGACTTAATAACCTACACAAGAACAATGTTAGAATCGACATATAACAAACGTAGTTTACGTTCTGAAAAACAGGGCGTAAACTACGACTGGGATTTTTGCCGCATAAAGGCTATCGGCAAAACTAAGTATGACTTAAATCTATTTCAAGAACAGACTTATTAAATGTACAAGTATTGGCGGATAAACAAATATCGGGAAAAACAGTCCGAACAGTCCACCCCAGAAATGAACAGCATTTCCGAAACAGTTTATTTTCTGTCTTGCCATACAATAACAGCAGTAAAGCAGAAAAAGCAGAGCGTAAACATATCCCGGAACCGGGATTGGAATAAAGAACAAATAAAAACTTATTTTAGGAAAAATAATTACTGAAGCAAACATAACTGCTGAAACTGCACCCGATGAACCACAAAAATAATAAGACACATTATCGCGATATTTCATCAAGTCGGAAATTGATGAGACAATCAAGGCAAGAAGATAAAAGACAAGATAGATAATCCGACCCAACAAAACGCCATAAATCCCCACAAAAGCCTCCTCAACCAAATTACCTATAAAGTAAAGAGTTATCATGTTTAACAGCAGATGCCACCATCCTGTGTGTACAAGCCCCGACGCAAGTATTCGATAGTACTCTTTGAAATGGCTTACATAATACGGATTGAACATAAATATGCCCAACAAATCGGGACGAGCCATACAACGCGGAAACGGATTGTTTTTCGGAAAAGCCACAATAGAAATTATCGACGTGACTATTATAATTGATGCGGTAACCATATTTCTGTTTTTTTGGCTGCAAAAATATCATATAAATGTGATTTAAAAGAGAGGTAAAGGCGATTTTTTCTATGAAAAGTGAAAAATTATTCAGAATTTACGAAATTTTGCTAAATATACCTATCACCATTCCAGTGCTACAACAAATTTTACACAAAATCAAACAATCTTCTAACAGAAACAAACTTTTTAATGTATTTTTCATACGATATATTACTTTTTATTGTATTTTTGCACAAAGAAACAAATAACATTTTCAAATCAACAGAGGAACAATGAAAAGCTTTATTTGCAGAAATATTAGAACTTTTCCTAAAGTAGGATTCTTCGTTTACGCATTGTCACCACTTTGGTACAACTGCGATAACGTAATGACTGCAGCATATATCTTTGTGATTCTGACAATTCTGGTTTCTGCTTACGGATTACTTGTCTATCCAAAGAAAATATCAGAAACAATTATGATTTTCTCTGACGCCAACATTAAATCGGAGACAATCAACTTGCTTATATCAATCATTGGAATTAGCACCTGCCTGCTTTTCCCAACAAGCGATGCTATGGCAAGATACGTTATTTTCGGTATTGATATTATAGCAACACCTTTTTGCATCTTGTTTTCGAATAAGACAGAAATAACGAAATAGAAAAACCTCTCTTCTTTTAAAACTAACTTGACGACAGAAGGCAAGCCTCGGAAAACGAGCGTTTGCCTTCTATTTTTTTAGTACCATGAATCATATTTCGTTAAAAAAACAAATTTCAGCCAAAAAAAATTTGGCTTTAAAAGATTTGATGACTATATTTGCAACGGTTTGATTACCAACCAGCGACGTAGTGGGCTTTTTTAAGTCTGTTCGCACTTAAAGGGATTTCTAATTATTAGAATCCCTTTATTTTTTGAGCCTTTTATTTATAGATTATCAGAAGATTGCGTGTTTTTTACAGACGCTGAAGGCGTCTCCGCTTAGTAACCGTAGGTCGGAACGACCTGCGGAAATAGTGCACAATCAAAAAAAGCACTCTGAAGGAGTGCCCCATCTATCGCAATGGGCGACCGCTTTCAGGGTCGTAATTATTCGAACCGTATCATTACTGTCCACAGATCCTACGGATACTGAGAAGTGACGCTTCCAGCGTCATTCCAAATAATCATCTCACGATATAGAAAAATGAAG
>CACWTQ010000202.1 GCA_902763835.1 uncultured Ruminococcus sp. | reverse complement strand
TAAATTTGACCTCCGTTTTTCTTTCTTTTGCTTTATTATGATTATATCATTGTCACTTGTTTTTTTCAATTCTTTGTCTTGATTTATGGGTTCATTATAGCAGTTTGACATATTCAACTTAATAATCATCAAGAAAATTATGCAGCTCCCCGTGTGATTTGTAAATCGGAAAAGTATCAAGATGTACGCGGTGAAGACTGTTAAAAATACTCTTCTCAATTTTGGGATTATCACGTTTAAGCTGTTTTATAATCGTCTTCACCTCTTGACGTTTGCTTCCGCCACCGCCGTTGTCGCACATTGTACAGGTTTCCGTGAACCTGCATGCACATTGAATAAACTGTAAATCGTTGTAATTTTTCCACGCAATTATGGAGTCCTCGTGAATACAATACATTGGTCGGATAAGCTCCATACCCTCAAAGTTTTGACTGTGAAGCTTAGGCATCATACCCTGAAGCTGCGAGCCGTAAAACATTGCCATAACCGTTGTTTCGATAACATCAGAAAAGTGATGTCCCAAAGCAATCTTGTTGCAGCCAAGCTCTTTCGCTTTGCTGTAAAGATGACCTCTTCTCATCTTCGCACACAAATAACACGGATATCTGTTGGTGTTATTTGCGATTTCAAATATATCGCTTTCAAAAATTGTGATTGGAATTTCAAGCAACTTTGCGTTGCTTTCGATTTTTTTGCGGTTGATTTGGTTGTAACCGGGGTCCATAACAAGGTAGACAAGCTCAAACGGAGTTTCGCTGTAACGCTGTAACATTTGCATAAGCTTTGCCATAAGCATTGAATCTTTACCGCCCGAAATGCAAACGGCTATTTTGTCACCGCTTTGTACAAGCTCATATCTTTTGACCGCTGCAACAAACTGATTCCAGATTTCCTTTCTGAATTTCTTATTTATACTTCGTTCAATCTTTTCATATAGTTTTAATTCTCTGCTCATTTATTTGTAAGCTCCTTATAGCAAGTTTCAAATATATCTAAAAATTCGTTGATTTCATCATACGTTGTTAAATGACTAAGACTTATTCTCCACGAACTCAAAGCGTTCTTTCTGTTACGGCTTACGGCGAAAACCGCACGCGAGGGAAGACTGTCCGTACTGCAAGCCGACTTCACCGACACGCAGACTCCCTTGTCGCTTAAAGCCTTTTGAAAATCAGCACCCTTAACACCCGTAACGCTTAAGTTCAAAATATGGGGTATAGAATCTTTTGGACTGTTTATCACAACTTTCGGATATTCAGAAATCTTATTTCTCAATAATGTGTTAAGCTCTTTTACACTGTCGAAACGTTCGTCAATGTTGTTAATCGCAAGCTTGAGAGCCGTTTCAAGTGCTGCATTGAGAGCGGTGGTCGGAGTTCCGCTTCGGAAAATATTCGTACTCATTCCGCCGTGAATAATGGGCTCAATAATCAAATTCTCTTTTTTATATAATATACCGCTTCCGACAAGACCGTAAAACTTATGCGGCGCAAAGCTCACCGTATCTGCGATTGTGAAGTCAACGGGAATTTTTCCGACTGCCTGAGTTGCGTCAATATGAAGTCTGCAATTTGGAAAGCCGGTTAATATACCGGCAATTTCCGAGGTAGGCTGAATAGTGCCAAGCTCGCTGTCAACGGCACAGACTGTAGTCAAAACAGTGTCCTTGCGGAGAAGAGATTTGAAATGCTCAAGGTCAATCTTGCCATCAAGACCGATTTTCACCATATCGATTTCATAACCGATTTCTTGAAGAGCAGTCAAAGGAGCACTTACAGAGGGGTGTTCAAGCGGAGTTGTGATTATGTGCCTGCCTGTGTGACGTTCGCTTCGTGCAATGCCTTTTATGGCTAAATTGTTGCTTTCGGTCGCACCGGAGGTGTAAATGATTTCATCGGGTGTTATGCCGAGAATATCGGCAATGCTTCGAGATATTTCGTCCTGTTTTATTTGTGTGGTTTTTCCTGCGATATGCTTTGAATTTGCGTTGCCCGGATAGTTTAACGTGATTTGTGAGAATATTTCAAGAACAGTCGGGTCGGTGGGGGTATTTGCGGAATAATCAAGATAAATCATAGTTAAAGGATTCTCCTTAGTGATATAATTACTTATATTATCCTACTGTTTTTGCAATATGTCAAGTTTTTTTTGCACGTTAAGGCGGACAACGTCCGTAGGAAACACGTGAAGACAGTCCTTTGTAATTGTACATTCACGCATCCGACCGATAGCTGATTTATTTATTGCGGATATTTATTGTCTTAGTGTATAATTTTAGTGGGCATACAAGATATAGTAATATAAGAAAAAAATAATAGCAAGGAGTTGTTTCAAAATAAATTAAACAATTTACAAAGATTATATAGCTTGTTTAAAAAGAATATGATTATAATGAACCCATAAATCAAGACAAAGAATTGAAAAAAACAAGTGACAATGATATAATCATAATAAAGCAAAAGAAAGAAAAACGGAGGTCAAATTT
>CACWTQ010000201.1 GCA_902763835.1 uncultured Ruminococcus sp. | reverse complement strand
ACAATGTCGGTGTAGATACCAACCTGTAAGTAGTTTCTGCCGAGTCGGCTCATATCCTTGACGATGACCGTGCCGACTTCTCCGTTTTCAATTAACCGTTCCATCTCTTTAAATGCGGGGCGGTCAAAGGTCGTGCCGGAGTAGCCGTCGTCAACGAAGAAGCGAAGATTTTTGTACTTATTCCTGCGAGCGTACTCGCTGAGTAAGGATTTTTGATTCACAATGGAATTTGATTCGCCTTCTCTGCCATCATCTTGTGAAAGCCGGCAGTAGAGGGCTGTTATTTTGTTTTCATTTGATTGTCTTTTCAATTATTCTCCTTTCCGACAATCGTATGGCTTTACATTTACAAATAGAGTTTACCATACTTTTATCTTTGATTCAACACTTTAAAGCACTAAATTTATATTTTGTATCCTAATTTATCAATCACTTGATTGATGAAATACTCGCTGCCGTTTGGATTGAAAAATCCAGACACCTCATAGGTGGTGTTACCGTATTTCATATCGAAGTCAACGTCTGTCGGTACACGAACGAGAGTTTTTGGATTGACTTGTATATCAAGTTCAAGCTCTTTGGATTTGAGGTATTCTTCCAAGCGTTCCGGCGATATCTTATATCGTTTGATAATCTCTTGGATTTCCTGTTCGGTAGATTTCATAATCTGTCACCTTCCTTTCGTAATTTGGATTTTCGTTAACAGGTCTTAGGGTGTCCCTAACAAGTGCTGAAATTCCGAGGGGATTTCTCAGCAACAACCGCTTGTGGATACAAACGGTCTGCTTGCTGAGACGCTCCTCGGAAGTTCAGCAGCACCGTTCGGCTCCTGTGGGAGTACGAATGGTATGCTTGCTAAGATTCTGCATTGTTGTGTAGCGTTCTAAAAAACTGTCAACATATCTGTCACCTTAAACTGTCACTGTGGTTGCCTGAGATTGAAAATCTCAATGATTCTTCTACGGTTTGTCCGTCTGAAATGCACCACTATACCGTCACGATTCTTCAAACGATACCAATATTTATTGAGCAATTTGGTAACGGTGTTAGGCGGTGTTGTGGTATCATTCATTTCGGTAAGTAGGTCGGTAGCCGTTCCTAGCCAATGAGCTTTTCCGTTCATAAAGGCTTTCAGCTTCCCGAAAAACGGATGATCTTCGTTCAGGATTGGATAGCCTTCACGAATGGGTTTCGACATAGCGGCGGCTACAACATCATCTGCTTTTGACATAATTTCCTCCTTTCTGCCACTGCGAGAGTGACTGTTTTGTGGTCAGTTTGCCGCTTTACCCGAATGTCGTTCCTGCACCGGATTTTCACCGGTACGTCGTATCGCTCGTTGACAATCATTGTCACATCATCGCAATATCATATCCCATTCGGACGGTCATTCAGTTGTATTTTGACACGACAAAAAGCCAAGTCACACAAGGCTCTTTCCTCAACTTCAAAAGGGTAAACTACCCCCTTGGTTGAGGAGCCTCATGTAACTTGACCTTAAATTTTCCGATTAAACTTTTGAAAAATTAAAGCGCTTATTTGTACTGCCGTTCACTAAAATAAGCTAAACTCAAACGACTAAAAACAGAACGGAGTCGGCACTTTTTTCAGCGTACCGATGGCTTATATCGCATCTTTGGCTTTGCGCTGCCCACAGGTGATGCTCCTGCGCTCGTCAGCTCTTTACACTCATAAGTTCATCACTATTTAGTTGTCGCACACAATTTGTGAACAGTTTTGTGTATAGTAAATATTATAACAAACATTCGTTTGGATGTCAAGCGGTTTTAGAAAATTTGTTCTATATAATGTGAGATATTATGAGATAATCTTAAATGTCACAACTTAGCAAGCAGTGTATTTGTACTCCTAACGAGCACAAATACGCTTTTTAGGGACACCTAAGACCTGTATACATTTGATTTAAATTCATTTTCACTTTACTCCAAAAGTTTTATAATTACTGCCCAAATTCTTTTCAAGATATGGTATACTATGATATGGATTCTCGTTGTTACGATAAAACAATTACACTCTGGTTCGTGTGATGTAAAGAGCGTGTCAAAAATGAGTTCTTGACAGATTTTTGACTTTTACGGGAGATAATAGAAGGTAAAAAACGAAAGGGTGATTATGCCGATGCAATACAAAATATTAATAGTTGATGACGAGCCGATGCTTGTCGAGCTTTTGTCGGACTACCTCAGCGATATTGGATATATGACCTTGACTGCGTTTGATAGTTTAGGGGCTTTGGAGAAGCTG
Organism: uncultured Ruminococcus sp.; assembly: GCA_902763835.1. Lineage (GTDB taxonomy): Bacteria > Bacillota > Clostridia > Oscillospirales > Acutalibacteraceae > RUG592. The sequence continues at coordinate 234 of CACWTQ010000201.1, read as the reverse complement.
AAAGATGCTCCCGATTTGATTTTGCTGGACATCAATATGCCTGAGATGGATGGTCTGGAGCTTTGCAAGGCAATAAGAAATGAGGTTGCCTGTCCCATTCTGTTTCTTACAGCACGAGACGCGGAACAGGATAGAATCAACGGCTTACTTATCGGCGGCGATGATTACATAACTAAACCGTTCAGCCTACCCGAAATTGCGGCAAGAATCTCCGCTCACCTGCGAAGAGAGTCG
>CACWTQ010000200.1 GCA_902763835.1 uncultured Ruminococcus sp. | reverse complement strand
ATCTCAGATTTTAAACAGGCTCTGAAATACGTCAGTATTCCTGCGGTGTTGTGCCTAACACAGAACAAATTATCCTGCGTCTAAATTGTTCAACTTATTCCCCAACAGTTCCTAATGAATAAAAAGAAGGTGGAAAAATGGATTACTGCTATCATTGTGTGGCGGAAATTGACGAACCCCAAAACCCTTACTGCCCTCAGTGCGGCAAGGAACATAATGTTTACTATTCGCAGAGCTTTGAAATTCCTGCCGGAACTTACCTATATGATAACAGATATTTTGTCGGTAAAAGTCTTGGTAGCGGTGGTTTTGGTATTACTTACCTTGGATTTGATGTAAAAATTAATAAGAAAATAGTAATTAAAGAAACTTTTTATAACGGAATCTTCAGAAGAAATAGTCAAAATATTACATTGAGTGACCCTTTAAAGGTCGAGTATGACAGCACTATATCTCTTGACGAAATTATGAACAAAACGCAAAAGGAATGCTTTTGCCTTTCAAGAGCGGAAAGTTTTAATAATATTGTTAAGGTGTATGATTGGTTTGCCGAAAATAATACTGCTTACATAATAACAGAGTATATAAACGGTGATACGCTTTTTGACAGGGTTGTTAAAAACGGTGTATACACTTGGGACGAATTATATTTGAAATTTAAGCCGCTTTTGCAAAGTCTTTCTCAGTTGCATAAAATGGATTTGCTTCACAGAGATATTAAACCGCATAATATTATGTTGAGAAATGTATTTAAGTCAAAAGAGGATTTTGTTTTAATTGATTTTGGTCTTGCAAGGTCAAATCAAAAGAGTACGCTTGCGACTGTGGCGGCTTTTACTCCGGGCTACTCTCCTTTTGAGCAGAGAACTATTACCAAAAAGGACGGCACTTACACGGACGTTTATGCTCTTGGGGCAACGATGTATTATGCTTTGACCGGTGAAAATCCGAATGATGAGGTTGTGGGAGATGTTCACGATAATTTTCCGAGGCTTCGTGATTTGAGAACTTCGGGAACGATAAGCGAACAGGTGTACAATGCTTTTGTGTCGGCATTGCAGCCGAATTTCAGAAATCGCTGTCAGACGATTGATGAATTTATTGACGAGCTGGAGGGCGGCGCGGAATATCAAACTCCGTTGGAGTCGCCGTTTAACAGAAAGTCAACTTCTTCGAGGTCGAGGGAAACAAAGTACGCTTCGGCTAATTCGCCTTATCAAGAGGATATTTTTTCCGAGCTTTTGGATTCGGGGTCGAGAACAAGCTATGCTTCTCCTCCGAATAATGTTCGGCAGAATTATATCAGTTATCAGTCGCAGTCGCAGGTTCAGCAGCCTGCACCCATTTATGTTTCCGTACAGCAGCCGCCCAACAACAAAAAAAACAGCGGACTTTCAAACTTTATACTATTTTTGTTTATGGTTATTTTGCTTGCGGCGGTTATAGCACTGCTTGACGCATTGGATATAATTTCTCAGCCTGATTTTTTACCTCCCGACTATAATGATTCGGAAGTTATAGATTCTGACGACAGCGAAGAAGACAGCGAGCCGGAGAAATCGGACGATTACATTATCGTTGATGATTACGTGGGGGAAAATTTTGAAGAAGTAAAAGCAGAACTTGAAGAACAAGGCTTTACGGTAACATACCGTACCGTTGTGGATTCAAGCGTTGACGAGGGAACTATTTTAGGTCAGACCGATACTCCGGGCGAAAAGAAAGAAATCGGAGATAATTTTAATTTTACTGTTTCCAAAAAGGGTTCAGTGTCTTCGGCGGCAGTTTCATCGACGCTGACTTCGTCGGCAGCTGCAAGCAGTAAGTCTTCGGGCGACTCCGGGGGTTCGGGTGGTTCTGTCAGCTCGGCGGCAGCGGTGAGCAGTGCCAAGGAGAGCGTTTCGAGTGTGGCTGTGCAGAGTACCGTTAGTGTGGCGACGGAAAGTGTGGCTGAGGTCGTTTCGGAAGATGAAAACTTTTATGATGATACAAATTTAGACCTTACTTCTACTTATCCCAGAAAATTTTTTACAAAACCGTCTACTTATTCGTCAAAGCTTGATGATGAGTACGGTTCTAACGGGACGTTATATACGTATGGTGCAGATAATATTTTGTATGAGAATGACGGAACTTGTTGGTGCGAGGGTGTTGCCGGTGTCGGAAAAGGTGAGTGGTTTCAGTTTAACAACAACACGGATATACCAATATCGCAGTGCGGTATTATAAACGGATACAACAAAGACAAAACAACGTTTAACAATAACGGTCGTTTGACGAAGATAAGATTTGAGTTTTCGGACGGCACGGCGGAAGAAGCCGATATAGACCCGAACACTATGTCTGAACAGACTTTTTATTTTGGCAGAGTTGTTTATACAAGCTATCTCAGGGTTGTGATTGTCGATGCGGTAAGCGGAGATAAATATGACGATACGTGTATATCTTTTATTCACCCCAGATAATAGCAATAAAACTTGAAGATAAATTTCACTAAAGAAAACCAAATGGAAGATTTATATTTTCTACTACTTTCCCAAATCATAAGACTATACACATTTTTTAGGTCTGCCACGCTTGCGTTTAGGAGTAGAAGCGGCATCAATAAGACCAAGTTTTTTGAG
>CACWTQ010000199.1 GCA_902763835.1 uncultured Ruminococcus sp. | reverse complement strand
CAGACGAAGAGAAGCTCGAGAACCTTATCAAGGCTATCGATGAACTCAAGGTTAAGATTGGCATTAAGGATACAATCAGAGATTACGGTATCGATGAGGAAGATTTCCTTAACAGACTTGACGATATGACAGAGCAGGCATTCGATGATCAGTGTACAGGAGCTAACCCGAGATATCCGCTCTTCAGCGAAATTAAGGAGATGTATCTCCACGCTTACTATGGCGATGATTACAACGCAGAATAATAACTAAGTCAGTATTCGCTCACTGATTTAGATAGACTTCTATTTTGATAAAACACAGCCGTTATGGGATTTTTTCTCATAACGGCTGTGCTATTTTGGGTAGCACTCACAGGAGATATGTGAAGCAGCTTTTTTAAACAGGCTCTTATACTCAAAATCTAAAATAATTAGCATTTTAAAGTTTGGTCAAGCTTTTCAAAGCTTGCGGGCGGCTCGTTGACAAAAGCAGCATACAAAGAAAAGCAAACTACTCTCAGCGAGATTAAATAAACTTTTTTAAAGCAACCCTTAAAATAATACTTTTTATTTTCGGTCGGGTTCATAAATTAATTTTATCAATAAATTATCTTCATGTGTTAAAGAAATGTTGTTCTCAAAATTTCAGGTTACAATGTTTTAAGATAGATTGACCTTTTACCAGGAAATATGGTATTATAAGTATTGAAATATATTAATTCCAATAGGGGGGTAAATTATGATAAGATTAAAAAAGAAAAGTGACCCGAAAGCTTCAAAGCTTTTTCTGTCGGCACTTCTCACAGCGGCAATCATAGTTACGGGCGGCTGTAACAATTCGGCAAACACAAATTCGACTGCGGCAGACGACGAAGACGGCAGCGTTATTTTCGAGATGGGCGGTACGGCGACTTCCGACAGTGCAGTTCCCGTAAGCACGTCCGCAAACGGTACAAGTTCATCGGGAGAAGCTTCGCTTAAGATGTCCTTTGCAGGCGACTACATAATTTATGATTCAAACTATAATTATGCAAATCAGCTTGCAAACGGCGATGGCTACGACTTCGCACCTATGGTAAGAAACCTCAGACAGTTCACCGAGAACTGTGACCTCAACTATTATAATCAGGAAACTATCCTCGGCGGCACAGAACTTGGTCTTTCAAGCTATCCTGCTTTCAACAGTCCGCAGGAAGCCGGCGATGCTATGGTAAACCTCGGCTACAACCTTGTATCAACCGCCACAAACCATACTATGGACGCAGGAGAGGAGGGTATTCTTTCCTCTTACAAGTATTGGAAGAGCAAGGATAACGTGTTTATGACAGGCACATTTGACAGTCAGGAAGCTCGTGACGAGGTTCACGTTCTTGAATGCAACGGAATCACCTACAGTATGCTTAACTACACTTACGGTACTAACGGAATTCCCGTTCCGGAGGGCAAGGAGTACCTTGTAAACGTGTGGCCTTGCGAATTCACCGACATTGAAACCGATACAGCTTATCAGGAATATAAAAAGCAAGTCAAGAAAGATATCGATGCTGTAAGAGATAAAGTTGATTTCCTCATTGTTTGTATGCACGCAGGCATTGAGTACGCAACGGAAGAATCGGATTATCAGGACGATATGGCTCAATTCCTCGCAGACAACGGCGTAAACCTTGTAATCGGTACACACCCTCACGTTATCGAACCGGCAGAGTATATCGGCGATACTCTTGTTTATTATTCTATGGGAAACCTCTATTGTGCACAAATGCAGGACGAATATTACAATAAGGTGACAAGTGTACTTGCAACTGTTACGGTTAAAAAGACTGTTGAAAACGGCGAAACAAAAATCATATTTGAAGACCTTAATAACGAACTTATGTATTGTTATTATAATCAGGCTACATGGTCGGATTATTATGTTATTCCGTTCAGTTCACCGGATATTAAGGAGTTTTTACCCGATTATCAAGATGTATATGAGCATTATAAGGAGATATTCTTGCAGAAAGATAAAAGTCTTCCGGTTGTACCTTGTGCAAAATAAAAAAATTAATATTAAAGCAAAAAAGGAACTGTATTACTACAGTTCCTTAAATTTGTATTTTAATAAACCATTTTCCCCGAACTAAAAGATTTCGATTCCGTATCGCTATCTTTTTTCTTTTTAGAATCCGAATCACTCGGCTTATAAAAAGAATCCGCTGCCTGACTTGCCGCTTGAGCAGCTTTCTGAGAATTAATCTCTTTCAAATACTTTTCTGCATACGGTGAATTTGTTTCATAAACAGCATATTGTGATGCGTGAGCCTTACCTTTTTCAATACCATAACCGTATCTTGTCATAAGCTCATCAACCGTTACAAATACAAATCCCTGCTTTTGAAGCTCGTCAATCGCCGCCAACGCTCCGTCAACGGTTGTTTCGTAAATGTCGTGCAAAAGGATAATATCTCCGTCCTTACACTGTGATACAATAGTATCTTTAACTGCATTGCTGCTTTTAAGATTCCAGTCTACCGTATCAACCGACCACATTGTAATTGTTTTGTTTACAGCCTTGTTTGTTTCATCGGTGTATGCACCGTAGGGAGGACGGAACGCTGTCGAAAGCTGTCCGCAAGCCTGATAAATTGCCGTGTCCGTTTTTGCTATCTGGTCGCCCATTTCCTGACTTGTAACAG
>CACWTQ010000198.1 GCA_902763835.1 uncultured Ruminococcus sp. | reverse complement strand
CAACACCGCAGGAATACTGACGTATTTCAAGGTGTTGTAACGACACACAGGGCAAATTAGACAAGTATAAATGTTCAAGTTATTTTCTGACAGTTCCTTGTGTATTAAAGCTGCTCGAAAATATATAAATTCCGGCTGCTTTGGAATGTGCAGAATTTAAACACCGAATATATAAATAAGGTAACAAAATTGTTACACAAGAGATGTTTGGTTTTCATCTCTCTCCTGCGTTCGTTGCATATCCAACGAAACCACTCGGTAAAACCCTTTGAATAAACTCGCTGTTTCTTGCGATTTCAACAGCCTGTGCGTACGACCGAGGAAGAATTTCCAATTCCTTTGTTACTTCTCTGTCGGCGGTAAAGAGATTTTCGTCAACCGGATCGGGCAGCTCCATATTCTTCTCGATTCCGTCAAGTCCTGCATAAATCAGCAGTGCAAACGCAACGTACGGATTTGCACACGGGTCGGGTGAACGGAGTTCCATTCTTTTGTACTCGCCCTTTGCGGCAGGAATACGAATAAGCTGCGAACGGTTCTGATGTGACCATGTAATATATTTCGGAGCTTTCTTCTCGCCTAGACGTTTGTACGATTCCTCACAGGAATTAAGGAATGCAGTCATCTCACGGATATGAGCCATAATTCCTGCCATATACTCCCATGAATAATCTTTGCCGTCACTCGACCTTACAGACATATTAATATGCAGACCGTTTCCGCTTTCATTCGCAATCGGCTTAGGTGAAAAATCGGCATACAAACCGTTGACGTTTGCAATCGAACGAACCACGGAGGTAAACGTAACAGCATTGTCGGCGGTTGTGAGTGCGTCACTATACTTAAAATCAATCTCGTTCTGACCGGGACCCTCTTCGTGGTGAGAGGATTCGGGGATAATATCCATATTCAGAAGAGAAAAACAAATCTCACGTCTGACGTTCTCGCCCTTATCCTCGGGAGCGATATCCATATAGCCTGCGGTATCGAACGGAATTTTAGTCGGATTGCCGTCCTCGTCACGCTTAAAGAGATAAAATTCAAACTCCGTACCGAAGTAGCATGTAAAACCCTTTTCCTTAGCCGCCGAAACGGCATTTTTGAGAAGTCTTCTGCCGTCAAGCTCAAACGGCGTACCGTCCGCATTAAGGATATCGCAGAACATTCTTACAACTCTGCCCTGAGCAGGCCGCCACGGAAGAATTTCCAGAGTATTGGGGTCGGGGCGAAGAAACAGGTCGGAATTGACCACATCTCCGAACCCCTTAATGCTTGAAGCGTCAAACGAAATTCCGTCCTCGAAAGCTCTTTTCAGTTCACCGGGCATAATTGAAATATTTTTTTGAGTTCCTGCAACATCAACAAATGCAAGTCTTATAAATTTTACGTCCTCCTCTTCAACGAAGGACATTATTTCCTGATATGAAGACATATACTCCCTCCGAAACAACCAATCTGTTCAACAACATATTTTCATATGAGCATATTGCATAAAAAAACCTTTACCAAACCAAACAAAAAAGGCATTCACCGTGATTTTCAGGTACACTTCCCCCTATCACAATGAACACCCTTGCTCATCTTTTAATTCCTTAATAATTTTATAACATTTCGGCAGTTTTGTCAAGGCTGATTTGATAAAATATAGAGTTTTTTTGACGTTTATTTTTAGTATAAAAGTATATAGATTTTTCTAAAATTTGCAAGATTAAAAATTCATCCTGCATTTTTCGCACGTGAAGATAATCTTTCTGTAATCTCACATCAAAAACTTTCGGTCGAGTAGGTAAATTTGTTGCTTAAAAAGACTATCTTCCCGTATCTCCTGCGGACGTTGTCCGCCCCAACCAATAGAAATTTTTGTGTGGTAGTTTTTAGGTTGCTCTACTAAAGTTTATGCAGCAGGTTTGCCGCCGCAATTATTCTTTATTCTTTAAATTACGGTTTATACTCCAGAATATCCTGAACATTACATTCCAGTTCCCTGCATATTGCCGCCAAAACATACAAGTCAACCCGACTTATATCACCTTTATAATACCCCTGAACCGTTTCAAAACGAAGTCCGCACTTTACGCAAAGCTTATTTTTGGAATAGCCTTTTTCTTTCATAACCTTGTCAAGCTTAAAAATTATGCCCGAATAATTTGAACTTGGTCTTTTACTCATTATTAAACACCTCTTATTTGAGGATAACAGCAAAATTCGTCCTTGACACTCTACATTAGAATGTAGTATAATATAAACAGATAACTGCTTGTTCTTTCTTACATATATATAGTTTCCACATCTTTTTTGGAAATACCCACTCAAAAAAACAAAAATACCCCCGATGTGTTATAACACTGGGGATATTTTTGTTTTATTTGTAAAATTCGTGGTTAGGGTCAATCCAGACAATTTCAAAACAATTATTAATTCTGAAACCGTGCAGAACAAACTTTCCTTTGCCATCTCTGTCACAATGAAGATGAAACATATCGCTTGTTTCGATATTGTACATAGATTGTATCTCTTTTAATTTCTTGATACTCTTGTCATCGGTATTTTTTGTTTTATGCCTTGATGCGTGATTTTTAATTAATTCGCTTAGGAACTGTTGGGAAATAAATTGAACAATTTAGACGCAGGATAATTTGTTCTGTGTTAGGCACAACACCGCAGGAATACTGACGTATTTCAAGGT
>CACWTQ010000197.1 GCA_902763835.1 uncultured Ruminococcus sp. | reverse complement strand
ATTATACAATTAACTAACCTTTATTTTATGCAATCATACAAACTTTACTTAGTCATTATAATTTTTGCTTTTTTTGTCTTGACATAGGGGGGCACTTTAATTTCAAAAAGTCCCATATTTTCACTCCTTACTTGATTTTCAAAACCGTCTTGCGTTCAAGATGTGCAAATCTAACCCTTTGTTCTGAGGAAACGTTCTCTTTATCCTCTTTTCTGATAAGTGCCTTGACATCGTTGAGCTTTATTGACGGCTGATTGTATTTTAAAAGGCTATCGTGATTGGTGGATCCTGCCCAATCGATAAAAGCCAACTCGTTTTCGATTATTGTACTTTCGGGATTCTGCTTGATTTTGATAAGAGCCTGAGGACGGTCAATCACTGTTCTGCCGATTCTCTGCATACTGTCCAAAAGATATTTTTCAAGGCGGTCGGCAGCTTTTTCTTTCTGCGACTGTCGAGCAGCTAATCTCAGTTTTTCGGCTTTAATCTGCTCGGCTTCGCTTCTGAGATTCTTAATGTACATAGCGATATTTACCGCCTTATCCTCGAAAAGCTCCTCAATGCCGTCAAGAGTATCAAACCACGCTTGCAGCATAGCTTCCTTGTATGCCTTAACGTCTTTGATAACATTGCCATTATCGTCAATAGGTTTGCCGTCTTCATCGGTGTCGGGTTCCCAGCTGTCGATTTCGTCAAAGTGGTCGAATAGATCAGAAAAATCTGTTGTTAGTTCATAAAGTTTCATTATTCAAAATCCTCCCACATTTCTGTAAATGTATCAATCATTGCACCTATTTTTTCATTGTAATTGATATTCCTATGAGTTCTAACAAACTCAATAAGCCTATCAAAAGTTTCGTAAAGGTTCAAACAGTACGATTCAAATCTCTGCGTATTCTCATCAATAGGTTCGGTTGTTGTCTTCTCCGATAACTTCTTCTCGTACTCCTTACGAAGTGCGGCTATCTCGGCTTTCTTGTCGGCTTCGAGTTTACGGCGGTCTTCGATGTACTGTCTGTCCATTTCTTCGTTGCGTTTCATATTCTCACGTTCAAGGGAGCGGATAACCTCGTTAAGCTTGCGGTCGTTTTCGGCGGAGTTGTCTACTACTGCGACTTCTACAGGGTGGCTGCGGAGTTCTTCGTTTTCGTCAATAAGCTGATTATTTTCTTTGATAAGCTCTTTGTTGGCTTCCCTTGCTTCCTGTAAATCTCTGGCAGTTTTGTTAAGTCTTGCACGCTCGGTGTCAAGTTCCTGCTTTGCTGTTCGAGTTTGGCTTTCTGCTTCTGAGAGATGTGTTCTCAACACGTCTGTTGCACTTTTCAGCTGACGCAACTCATCTTCGAGAGGTGTTAGTGCTGCAACAGCTTTGTCTTTGGCTGCACCTAAATCTCTGTTGTGGGTTTTCAGCTTGTCAATTTCGGCTTTAAGCTGCTTGACGGTTGTTTCCTCAAGGTTGACTCTCTCGGAAATTTCTTGCTGTTGCTCTTCGGAAATTATTGCAAGTAAAGAAAGTTTTGTCATACCAATTTGTGCAATCGATTGCACATTTTCTACATTCTCTACGATAGAAATGTAGTTATAAACATTCCTACGCTTCATACCTACTTCTTTTTCGCAATAGTCCTCAAAATTCTTATATTCAAGTGCCTTGTAAAGCTTGCTGTCACGCATTTCTTTGAGGTTTTTGCAAATATCCCAAAGTGCGGACTGGGCTGTATCGGCACTGCTGATAATTCTGTAATGAAGTTCAGACGTTTGTTTACGCTGTTCGGTAGATACCACCGAAAATGCGTTGAGCTTTTCGAGTGCTTCTTCACCTGCTTTTTGAGTGTGCAGCAGGACATCTTCAATGCGGTCTTTGAGTTCTTCCGTTGTGTTGATTCCCATTCGTTTTATGGTTGCGTAGCTTTTTACGCTAAGGTCAAGTGTTTCTATATCGGGCATTAATAAAGTTCCTCCTCTGTTAAAGTAATTGGCTCAACGCAGTAATCACAGTATATTTTGTCATCAAACCTGAAACCTCTGTCGAAAAGATGCATCTCTTCACCGCAGCCACTGCAAATACACGCAGGTTTGCGGCTATACCTCTCCGGTAACTGCCTGTCATACTGCTCTTGTGCCTTTGAATATCCAAAATCTTTCATTGACTTTTTTCCTTTCTCGTGTTAAAATCTATATTGGATTATTGTGTTTGCCGCCCTTTGGAATTGCCGTTCCTTGGGCGGCTGTTTCTTTATTCCAACTCCACCATTCTATTGAATCTAAGTTCAATTTCGTTGTCAATGATTTGCTGGATTCTTCGCATACTCTCTTCGTCCTTGAAATCAGCCTTGACTTCAAGTTCCGGGGTTACTATGTGAATATAGCCTTTGTCACTGCTTCCTTTCTTGGAGAACAGCATTTTGAATCCCACTACTATTGATGCCCACATTTTTTATTTCTCCCTCTGCATTTCGGGCAAAGATAAATCTTGCCCCAGTTGTCGTATTTGCTTACATTGTATTCATAGCCGCATTTTCGGCATATCCTGTATTTGTGTCCGGGGATATGTTTTAAGCGTTTAGGAATCATTTTTCAACACTCCCATGCTCCTTAGGAACTGTCAGAAAATAACTTGAACATTTATACTTGTCTAATTTGCCCTGTGTGTCGTTACAACACCTTGAAATACGTCAGTATTCCTGCGG
>CACWTQ010000196.1 GCA_902763835.1 uncultured Ruminococcus sp. | reverse complement strand
GAAATACGTCAGTATTCCTGCGGTGTTGTGCCTAACACAGAACAAATTATCCTGCGTCTAAATTGTTCAACTTATTTCCCAACAGTTCCTAATCCGTTTCTGCAATCATTCATCAACCGCTGAAACTCCGGACGGCTGTCTTTAGTGCCGGTCTGAGCCTTATCCGCAAATACCCCTGCGAACTCCCACTCGGGATTTTTCTGAATAAGGTCGCTGTAATAGCTGACCTGTGCTGCCAACGAGTGCAGCATATGGTCGGTACCCAATGAAACTCTCGCATAAGCTGCAACACGCTTTTTTCTCGGTAAATCGTGCGTCTTTTTTTCAAATACTTGAACGGTTCTTTCCATAAGAATCATCCTCCTTCATATTATATATTGCTCCTTTTTCATTATATATCAAGGGGTTCGGATGATATATACTGTACGAAGATATACCGTATTTTTCACAAAGTTTTATGTCTAATATGTTCAGTTCTTTCTCTGTAATGATGCCTTTTCTGAACCAAGACATAAATACAGTGATTGACGTTTTGTAATTGAAAAGGTTTTCATTTTGCAGCATTTGAACATCTCCAATCTTTATAACACTTTTGTGAACAAAATTTCCTGTTTTTATTGTTACTCTTAAAAACTTCGCCGCAGTAACGGCAAGTAATCTCAAATAATGTTCTGTGGTGAATTTTATCACGGTTATGATTCCACCAAGACATTCTGCACTTTTCACAACAAAATCGTTTTTTCTTTTTACCTTCCGTATGAACAAGAGCGTTACCGCAGAAATCACAGCCACTTTTACTTGATTTTCTAACTACAACTTTTTCCTTTTTTGATTTACTTCTTCTGCAATAGGACTTCACAGAATTTATTGATATGCCGAGCATATCGGAAATTGCAGTACAGCCGTATCCCTCTGAACGCAGTTTGTCGATTTTTCTTTTCTCTTCAAAAATCATAAAATTCTCCTTTCAAAAATAGGCATAAAAATTCCCTTTAGAACAAACTGAGAATATCAGTTGCTCTAAAGGGTTTCATTTGGTATATTTATTTTACATACTCTATTTGATTTTGACAGCCATTTTACGTTTTTTAATGTACAATATGTTCTGACTGCTATTTTATGTTAATAAGGAACTGTTTGGAAATAAGTTGAACAATTTAGACGCAGGATAATTTGTTCTGTGTTAGGCACATCCCCATGAATATTGACGTATTTCAAGGTGTTGTAACGACACACAGGGCAAATTAGACAAGTATAAATGTTCAAGTTATTTTCTGACAGTTCCTTACCGAAATCTCTGACGGTCAAATTACGTTTTTTCAGACAGAAAAAACTCGCAGACAAGCCATATGACCATATCTGCGAGTTAATTTTATCAAATATTTATTTTTCTATTTTACTATTGTGAACTTTATCAACATTTCCATTCAGAGTTTTGAAGCATATCTAATTTGATTAGTTGCGGGAATACCCAATTTCTTCATAGCTGTTGTTGCATCACATCCACTATTTCTCATTAAGTTCTTAATGACTGCAATCAAGGACATATCAATCGCTTTTTGTTTCTCATTCTGAATCTCGTTCTTCATCAATTTTCTTAAAACCTGACACATAATTAGATTATCCCTTACCTGTCATAGTTTATCCTCATCAAAGCATAGCCATATATCTAAGCTGATCTGCTGTGGAGATACCCAATGTCTCCATCGCAGCCTTTGCATCCAACCCGAGTTTTTTCATTAGGTTCTTAATATGCGTAACAGTCGATTCATCTACAGCTTCTTGTTTTTCTTCCTGAATTTCTTCCTTCATCAATTCTCTTAAAGCCTGACACATAAACGGATTCTCCCTTCTTATCTTATCATATACTTCTCGGTTGGCATTTATACTTACATTCATCACGGAATCTGCGTTTTGCTTATCAATCGGCTCGGTAAACTCGCTCGTCATCTCGATAAAACGCTTTATGTCTTCTTCACTCGCATTATTACTCAACACTCTAAGACAGGTATGGAGATCTTCACTGAGACTGCTTGTGAGAATAAACTGTGTGGGAATATTCACAACACCTGTGATGTAATACACACCCGGATACTTTTCTTCTATGTTACCGCCTTCGGCTTCGATTTTCTTGAACAACTCTTTCGGCTCTGTATCTCTGACTATAGTTGCTGTCAATTCCGATAACGGTACTGCGTCAACGGTTGCTCCCAAACCTTTATATAAATAAGCATATCCTACGGTCTTGATGTAATCGTCAATTGTTAAGCCGTCTTTCGGTGATTTATACTCAATAATATTGTGAGTTTTGAATAGTCTGCCGATGTCAATATCAATAACGATATCCTTGATCTTCTTAATCATAAGCAAATCGACTCTCAGCGGTTCTTTGCTGAGTTGAAACTCTCTGTTGAAGTCAAGCAAATCTCTGTACCGTTTAAACTCCAATTCCATGGCACTACAGAAACTCGGATGCCACTTTATACTTGTTGCTTCTTCTGCCATGACGCATCGTCCCCTTTCCATACATTTCTCCAACTACATGATACCACAAAAGACATCGTTAGTCAATATAGATAAATATGATTTTTGTTCAGTAGTATGCTCAAAGGTTACTATTCACACTCTAATAGTCCCATCGCAACACAAAAAGACCGGTTTTAGCCGGTCATTTAGTTTTCGATGGTAGTTTTGTCAACCGAAAATCTCT
>CACWTQ010000195.1 GCA_902763835.1 uncultured Ruminococcus sp. | reverse complement strand
ATTTTCGGTTGACAAAACTACCATCGAAAACTAAATGACCGGCTAAAACCGGTCTTTTTGTGTTGCGATGGGACTATTAGAGTGTGAATAGTAACACCCTTATAAATTTTTTTAATAAATTTCATTAAAAAGATTGATTATTGTAAAAAAATATAGTATAATCATAAAAAGAACTGTATTTTATACAGATTTTTACACGGAGGTGTTTCAATGATTGAATTTAAAAATGTCAGCAAGACTTACAACGGTAATGTCAAAGCACTTGACAATCTAAATTTTACAGTCGGAAAGGGTGAGCTTGTCGGATTTATCGGTCCTAACGGTTCGGGTAAAACTACAACCATTAAGCTGCTTTCGGGTGTACTTGTTCCCGATAAAGGTACTATTACCGTGAACGGCTTTAACATATCGAAAGAACCTCTTAAAGCTAAGGCTTCTATTGGATATATTCCCGACAATCCCGATATTTTCTTAAGATTAAAGGGTATTGAATTTCTGAATTTTATCGGTGATGTTTACAAAGTTCCGGTTGATGACAGAAAAAAGACAATCGACGAACTTGCGGAGCGTTTTGAATTAACCTCGGCTTTGAACTCTCAGATTCTCAGCTACTCACACGGTATGCGTCAAAAGCTTATGGTAATTGCCGCACTGCTTCACAAGCCGGAGGTTTGGATTCTTGACGAACCTATGACAGGACTTGACCCGAAATCGGCTTTTGAGCTGAAACAGATGATGAAAGAACATACTCAAAGCGGTAAGAGTGTATTTTTCTCAACACATGTTCTGGAAGTTGCCGAGAAGCTTTGTGACAAAGTTGTAATCATTAAAAAAGGCAAAAAGCTTTATGACGGCACTCTTGAAAAACTTGAGAAGAAAAACAAAGATAAGAACCTCGAGGATATATTCCTAGAACTTACGGATAAAAAGTAATAGGTGGTGACAAATATGAATGTATTTATGCAACTTGTGAAAATCACGTCATCATCGGTTGAGCCGGCTATGAACGAGAAAATGAAAAGTAAAACATTTGCTGTTGTTATGTCGATATTGATAGTATGTCTTATATTCATTCCGGTATCGTTCTTTGTGGGATTTATGGTTTATTCGCTGACTAACGGACTTATAAGTATGGTAAATTTAGGTAAATCGGGTTCTGTTGAGGGCGGTTTGGCTATAATGCTTCACATTGTCGCTGTATTTTCAATGGTATTTGGTTTCAATGTTGTTATGAGTGTATTTTATTTTTCAAGCGACCTTGATTATCTATTGCCTCTGCCTATTTCTCCGATGAAAATTGTAGGTGCAAAGCTTACAGCAACGATGCTTTCCGAAAATGTTATGGAATGTATACTCGTTTTCAGTGCATTGGTTGGATTTTTGATAGGATATGCACCTATGCCGGGAATTAATATTGTAGGTATAATTTCATCTATAATCGGAGTTATAACTTTTCCTATTGTTCCTATTAGTTATTGTGCTATAATATGTATGATTGTAATGTATTTTTCAAAGTTTCTAAAAAATAAGGATAGAGTAAGTAAGATAACGGCATTTTCAACTATTATAATTCTTGTTGTACTTGTACTGTGCCTTAATATTTCAAACGGTTTTGACACAAATTTATTTGTAGAACAGCTTCTCAATGATGATGTTTCGATTGTTCATATATTGGATATTATATTCTTTAATGTTCCACTTCTTACTTCAGCGGCTTCGGGAAGTATCGTATCTCTTTTACTTTACATTTTGATGAATATTGTTTGTGTAGGAATTGTTCTTTTAGTTGCCTCAAAGTTTTATTTTAAGGCTGTAATTTCTCTGAATGGCGGTCAAGGAAAAACAGAGAAAGCAACGGAAATTGATTATAACAAGAAAATCAAATCCTCTTCACACCTTATTTCTTACTTCAAAAAGGAAATTTTGATTTTAGTGAGAACACCTGCATATCTTTCAAACTGTGTGGGAATTAATCTTATTTGGCCTATATTCATATACCTGTTTATCATAATGCAAAAACAAAATGATATTCTTGGAGGATATATTGACAAACTGAAAGTCGGTGATCCGTCGGCAGTTTTGAATGTCAGTCTTTTGGTATTTGGAATTTCTGTTATTTTGACTGCTCTAAACTGTCTTGCGTCAAGTGCAATTACAAGAGAAGGACGGCATTTCGATGTTATGAGATATCTTCCCGTTGACCTTATGACACAAATCAACAGCAAAGCTCTTGTTAGTATTGTAATAAGCAGTGCAGGTCTTATTGTGTACATAATTACGGCATTTATTATTTTTGGTATTTCGCCTATGTTCACGGTTTACTGTGTAATACTTAGCACTCTTTCAGTTATATTTACTACATACCTTGGAATATACATCGACACAATGAACCCGAAATTAGTATGGGAAGATGAAGTAAATGCTCTTCGTGGCAATTATCACGTGTTTTATAATATGGGATTGGATTTGATAATTACAACTGCATTATGTGCATTAATGCGTTTTCTGTTTTGGCTGGAATTTTTGCCTGTGGCGTTTTTGCAGTCGCTTCTTCTTGTATCGGCGGCACTTATGGCATTTGGTTTCTATTCGCTTTGTAAGAAAAAGGGTGTTCGTAATTTATTGAAAGTTGAAATTTAATTTTTAAAAATCGAGTAGGAGGCTGCTCATTATTTGAGCAGCCTCCTCTCACACCACCGTGCGTACCGTTCGGTACACGGCGGTTCAATAGTTTGAGTGCAGTACCTTGTATCTTTCGAGTATGTCATCATATCCGACTGATG
>CACWTQ010000194.1 GCA_902763835.1 uncultured Ruminococcus sp. | reverse complement strand
CTTGAAATACGTCAGTATTCCTGCGGTGTTGTGCCTAACACAGAACAAATTATCCTGCGTCTAAATTGTTCAACTTATTTCCCAACAGTTCCTAAATTTAAGAAAATTTTCATTGGTCTGGAAGTAAAATTTCTCATTGTGAATTATCACACTTACCTGACGTGACGAAACTCTGTTATTGCTGCTTGTTGATAAAGTCAGCACATTGTGATTTTTAACCTTATTCCAAAACGGCTGTAAAGTTTTTTCAAATGTTCCACTCATATAGTATCTTTCTATCCCGTTCATTTGTGTTTTCTCCTTTTCGGAAATTCTGTTATTCAAAGTCACCGTACAAGTAATTTTGAACTGTATTTATAATACTACATAAAACCTGACATCAGTATGTCATATTTTATAATTCTTCTGAATTTTTTTTAGAAGTTCCAAAAATTCCCTGCGGTACTCGGGCGGACTAATTATCTCTGCCATATCTCCGAATGTCAGAATATACCTATAAAACGACGGCACGTCCGACCATGTGAATGTAATCTCTATTTCGCCGTTTTCGTTATATTTCAGAAAATCCGCACCGAACTCATCAATTATTCTCCATTTGACAGAATCGTCAAATTTAACGATTGATTTGATTTCTCCTTTAGTATGGCGGAGTTTATCACAGGTGTATTCGGGAACAGTTCTGTTTTCGCAGTGTTCATTTGTACATTCAAGCTCCGTCATACGGCTTAATTTGAACATTCGGTAATCCCCACGATTAATGCAGTAGCCCCACACATACCAGCTTGACCATTGAAAAACAATGTGATACGGTTCAATCACACGCTCGCTCTCACCGTTCGGCGAAAAGTATCGAAAAGATATTTTCATACGGTTTTCTATGGCATTTTTTATAAGATGAATTTTATCGGCGAATGCAGATTTATCCCACATTGAAAGGTCAATAATAATGTGGCTGTCAATGTTCAGAGTGTCTGAAGTATCTGCGGAAAGTTTATCTATAAGAAGTTTATATTTATTGGTATCGCTTATGCTGTCCAGACCACGAAGTCCCGAAAGTATTGACTGCAAATCTTCAGATGACAGCAGTGTTTTGTCGATTTTGTAGTTGTCCGAAACAGCGATTCCTCCGCCGCTGCCCTGTGTGGTGATTATCGGAATGCCTGCACGGTTCAGTGTATCAATGTCACGGAGGATTGTTCTTTCCGATACCTCGAATTTTTCGGCAAGGTACGCCGCCGTGACCTTATCCTTTTGAAGAAGCGTTGTAAGTATTGCTATAAGTCTGTCTATTTTCATAGTTTAACTTCCTTTCATAAATTATAAGAGCAGAATATTATTTATTTCTGCTCTTACAGTTTTTACAATATATTATTTCAAAAATCCGATTTTATCAAGATAAAACCTGATATCCGAAGCAAGGTAAAGCGAACCGCAAACAAGCACCGCACTGTTATTAATGTTTTCCGCAAGCTCCAAAGCAATATCAACAGCTTTTTTGTAATCCTCTTCCGCCGTGATGTTTTCAAAATAAACGCTTGCTGTGTCTTTTAGTTCTTCGGCGGTTTGTCGGCGAGGGTTGTCACGAACGGTGGTTGTGATAAACTTGAAAATTTTTCCCTTAAGGAATTTCAATGAGTTTTTGCAGTCCTTATCCTTAAGCATACCCATAACACAAATAATATTCTTACCATTCAAATACTTGTCAATCGCATTTGATAACGCTTTAAGACCTCCGGGATTATGAGCACCGTCAAGAACGAACAGCGGATTTTCACTCAGCACTTCAAACCTTGCAGGCATTTTCACGCTTGCAATACCCCCCTGCAAAGCCTCATCAGAAATGGTCAATTCGCACTTTCTCAAAGCCTCAACAGCACACAGCACAAGACTGAGATTGAACACTTGATGTTCCCCGACAAGGGGAAGATGAATTTTTAAGTCACCGTATGTGACATCACTGCCGTGAATGTCGGAACTCAGTACAGGGAGATTAATCGGATTGAAAAGTACGTTGTTACGCTCGTAAACGGTTTTCACCACTCTGTCGTTTACTTCATCTTCCTGAAACGCAAAGACAGTATTGCCGCCCTCTTTAATGATACCGCATTTTTCGGCTGCGATTTTATCAAGTGTATCACCGAGAACACTTGTGTGGTCAAGTGAGATAGATGTTATCACACTGCACAGCGGAGTGTTAATAACATTGGTTGAATCGAACCTGCCGCCAAGACCTGTTTCAAGCACAACGACATCGCAGTTTTGTTCACTGAACCAATTAAACGCAATCGCCGTAACGAACTCAAATTCCGTGATGATATCGCCGTTTTCACGAAGCTGTTCGACAAGGGGGAAGAGCTTTTCAACCTGATTAATGATTTCGTTTTCGCTGATTCGGTTGAAGTCAATCTGCATTCTCTCCCCGAAGCCCGTAATATGCGGAGATGTGAAAAGTCCTGTTTTGTAGCCGGCTTTTGTTAAGACCGAGGCTGTCATATTGCTGACCGAGCCTTTTCCGTTAGTGCCTGCTATATGGACATATTTCAGGTTGTTCTGAGGATTGCCCATAAGGTTCAGAAGTTTTTTTATGCGGTCAAGTCCCGGACGTGAGCCGAAGACTAGGAGAGAGTCTATTTTCTGTATTGCTTCATTGTATGTCAATTTTTATCAGTCCTTTTTTTATTTTTTCACTTTATTACTTAAACTTCCCACCCAAAAAACAAGCCCAAATGCTGATAAAACCTAAACAAACGGCTGAAAAAATACTAATTAACGGATATTTGCAGAGAATTACGC
>CACWTQ010000193.1 GCA_902763835.1 uncultured Ruminococcus sp. | reverse complement strand
ATAATATTTTGCGGTGATATGTCACGGTGAATAATGCCTGCCTTGTGAACCTTGATAAGACTTCTCAGCACAGGCACAATAATATTCATAGTTCTGCCAAAACCCAAGACTTTGCTTTTCTCGACCATTTGAGCCACGGTGTCGCCGCTGAGATATTCCATTACAATGTATGCCGTGCCGTTGTCGGCGAAAACGTCGTAAACATTTACAACGCCCTCAATCGAACCAAGGTTTGCAAGCCGTTGTGCTTCCTCCTGAAAGCTTTTAAGACCGTTTCTGTAACGTTCTCCACGCTCACCGCTGAGAGGTGCTACAGTAGCTTCACCTTTCTGACGGGTAACACACTCATTCGGAAAAAATTCTTTAACCGCAACTTTTCTTTTTAATGCTTTGTCATAGCCTATATAAGTGATTCCGAAACCACCGTCACCAAGAACTCTTCCCAAAACATACCTTTGTTTAAGAACCGAACCGGCAGGCAGGCAGGTATTATCGTTTGTAGGTCCGACAATATCGTTTCCGCAAAACGGACATATTACATCAAGCTCTTCATCATATTCTTCCATACAATAAAAGCATCTCACAGTCCGATCCCCCTATTCTTTATTCTCTCTTCACTAAAGATAAATCTCAATATATTACAATTCGGTAACTTAGATTATATCATAAAATATCGTTAGTTACAAGAGGGAAAATGTAAATAAAAAAACAAATTATAACAAAATTCAAGAAAATTTTAAAATCTCTTGACAAACCCCATTTAAATGTGTAAAATAAAATAAAGATTTTACACAATCTAATTTTACAAAACTAACTTAGCGAAAGCTAACAAAAATTTACAGTGTTAAAAATAGGGGAGATGTCATATTATGGAATATGTTTACAAAACTAAGGATACCTGTTCAACACAGATAAAGCTTGATATAGACGGAGATGTAGTTTCAAATGTTGTGTTTACGGGCGGCTGCAACGGAAATTTGAAGGCTATTCCGATTCTTGTTGACGGAATGACCGTTGATGAAATTGAAAGGAAACTTTCGGGCGTAACATGCGGAAGACGTTCCACATCGTGCGGCGACCAGCTTGCCAAAGCTGTCAGAGAAGCATACGAGGCAGAGCAGTTAAAACACAAATAAAGGTGTTGAGTGAATAATTGATGAATAATAGAAACAAAAAAATTATCAGAACAAGCATTGTCGGAATTTCGGTGAACGTTGTTCTTGTAATCTTCAAAATGATTGTAGGACTTCTGGCGAATTCAATTTCTATAGTTCTTGATGCGGTGAACAATCTGAGTGACGTTCTGTCATCTGTGATTACGATAGTCGGTACAAAGCTTTCCTCAAAAGCTCCCGATAAAAAACACCCTTACGGTCACGGAAGAATTGAGTATCTGACGGCTGTCGCAATTTCGCTGATTGCTTTGCTTGCCGGTGCGGTGTCGCTGAAAGAGTCGGTTATAAAGATTTTTTATCCCGAGGAAACCAGCTATTCAACAGCAGCATTAATTGTTGTAGCGGCAGCGGTTGCAGCAAAGTTGTTTATTGGAAAATATGTAAAAGGCGTAGGCATAAAGCTAAATTCGCAATCGCTTATCGCAAGCGGTACAGACGCTTTTTCTGATGCCATACTCTCTTTCGGAACGTTCGTTACCGCATTGGTCGGTATGATTTGGAGCGTTAATCTTGAGGGAATAATGGGTGCTATTATCTCTGTTTTCATTATAAAGGCAGGCATTGAAATTCTGACCGATACTCTCAACAGTATTATCGGGGTTCGCTTTGACAGTGAGATTACGGAAAATCTTAAATCTAAAATCAACAGCTTTGATGAAGTTAAAGGCACATATGATTTGACCCTGCACAGCTACGGTCCCGAAAATATTATCGGTACTGCTCACATTGAAGTTGACGATAATACGACTGCAAGGGAAATTCATAAGCTTTCAAGAAAAATTTCCGCCGAGGTGTTTTTTGAGTTTGGGATAATTCTTACAGTCGGAATTTACGCATCAAACGATTCTGCGGAGTTTAAGGAACTTAAAAGCACTGTTGAAAATGTCGTTTCAAAATATCCGGGAATTTTGCAAATGCACGGATTTTACACCGAGGATAATATAAAATATGCGATGTTTGATTTGGTGGTTGATTTCGACAGCGATTCCGAAGAGATTCGGCAGGCTGTAATGAAAGATTTGAATGAGGTCTGTCCCGATTATATTTTTGATATTATAATTGATTCAGATTACAGCGACTGAGAATTACGATAACAGAAAGGAACACTTATGGACGATTCGACATATGATAATTTAAAGCTTGAAAATCAGCTGTGTTTTCCCCTGTATGCCTGTGCAAAGGAGCTTATCCGTGCATACAAACCGCACCTTGATAAGCTTGATTTAACGTATACTCAGTATATAGCGATGATGGTTCTCTGGGAGAAAAAGAGCTGCAATGTCAAAACTCTGGGCAGTCTGTTATTTCTCGATTCGGGTACGCTCACTCCTTTGCTGAAGAAACTTGAAGCAAAAGGCTATGTTGAGCGGAAACGTTCCAAGGAGGACGAAAGAGCCTTGATAGTCACAATCACGGACGAGGGAGAACGGCTTAAAGAACGTTCTGTTGATGTTCCGAAAGAGATGGGGCAGTGCGTAGGTTTACAGGCTGACGAAGCTATACAGTTATACGGATTGCTTTACAAGGTACTGAAAAATTTATCCTACTCTTAGGAACTGTCAGAAAATAACTTACCTTGAAATACGTCAGTATTCCTGCGGTGTTGTGCCTAACACAGAACAAATTATCCTGCGTCTAAATTGTTCAACTTATTTCCCAACAGTTCCTTATGAACCGCATAGGCAGACGGCTTCAAAACGGCAGGGAAGATGACGTTATAAGCTTGTATAATTCATTGAAGAATTTATAATATTTGAGATTAAACGGAATATTTCGTATCAGGAATGTTCCGTTTTAGTTATTGCAGCAGAAACTCGGGTTATTGTTTCAATAAGTACACAAAGTAAAGAAAAGTAAAGTAAACAGAAAGAGAAAGGCGACAGAAAAAGCCGCTTTCTTTTTTCTCTCCTTAATAAAAATGTTTGCAAAAATTCAAATTTTGCTAATAATTTTAGGTTATAATCATAGAAAATATATAATTGCGGTTTGCTGTAAAAGCCCTCAAAAAAACTGCCTGAAACTGTTAGAACTACCGTTTAATGCTAGAAAAAAGACTGTTTTATCTAAAGGAAATTAATTTTTTTTGGAATTTCCGATATTTTTGTAGTAAAACTGTTGCATTTTCATTCAAAATTGTGTATCATTATATACAAGAATAGGTTGTTTTGCACAGTGTTTTTTAAAACGCTGAAATCAGTACCGCATTAATTTGTCGGCAATGCCGACAGGAAACACGGGAAGATAGTTATTTGTAATATTATTTTCACGAACCCGACCGAAAATTAACTCTTAAGAATAAAGCAGCGGTGGGGTTGCACAAAGCTAAAATAAAATGCCGTTTTGCGTGTTTCCGGCGGACGTTATACGCAAACTTAAAATTCAAATAAAAAAGAGGGATGTTTTTTATGTCTAACAGATTATTTCAGGGCGTAGTTCATCAAATGCGAGATGCTATAGACAGAACTATCGGTGTCATTGATGAAACGTCGGTGGTTATTGCCTGCAGCGAGCTAGGCAGAATCGGAGAGGTAAACGACAGTATTACTTCCGAAACCTTAAGCTCAACAGCTCCGTTTGTTATCAACGGACATACTTTCAAATCTTTTGGAAGTAACTCCAGAAGTGAGTATGCTGTTTTCGTTCAGGGCAGTGACGATATCGCTTTAAAATACGCCCAGCTCCTTGCTGTTTCTCTCAGCAGTATTAAGCAGTACTATGACGAGAAGTACGACAGAGGAAACTTTATCAAGAATGTTATTCTCGATAATATTCTCCCCGGTGACATTTACCTTAAAGCGAGAGAGCTTCGCTTCAACTCCGAAGTTACAAGAGTGTGTATGCTTATCAAGGTTACCACGAAGACAGATGTTTCCGCTTATGATGTTATCCAGAATCTCTTCCCCGATAAGTCCAAGGATTTCGTTATAAATATCAACGAAACCGATATTGCTCTTGTTAAAGAGGTTAAAACAGGTATTGACTCTAAAGACCTTGAAAAGCTTGCAAGCTCTATTGTGGACACACTTTCCAGTGAGTTCTACACACATTGTATTGTCGGAATTGGCACAGCCGTTGTAGGCGTTAAGGAGCTTGCACATTCCTTCAAGGAAGCTCAGGTTGCCCTTGAGGTAGGCAAGGTATTCGATACTGAGCGTACTATCGCAAGCTATGATAATTTGGGTATCGCACGTCTTGTTTACCAACTTCCCACAACGCTTTGCGAGATGTTCCTAAACGAGGTGTTCAAGAAGGGTTCTATCGAATCGCTTGATCAGGAAACACTCTTCACAATTCAGAAGTTCTTTGAGAATAACCTCAACGTTTCCGAAACATCAAGAAAGCTTTTTGTACACAGAAATACTCTTGTATACAGACTTGAAAAAATAAAAAAGCTTACAGGTCTTGACTTGAGAGAGTTTGAAGATGCTATCGTGTTCAAGGTAGCTCTAATGGTTAAGAAGTACCTTACCGCTAATCCGGTTAAGTATTAACTAACCTCATGATTATTTGATGCTCGAAGCTGTTTGGTGGGTTTGAATGTTTTTACAGTAAATCTGCCAAACAGCTTTGTCAAGTGTATAGTGAACCATTAACTTTCGGCATATCGAAGCTTTAAAAAGTTTGTGCCGCCAATGCCGGCAGTAAACACGTGAAGCTATAGTAAAAGTTATTGAACAGTGCCTATAGCAATTCAAGAAATTAATAAGACACACAGAGTCGGTTAAATTAATTCTTTATACTTCCCACTATTGCAAATCTCACATATATTTCGGCTAAAATTCCGCCATACTGCGTCAGTCACCCTTGAGGAACTGTCAGAAAATAACTTGAACATTTATACTTGTCTAATTTGCCCTGTGTGTCGTTACAACACCTTGAAATACGTCAGTATTCCTGCGGTGTT
>CACWTQ010000192.1 GCA_902763835.1 uncultured Ruminococcus sp. | reverse complement strand
GGTACGGCTCGTAAACATGGTTTAAACTCTTTTTCTGCTGTTCTCGCTGCTGTCTGTGGTAATCCTTTTTCGTTTGCTATAGGGACTGAATAGTTACTTGATTTTTTGCATAGCAAAAAATCAAACGGGGTCTTAGGGGTATCCCCTAACAAGCACAGATTTTCTCCGAAAATCGCACATTGTAGCTACAATGTGCAGTGCTTGCTATTCTTGTAATCTGCCCAAGGCAGATTAGGCTTGTTTTTTTATATATTTTGTTTTGACACGATTTTACCTGTGTAAAAAGGGTTCTACTTATATAACTGAATTTTTTTCAAAAATGCACCTCTTAAATTACAAATTTTTCCAAAATTTACACTTTGTTCACACTTGAGAGCTAAATTGACATTATTATAGAATTATCAGTTATCTTGTTTGCAATGCACAGAGGAGTGCGTTGCAATGACAGATAAGTTTAATAAAGATGTACCTTTGTCTGACGAGGTAAAAAAGACGATTAAGCATTTCGATAATTTGGAACATTATCAGGCAGAACAGCAGAAAGAACATTGTGTAAGTTACGATAACGATAATTTGGAGAACCGATTGTTCAACGAGAAGCACACCGTAGAATTCCTTGCTGAACGTGAACGGCAGATGGGAGCATTAAAAAAAGCCCTCAAAACTCTTTCGAGTGAGGACTTGAAAATGATACGTGACAACTTCTATTTTGACGGCGGAAAAAGACCTACTTACACAGAATTGGCTAAGAATTGCGGCGTTACTCGTCAAGTTTACACCAGAAGACTTAATCGAATATTGGCTAAGCTCAAAAAAACTATTGAAAACTACCTAAATAGCTACTAATAAAACCGTCAAAATGCCGAATTTAAAAAATTTTTTTTTAAATAGGGGTGCATTTTCCCGATTTTTTCAGTTATATATATAGGAGGCTTTTTTGAGAACATACAAAAATCAGCCGATAGAAAGAACCTTGAAAATTAAATAAACACAAGAAACGTTGATGATACCTGTTGATTTTTTCTGAAAAATTCGGTATAATGTTATTCCTATCAATTTTTCTTTTTCTGCTGTTTGCGATTGGTCAGGAGGATATAATTACAAATGAACCAACAGAAAAAAATAGCCGCTCTCTATTGCAGATTTTCTCGTGAAGATGAGAACGACAGCGGCGAAAGCAACAGCATAAAGAATCAAAGAACTTTGCTGATTAACTACGCAAAGGAAAATAATTTCAATTATGAAATTTACACTGATGACGGTTACAGCGGAACAACATTCGACCGACCTGATTTCACTCGAATGAAACGTGACATAGATAACGGAATTATCGATACAGTTATTGTAAAGGACTTGTCGAGATTCGGCAGAAACTATGCAATGTCAGGTTATACCTTGATGAGTATTTCGTGAAAAATCGAATAAGATTCATTTCGGTGTGTGAGAATATCGACACTGCTGTTAAGGAAGATGATTTCGTACCTTTCCGAAACATAATGAACGATTGGTATGCTAAGGACATATCCACAAAGACGAAAGCTTCGCTGTACACAAAAGCAAAAGCCGGAGAGAGAATGATTACTGTTCCTATTTACGGTTATAAGTATGATGAGAACAAGCAGTGGATAATTGACGAACCGGCAGCAGAAATAGTACGCAGAATTTTCAGAATGTATTTGAGTGGAGTTGGAATTTCGACCATTGCAAGAACCTTGACTGAAGAAGGTGTAGACAGACCACTGAAGTACAAACGGGGTCAGGATTCGGAATTTCCCGACTGGTCAAGAGAGAGCATCCGTTCTATCCTGACACATCAGGAATATTGCGGTGACACAGTGAACTTCAAGACATTGAAGTTGTCTTACAAGTCCAAGAAACAAATCCGCCGCCCAAAAGAGGAATATTTGATTTTTCTTGATACGCACCCTGCAATCATAACACGTGAAGAGTACGAAGATATATCTATGCTTTTGGAACAGCAAAAGCGACAGACGAACAAGAAGAGCAGAAAAGAAAGTTTGCTCCGTGGTTTTCTTATTTGTGGCGATTGCAATTGTAACTTGATAGCTCAACACGCAAAGGTGAAAACAGGATTTTCTACAAGCTATGTTTGCTCGACTTATCACCACCACTTCCGAAGATGTACAAGCCACAGTATCAACGAGAAGTTAATCATTGCAAAGTTGATTGACACATTGCAGAAATTAACGGAAATGTACAGAAACGGAGAGCTTATTAGCTATCTCGATACAGTTGTGTTTGATGACGTCAAGCGTGAGCAGAATGAAACCAACGAGCAGCTTATCAAGGTCAATAAGCGTTTAGAAGAGATTGATGTTGTTATCAAGAATTTGTACGAAGATAAGGTTTTGGGAAACATCTCCAATGAGATTTTCCTCGACTTGCACAACAGTTTCCGAGAGGAAAAAGAAACTCTGCGTAATCAAGTTTACTCGTTGTCCAACAAGGCAGTTGCTAATCGAGATAACTCTCAGCGAATCAACAGGTTTGTACAAATCATCAAAGAGTTTTCAGAATGTGAAGCTATTACCGCTGACACGCTCAACAGAGCAGTCATATTTAACACCATTGACCACATTGTCATTGGTAAACGAGTTCCCAAGGAGGAAAAGAACCAACGTCAGATTGACATCTACTTCAAATACGTTGGTTTGCTCGGAAATTTTCCTCACTAAGGAGTGCGTACCGTTCCCTCTGTTGTCGGACTAACAAGTAAGCTTGATTAAGATTATTTCTGTCAAGTATCCTTTCCAGTAAGTTTTCTGCACCGTCTTCTCTGTCCGTTTCAGTCAAAACAACACTGCACGC
>CACWTQ010000191.1 GCA_902763835.1 uncultured Ruminococcus sp. | reverse complement strand
ATACATCATCTCGCTGACCAAATGATTTCTATCGACCTTGACGACGGTGTAAAGGTCAACTATGCAAAATTCGGCGATGTTCTGGCAAAACTAAAGTAAGGAGGTTGAGTTTCTATGACTGTTAAGTTTATTCAAAGAACAGCAGACCTCAAATTCTTAGATAAAAACAAATTAGAGGAGTAACCGCAATGGAGTTAGAAAACATAATACAGGAACTGATTCAGCGGTTTGCTGAACCTTTACCGGAATTTTACAAAAGACGTATTATTTTCTGGCATGATGAAGATATGGAGTTTGCCGATTATTTGGAAGAGATTAATCTCCCGAATGCAAAAATTGCAGTTCTGACAGGTACAAATAATTTTAAAGTTAAAAAGCTGCTTAATGCAGATGATACGGAGAGTAATTATCTTGTATATTGCCCTTTAACCTACAATACACCCGAAGACAACTGGCTTTTCGATATGGAACTGTACAGCGAGGAATATCATACGGATATGATCTCGAAACAAATGGAAGAAATGCATCTGCCGTCAACTCCTGCTCTGCGTAAACAATTGAAAGAATACCATAAATTTTTCAATGCAAAAAGCCGCCGACAAAAGATTGCAAATCTTAATATGAGCATTGCTTCACCAAAACAACTACAGTTAGCAATTATGGGTACAATCTGCGGCTTAAAAAAGATTACGCCCTCGGCTATTATAAAACAGGTTTTATCCGAAGGAACGGACAATGACACAAACCCTGTATATCTTGATTTTGTTACATACAATGCAGATGAAATTTTCTGGAAACTTATTGAACAAGGTACAGGCTACACAGCGGACAAACCTCAAATATCTGATTTGGCGGCTCACATTTTGATGACTGCTGTTACAAGAACGATTCGCACTGAATTTCTTGTCGGTCTGGATAATAATATCTCGGTTGCACATCAGGCTTATTGCTATGAATTTGTATCGGACTGGCTTCACAGCGATGACAACAGCAAAATTTTAGAAATCGCAGATACTGTCGATAATATGCTTTGCTTGTCAAAGAAATTTACAAAGCTTGATATTGACGATTTGATAAGTACAGAAATTTTTTCTTGTATTCACGAAATTATTCTTATTAAAGCTATGACATTTATCATCAATGATACTATTGATATTGATACTTTGAATGCGATTGTTGAGAAAAGACGTACTTGTATTGGCTTTATTGATTTTGAAGATTATTATAACGGTATTCAACAGATTGCAAATATGCAGCAGTTTTTCAAAGAACATTCAGGCGGGTTTCATACTGTTGAACCGCAGAAAATATGGAACAAGTACACCAAAGACTACTATAAAATGGATACTTACTACAGAAAGTTTCATATATACTACGGCAGAAGCTTGAAAAACTACCGTTCGGATTTACACGATTTGTTCAGCCTTGTGATGGAAAAAGCAGAGGGTTTATATAAAACGTGGTTTCTTGGATTGCTTGGAAACAACTGGACAGAATCCGGCGAAAACAACTTAGCTGAGTTAGGATACATTCCGGGAATAAAACGGCAAACCGATTTTTATAAAGACAGAATCAAAAATTCCGATACGAGAGTATTCGTAATTATTTCCGATGCACTGAGATATGAAGTTGCAGCAGAGTTAGCGGAAAAATTAAAAAGAGAAACACAGAGCAAAGTCAGGCTTGAAAGTATGCAGGGAGTTTTTCCCACAATTACAGAATTCGGAATGGCTGCATTACTTCCTCACAAAAAATTGAATGTAGAACTTCACAACGATATTCTGAAAGTTATTGCAGACGGAAAATATACAGACAGCAATTACCGTGACAAGATACTTAAATCGGCAAATCCAAACAGTTTGGCAATACAATATTCCGAAATTGTTGGTATGAAACGTCAGGAAAGAAGTTCATATGTTAAGGGTAAAGAAGTTGTATATATTTATCACAACACCATAGACGACGCAGGACACACAAATGACAGTATGGTATTTCCGTCCTGTGATAATACCATTGATGAAATAAAGAATCTTGTGAGGATTATAGTAAATGATTTTGGAGCAACAAATATTATAATTACAGCAGACCACGGATTTCTTTACACATACAGTCCTCTTACAGAGAACGATAAAATTGATAAAACCAGCTTTGCAAACAGTACAATCAAGTACGGCAGACGCTATGCAATTATAAAAAAAGGCACAAATCCACAGTATCTTATGCCAATTAATTTTCTCGACGGTGAAAAAGAAAACACACGAATAAAAATGAACGGCGGAGGACTCAACTTTGTACATGGAGGAGCAAGCTTACAGGAAATGGTTGTGCCGATAATTGAATATCATTTTTTGCGTAATCAGAACAAGGAATATCAAAGAAACAAGAGTAAGTATGACACAAAGCCGGTTGAGATTGCACTTTTGTCAACAGAACACAAAATCAGCAATATGATATTCTCATTAAGCTTTTATCAAACCGAACCGGTAAAGGCAACTCGTGAAGCGGCAACATATCATATTTACTTTACTGATTCTGTAGGAAAACCTGTCAGCGATGTTCAAAAAATAATTGCTGACAAAAAAATAAAAATGTTCAAGAGAGAACATTCCGCTGTAATTTTAATTTAAAAAGTTTAAAATTCGATAAAACTGAAACATATTATTTAGTTATTGCAACTGATAAAAACCTACCGGTTGAAAGAATTGAATTTCAGATTGATATTGCATTTGATGTTGATAATTTTGATTTTTTCAGCTTAAATGATTAGGAACTGTTGGGAAATAAGTTGAACAATTTAGACGCAGGATAATTTGTTCTGTGTTAGGCACAACACCGCAGGAATACTGACGTATTTCAGAGCCT
>CACWTQ010000190.1 GCA_902763835.1 uncultured Ruminococcus sp. | reverse complement strand
TCTGTGTTAGGCACAACACCGCAGGAATACTGACGTATTTCAAGGTGTTGTAACGACACACAGGGCAAATTAGACAAGTATAAATGTTCAAGTTATTTTATGACAGTTCCTTAGATGTGCGGCTGCTTTATCTTTCTACGTTCGGCAATTCGCTATGCTGTTGCCTTTGTTGGTTTGTAAGGAAAGATATCATTTTTGTGCAGGCTTTTATTTTGTTTTCTTTGATAGTTTGTTTAGTTTCGCTGAGGGTAGTTTATTTTCTATGATAATTTGTTGTGTCAGCGAGCGTGGCTCTGCCCCTGCACCCCACAAGCCTTGTAAGGCTTGTGCGAACTTTTAACAAGCTCCGCATCACAACAACTATATTTAAAGAATAACGCAAATCAAACCGTTACAGCCGTCATTGATAATACGCTCGATAGTTTCGTTAATTTTCGCTCTGGCATCGGCAGGCATACGATGAAGCTTATTATGAAGTCCCTCATTGACAAGCTCGTGAAGCGATTTTCCGAAAATATTGGACTCCCAAATCTTGACGGGATTTTCCTCAAACTCATTAAGCATAAACATCACAAGGTCTTCCGACTGCTGTTCCGAGCCGACTATCGGAGTAACCTCCGTTGTGATATTCGTTCTCAGCATATGAATAGACGGTGCGGACGCACGGAGTTTAATACCGTACTTCGTTCCCTGTTTGATGATTTGCGGTTCTTCGAGGGTAAGCTCCTCCATTGACGGCATTACAATTCCGTAGCCTGTTTCCATAACGTCATCATAGGCGGCTTTGATTTTATCAAACTCACTCTTCATACTTGTAAGCTCGACAATGATTTTAAGCATATCGGCTTCATCTGAAATTTCAATGCCGGTCTTCTCGCCGATAACCTTACAGAACAAACTTTTATCTAGGTTAATTCTTATTCTCGCCTTGCCCAGACCCAAATCCACATTATCGATACCTGCATTTGTGATGTACTCACACTTTTCAAGAGAGTCGCATGTATCCTGAATCTGACGTATCTTAGTGATACTCGATGCGGAGTTCTGAATACTGCCGAAAATCTCGCTTTTAAGCCAATGCGACTTCTCAAGAGATGTTACCCATTTAGGCATATCAATTCCGATTTCCTTAACGGGGAACTCGAAAAGAATCTGAGCTAGAATCCTCTTAATCTCGTTCTCGTCAAGTTCCAGACAATTGACGGGGGCAACGGGAATTTCGTATTTCCTGCTCAATCTGTCGGCAAGCTGCTTTGAGCTTCTGTCGGTGGGGTCAATGCAGTTCAGAAGAATGATGAAAGGCTTGTTGATAGCCTTAAGCTCCTTAACAACTCTCTCCTCTGCCTCCTCATACTCTTCTCTCGGAATATCGGTGATTGAGCCGTCTGTTGTGATTACAATTCCCACGCTCGAATGATCTGTGATAACTTTCTGCGTACCTATTTCGGCAGCCATATTAAAAGGGATTTCCTCGTCGTACCAAGGTGTTTTGACCATTCTCGGCTGTTCGTCTTCGATATAACCCAAGGCACTCGGAACAATATAGCCTACACAGTCTATCATTCTCACACGAAACGATATATTGTTTTCAAGCCGTATTTCGACGGAATCCTCGGGAATAAACTTCGGCTCAGTAGTCATTATTGTTCTTCCTGCCGAGGACTGCGGCAACTCGTCAACCGCACGGCGGCGAAGCTCCTCGTCGGGGATATTCGGAATAACGAGAGTATCCATAAAACGCTTGATAAAGGTTGACTTTCCCGTTCGCACTCCGCCGACAACTCCGAGGTAAATCTGTCCGCCTGTTCTCCTTGAAATGTCTTGATAAATATTTCTTTCTTCCAACTCTGTAACCTCCGTGTTTCAAACATTTGATATGTTCAATTGTATGTAGAATTTTTCGGAGATATTACTTTGTCGGAGGTTTAATTTTTAAATGTGCACAATATCGTAATACGGTTTAAGAATTCTCTGTCATTCGCTTATTGTATCACGAGATATTTCCGTAAACAGAACTCTGTAATTTGCACAATCAGAATGATATTCCATATGAGAAATCAAATCCACGTCCACATTGGGAATGTTCTGAGTTTCTATGTAGATATTTTCAACATATACATATAGGAAATCGTATTCATCGAGAAGTGTTTCATTTTCGTTATCTATGTATTTCACGGAACAATCGGCAGACCTTTCGGGTTAATCGTCCAATACAGTAAGAATCATCTTTTTTATTGTCGGTTATTTTTAGTTGAATATCTTTTATAAATCGTAAGCTACTTAAACTCGTATTGTTTTAATATCCTAGATATTTTAAAAATCCTCTGCACCCTCTGACTACATCACTGTAAGTATTGTCAAAATTTCCCGTATACCACGGGTCGGAAATATCACGGTTTTCACCCGTGTATTTCAGCAAAAGATTAACCTTTCCCTCTTCATCGTCGCCTATAATTCTGCACAAATTCACAAAATTATATTTCTCCATAAGAATAATATAATCGTAATATTCGTAGTTCTCAGCTGTGAATTGCCTTGCGTGACGCTTTGTGAAAGGAATACCCTCCGCACGAAGTTTATTCTTTGAACCGTGGTGCATATCGTTTCCGATTTCTTCTCGGCTTGTTGCAGAGGAAGAAATTTCAAATTCATCGCTTACACCCAGTTTTTTAACCATATCTTTTAAAACAAACTCTGCCATTGGTGAGCGGCAAATATTCCCGTGGCAAACGAACATAACTTTTATCATATCAAAACTCCCTCCTTTTAATTAAAACTTTCCCAAATTGACGTACTATATCTCAAAAAGTCGCTCCAAATCGTTGTTTTATGGCAATACTATAGTTCTAAAGTTTAAGCTTAGGAACTGTTGGGAAATAAATTGAACAATTTAGACGCAGGATAATTTGTTCTGTGTTAGGCACAACACCGCAGGAATACTGACGTATTTCAAGGT
>CACWTQ010000189.1 GCA_902763835.1 uncultured Ruminococcus sp. | reverse complement strand
GAAGCAGAAAAAGCGGCGGCAGTGAGTACAATTTTCGGTTCACAGGCAATGGGCGGTATGCTTGCCTTGATTAACACGTCCGATGAAGATTTAGGAAAACTCACATCTGCGATAGACAACTGTGACGGCAAAACACAAGAAATGGCTGAGACGATGCAGAACAATTTGTCGGGGCAGCTTACCATATTAAAAAGTCAGCTTCAAGAGCTGGCTATTTCTTTTGGAGAAATTCTTCTTCCGAAAATAAAACAGATAGTATCATGGGTACAGGGTGTTATTGATAAGCTTAACGCTATGGACGAAAAAACTAAAACTACCATTATAGCTGTATCTCTTATAGCGGCGGCGATAGGTCCCGTTTTAATTGTTCTCGGAAAATTCATCGGAGGCATAGGCGGAGCAATTTCTACATTCTCAATAATGGGTTCTGCTATTGGCGGTTTCATGGGGAAAATGGGCGGTTTCAGCGGTATTTTTTCCAAGATAGGAACAGCAATCAGCGGTATTTCAGCGCCTGTGTTGGCAGTAGTGGCGGTAATAGCTGTGTTAGTGGGCTGTGTTAGTGGCGGCTTTTGTTCATCTATGGAAAAATAACGAAAATTTCAGAAACAATATCATAGCAATCTGGGAAGGTATTGTATCAAAAATACAGTCCTTTATTGAAGCTATAAAAGAGCGTTTTTCATCACTCAACATAGATTTTAGTACCGTTGTCGAAGTGCTAAAAAATCTCTGGGACGCTTTTTGTAACGTAATTGCTCCAGTATTCGAGAGTGCTTTTCAATTAATATCGGATACTTTATCCGCTGTCCTTGATGTATTAGTCGGTGTGCTTGATGTGTTTATCGGCATTTTCACAGGAAATTGGGAGCAGGTATGGGAAGGTGTAAAAGGAATATTCGTTGCTCTTTGGGATTTTATCGTTAATACTCTGAAAAATGTTCTCAATATGCTTAAAAATATAGCGGACAATATCCTGCAACTGTGGGGAACAAACTGGGAGAACTTTTGGGGAACGATAAAAGACTTTTACGTTAATCTTTGGAACTCAATTGTTACATTCTTTTCGGGAATCCTTACTTCTATAAAAGAAAAAGCTGTTTCAATATTCACATCTATTTCCGAGTTTTTCACAAATGTGTGGAATACAATATCGGGTGTGATGAACACCATAAAAGAAACAATAACCACCGTCTGGACAGCTATCTATACATTCTTTGAGCCCCTTTTAAACGCTTTTGCGTACCTTTTTGAAACGATATGGACAGCAATAAAAATTCTGATACACAATGCAGTTACAGCAATTCACGATAAGATAGTTGAGATATGGAACGCCATATACGGCTTTTTAGAGCCTATCCTTACAACCATTTTTAACATATATAAAACGATATGGACTGCAATCTTCACAACAATTTCTACCGTTTTTACTAATGTAAAGGACTTTATAACTACAATATGGAATGCTATCGTTTCATTCTTAACACCTATTTTGAATGGCATTAAAAATACAGTAAGCAATATATTCAATGGTATGAAAACAAATATATCAAACATTATGAACAACATCAAAACAAATATCCTGAATATTTGGGAGAACGTCAAAAGCGGTGTTTCAAGCAAAATAAGCGGCATTAAAGACAAGATAATTGAGGGCTTTAATAATGCTGTAAACTATGTAAAAGGGCTTGTCGGCAGTGCGTGGTCTTGGGGTGCTGATATGGTTCAGAACATTATCAACGGACTTCGGGATAAAATAAACGATTTGGCGAATGCTGTTATTGACGTTGCTAATACGATTCGTGATTATCTACACTTCTCCGTACCCGATAAAGGACCTTTAACAGATTATGCGACTTGGATGCCTGATTTTATGCAGGGTATGGCGAAGGGAATAGAGAAGAGCAGAAGTCTGATTCAAGGTGCAATTAAAAACGTGTCGGGCGATATGGTGATAACTCCTAACGTCTATGCTATGCTGAATGGAAACAAAAATAATTCTGATTCAGCAATATCATCGAGCAGTAATCAGAATATCACATATAACTTTAATCAGACGAATAACAGTCCTAAATCATTGTCACGCTTTGAAATATACCGTCAAAGCAAAAATCTTCTATCAACAGTCAAGGGTAGGTGAGTAATATTTTTACACTTATAATCAAAAATTACAAGGGTGAATCTTACGAGCTTACCCACAACTATGAACGCTATTATGTAAAAGCTATAACAGGTTTAACACCACCGTCAGCTGTCATTAACACTTCCGTTAGCGGCAGTTATGACGGTTCTTTTTATAACTCCAGCCGACTTGAACAGAGAAACATTGTGATCACTGTTGGCTTAAAAGGAGAGGTAGAAGAAAATCGTCAAAGGCTGTATTCTATTTTTCCTTTAAAAAAGGAGTGTGAGATTTATTTTAAAAACCGTAATCGTGATGTAAAAATAAAGGGATATGTCGAGAACATTGAGGGCGATATTTTCGTTCAAAAAGAAGAAATTCAAATATCTATCATCTGTCCTAATCCTTATTTTGAAACTCCAATGTCTGTTGAATGTGAAATGAGCAGAACAGTTCCGCTTTTTGAGTTTCCTTTTTCAATATCAAAGTCTAATCCGATAGCGTTCGGAAAAATTCTCGATAAACCGACCTGTAATATTTATAACAACGGTGATGTTGAGTGCGGCTGTATTATCACAATTAGTGTTCATGAAGGTCTAACCGGCAATCCGAGAATAACAAATGAAGTAACGCACGAATTTATGCAATTTAACAATACACTTCTAATGTCCAAAGATGTGATTACAATAAACACGAATTACGGAAAAATGAGAGCGACAATGCGTAGGGTAGGTCTTGATGTGAATATGCTGCCGTTTTTATCAGATGATTCAAGCTGGATTAAACTTACTACAGGGTTAAATACTTTGTCATTTACAGATATTCACAAAAATTACGATAACGCAAATATTAAGGTGGAATATACTCCGCTTTTTGGGGGTGTTTAAAATGCTTATATATGTTTGGATTTATGACGGAGAGAAGTTTGAAAAAACTCACGTCATTGATTATGCAGAGTCTGTTATATGGGTGAGCCGATATAGAGATTGCGGAGAATTTGAAATTTATGTTCCTGCAAGTAAAGAATTGGTTGAATTATTTCAGGGTGAAGTTCTTTTCACTCGCAATGAATCGGACACAACAATGGTGCTTGAAAAGATACAGCTTACCACCGACGCAGAAAACGGAGATTATCTCATTGTAAGCGGACGTTCTTTAGAGAGTGTGTTTTCAAGAAGAGTCGTTCATAAACAGACTACTCTTGAGGGAACGCTCGAAGACGGAATCAGAAAATTGCTGAATGATATTTTCATCTCGCCGCCAAAATGGAACAAAGACAGAATGATACCGAATATAAAAATAGGCAGTATAAATCAATTTAAGGAAGATTTGAACAAGCAAATAACAGGAGAAAATGTTCTTGACGTTATGATAGACATTTGTACTTCTTTTGAT
>CACWTQ010000188.1 GCA_902763835.1 uncultured Ruminococcus sp. | reverse complement strand
AATATCTTTCTTTCTTCCTGGCTTAACATATTGATCACCTCTAACTACATTTTACCACTTATGTCAACTCCGCTGTTTTTTTATTGTATTGCTATAGTACACTATGTCACATTCTGCGTTTTGGCTTCTTCGGATTTTTCAAAGCTGTTTCGATTTTCTCTTGATCGCCCTCCTTGAAAGCGATGTTGTATTGTCCGTTCAGATTATCGCCTTGTGAGTTTTTGCTGA
Source organism: uncultured Ruminococcus sp. (assembly GCA_902763835.1). Lineage (GTDB taxonomy): Bacteria > Bacillota > Clostridia > Oscillospirales > Acutalibacteraceae > RUG592. The sequence goes on along the minus strand of CACWTQ010000188.1, from coordinate 2,762 downwards.
ATACGGCAAATTTATCTTCACCTACACTTTCAGCAAGCTGCTCAACCTTAAAAAACGAGATTACCAAAAAGTTAATCACAAAAAAATCGCAAAAATTGTATTATTTTAATATTATGTATTGAATTTGTGACAAAATGATGATATAATTGCTTGAAAAGTGGTCTGATTCACATTAATGAATATGCGATAATTGCATATTTATCGATTGTGTAATCAAGTCATTTTTTTGAAATTTATAAAAATCAGGAGGTTAATTGTGATGAAAAAGACAGCAAGACGGATCGGTGCGATAGTTCTGGCAGCCGCCATTACTGTAAGCGCAGGCTTTGCCGCGGTAGGTCGGTATATCGGGACAAACGTTCAGGTCAATGCAGCCGGAAGTAGTATAAGCTTCGAAACGGAATCAAACGGCTTTCGGTATCGCATTGAAAACGGTGAAGCGACACTGACCAAATATACCGGCAGCAAAACAGTCGTTAAAATTCCTGCCCAAATCGACAACTATCCTGTCACCAGTATCGGACAAGAGGCTTTTAAAAACTCCAAAATCACTTCTGTTACTGTTCCGGAATCAGTAAAATATATTGGTACAGGAGCTTTTTGGAAATGCAGTCAGTTGAAATCTGTAAAAATTCCGACAACAGTGAGATACATTGGTTCGGCTGCTTTTAAACAATGCAACAAGCTGACCTATGTCAGCTTGTTCAGCAGAAAATCCAGGCTTCCCGCCAACAAGTGTGATCTTGTTTATATCGGTAAAGAAGCTTTTCAAGAATGTTTACTGGGTGATGTATATATTCCCGATAGTGTTGTTTATATCGACAGTAAGGCTTTTGATAATGGTAGTTATTCTGCTGGTTCTGTTGTAAATGGAGAACTCCATATTGGCGACAGCGTTTATTCCATTGGAGATAATGCATTCCACTACAAGACTAACGCTGCTGATAAACATATCACAAAAATACGTTTTGGCGACAGCCTGAGGTACATTGGCAACAACGCCTTTGAAGGAAAAAAGGTGAGCCCGGGCGGCGCGATCTATATTCCGAGTACGGTAGTCAGCATTGGTAAGGAGGCATTTATAGGCTCTGAAGGATGCGGAGAAGGAGCGAAGCTTCTTCAAGAAATCGCAGATGTTTCCGGCGGATTTGATGACGTTATTGAGAAAGCAATGCAATTTGCTTCTGGCGATTATGTTTATTATCATCTCGTCAGCGGTAAAAATAACAATGCCTGTGAAAAATACTGCACCAACGATGCAATGTGGCAATGGAAAAGTCAATACGGCAGACCCGATTATCTGATTTCAGAGAAAATGGAAAACATCGCGACCGTCAGCAAAACAGGTGCCTATGTTGGTGACACTATAAAACTGACTGCCGAAGCCGGCGATGCACAGACAACCGGGCAGTATTATTACAAGTTCATTATTAAGAATATTGATACAAATAAAACCGTTTTCAGCAAAGGCTATTATTCCGACAAAAAGACTTACACGAAAAAGATTACCGCAAATACACCCGGCATTTATAACGTCACTGTTTTGGCTTACACAGTAGATGAGAACGGCAACAAAACCAGAGTCAACACCGCATACAGAAAGATGGTCGTTTCTGAACCGCTTGAAGCTTATATCAGTCCTGAGGTTTCACAAATTATCAACGGTCAGACGAAATGGGAATGTCCTCTTGAGAATTCTGATAATTCCAACACGATCACTCTTAATATGACCAATAATAAGCTGAGACTTTTATGTAACAGCACCGGGGGCGTAGGTTATAATTCTGTTTCTTACTCCTACACACTCAAATTGAAAACGGGCAAAAATCAGTATCTTTCATATACCGATGATTCGCGCTACTTTGACGAGGATACCGGCAAACCGATTTATGTTGATAAGAATAGTATCTTCAATAAGCATATACAATTCAAAACTCCCGGTTCTTATGTACTGACCGTTTATGCCAAGGATGCCGCAAACCGTGTTGTAAAGAAAACCTTCAATATTAAGGTCAGATAGTGCTACTCTCAGAAAACAACTCAATTCAAATGAAATAGAATACCCTTCGATCAGGATTAATTTGACGATGATAAACTGAGTACCTACCAGTTTTATTACTAGAACCTGAATCCGTGAAACTCGATTGTTCAAAAGTCCTTGAAACTTGCATGAAATCAAGTGTTTCGAGCATTTTAACAAACCTGATTTTCTACACCCATTTGGTGCAAATTCAAACACAAAAATTTTTGCTAAAAAACAGTATTTATCAGTCTTTCAGCGTTATTTTACGATTTGAACTTCACGGACTCAGGTAGAAATTAGGAAAATCCAAAGTTCTTTATTCAACATTAAAGTGCAAAGGTGTTCCCTCTATCGCAAAAGCTAAATTTACGCCGGAGAGTGTCGGCAAGTACAAGATCACCGTAAAACGCACACAAACGATTGACGGCAAGACCGTCTCTGCATCCGACTATTTTATCTTTGACGTTGTAGAGTAATACGATAAAAGGCACTGACCGCAGCTCTTTAATCCGAGCACCCAGAATTTCCCCCGACTTTGAGCATCAGCTCAGGTGGGGGATTTTCTTGCTTTCAGCATCAAGAATGTGTTTGAGCAAGGCAAGCAGCGTTGCGGTCCGTGTTCGTTGCTATCAGAATGTAACGTGCTGTCGTTTCGTCCGTGTCCTTGATGTAACAGGGGATTTCACTCTTGCCGAGCTTCTGACAAGCTCTGAAACGATGGCGACCGGAAAGAATATTA
>CACWTQ010000187.1 GCA_902763835.1 uncultured Ruminococcus sp. | reverse complement strand
TTTCCTGCCTATTTCTATGCCGTCTTTCCTGCCTATTTCTATGCCGTCTTTCCTGCCTATTTCTATGCCGTCTTTCCTGCCTATTTCTATACCGTCTTTCCTGCCTATTTCTATTCCCTCCGCCAAAGCATCTTCTCTGACATCTGCTTCAAGCTGGGAAAGAGTTTTCTCTTCGTTATATTCGGTAATACACATATTTGTTAATTTCACCTCATTGCTACAATAATTTATATTGTAGCAAAGTTGTTCTGTGCAGCGATTTCCTTGATTTTCTCAATGGTGAAACCTGTTGCCTTAGCAATATTTTCTTTCGATATAACACCTAATGACAACAAATTAATTGCTGTTTCAAGCCTACCTATTTCTATACCGTCTTTTCTGCCTATTTCTATTCCCTCCGCCAAAGCATCTTCTCTGACATCTGCTTCAAGCTGGGAAAGAGTTTTCTCTTCGTTATATTCGGTAATACACATATTTTCCACCTCCGCTTTGTTTTTCAATAAAAACGGTTTGATAAGCGAATCATCATCTAACTCGTTGATTGCGTCACTAATTGACTTTTTAAGACTTTCATTGTCCTTTTTTTCATATTGCTTTTGATTGTTGCGAACTCTGTCTACAAACCACGAATACTCTTTCAGCGGTCTGCATACCTCCATTAACTCTCTGTTGTGACCGTAATTAATGTTTATCATTGTAACGGTTACCTCAATATCCGGCTTTGAACCCGGTTCAAAGGAATCACTTAACTTGAGTATCATTTTATCGTTCTTGTTCGGAATACCGTTGTAAAAACATACACATCTCGGGGTCGGAGCTTTTTGCTGCTTGTAACTGAACTTGTGATAATCGTTGCTCTCGGTATATTGGTTGTATATCATTCCTGCATATATCAAGAATCGCATAGGCATATTCGGGTTGAAAGTTGACTGCTGTTCATATAAGTTCATAACATCTTTAAAAAGAAACGAAACATCGTTTTTCATACTCATATACACAGCGTCTTCTATGGTGGTCAGCTCGATATCATTGGGGTTGTCGTAAGACGTGTTGTTGATTGCATTGTACAGACTTAACGTCCATTCTTTATTTTCGGGATTTCCAAAGAGAAACTTGAAAAGTCTGTCTTTGTATTCCTCGTTTGCCTTGGTTTTACTGCTCATTGCAATCACAATCTTTCTTTGTTGTTTTCTATATTTTATTGTATCATATAATATTCGGAATATCAAGTTTTTTGCAAAAATAAAAACACTTTAAATTTTTTAAATCACTTAGGAACTGTCAGAAAACAACTTGAACATTTATACTTGTCTAAATTGTTCAACTTATTTCCCAACAGTTCCTAAGTTGATGACATTGCCTATAGAAGTCGGAGTCTTCTTTCCGAGGTAGGATAAATCGAATCCAAAACAGATAAGAATATTAAGCAAAATTAGCACATCTGTAAAAATCAAGCATTTTCCTCATTTGCAAGTGCTTGAACCTTTTCCAAGGTTAGACCTGTATCTTCGGCAATTTCTTCAAGCGACATACGATTGCGTTTAATCATTTTTCTGGCAATATCCAAGCTTTTCTCTACTCTGCCTTCTACTCTGCCTTCTGCTCTGCCTTCTGCTCTGCCTTCCGCTCTGCCTTCCGTTCTGCCTTCCGTTCTGCCTTCTACTCTGCCTTCCTCTATCATATCTTTAATAGCCTGACACATATCAACACTCTCCTTTTCATTTGGTACTTTAATTTTTGAATCTGTAAGTACATTTATCATATTAACTGTTCGGCGAGAAATATGCCTGTAATCATCGTCCTTGTTGATAATATCTTTCAGCTTTTTCTTGTTCTTTGAATACTTAATGTACTTTAATGCCAGTTTCAGTTCCGACCTGAATTTTGAAAAATCCTCATCGGCTATTGCATTCGGTGTAATCAAGTGAATATGATAATTGTCAATATATTTCAGCAGTTCCTCGTTTGCGTCCAGCATTCCGTGTAAATCTTTTGGTGCTTCCCATTCGTCTGCACCAAAGTATATCGTAAGAGTTATTACGGGTAAAAGCTTGTCTGTTTTGTAGAATTTCGATAAAAATTCTTCTTTAGTCTTTTTTTGACCATTGTTTTCTTTGTGAGATTTGCCTGCGGAATCTACTTGTGCCGCATATTGTATTGCGTCATCAACACCTTGAAATACGTCAGTATTCCTGCGGTGTTGTGCCTAACACAGAACAAATTATCCTGCGTCTAAATTGTTCAACTTATTTCCCAACAGTTCCATATTTCTTACAGGCATCGCATAATGAATATTGGATTGATTTTCAATTCCAAGCAACAAATAGGCAGCATTACTGTCCGTCATTACTGTGGCTATTTTTATAACATCACGATATTTCTGAATCGGAACAATGTCCATATCTTCACCGTAAGGCAGAATAATTTCTGTTGTATCAAGCGGTTTAAGCTGCTCGGGTCGGATTATCTCTTTTCCGTCGTACATATAAAAATTGAAAACATCTGCGAAAACAACACTGTCTTTCATATATTCTTTTGTCACGGTATCTTTTTCCGCCATATCGACCACGCTCCGATTGTTTTCTTTTTGTTACTTATAGTATAACATAAGCAGTGATGAAATACAATATTTTAAATCAAATTTTTGTTTTTTATATAGCTAAGGAACTGTCAGAAAATAACTTGAACATTTATACTTGTCTAATTTGTTCAACTTATTTCCCAACAGTTCCTAAATTCACATACTCAACCGTTTTGGTAAAAGTATGTGGATTATATTTTAAATCAATCTATTCTTCCAAAGCTTCAAGGCTGTTATCCGCTTCAATAATGTCATCGGTGTAGTCTTCCTCAATAACTTCTGTCGGCTCGGTTTCAATGGGTTCATCGGAAATTACAATATCATCTGTTACAATTGTATCGTCTGAATAATCCTCTATAACCGCATTCACGGTTACAGCTTGATCGGTAAGTCCGCCCGTTAAAGCATCATTGTCATAAACGACATTGTTAGCAACATCGTTTGTAGCCGTAATGTCGGAGCTGTCGCTGTCCTTATCAGAAGACTTAGTCTTTTCGCTGTCGGCACTTTTCTCCGTATCGGTACTCTTTGTAGCCTTTGTTTTATTTTCCTCCGCAATTTTAGCGGCAAGCTTCGTTGCCTGCTTATCAGTGAAAACTCTGTCGAATACATAGTTCGCCGGAGGTTCTTCGTAAGCGTAGCTTGATCCGCCGCCATTGCTGTAGAACGAATCGGGAAGATTCTCTGTCTTTACAATTTTACCGTCCTTGTAGTAATGACGGCTCGCACTTGCACCAAAGCCGACACCCGAAGCTCCCGTAAACCACGAGGAAACAACAATCTCGTCAAAATCGGAAGGCTTGTAGCCGTAAATATACGCATGAAGAGTTGCACCCTCCATATAGCAGATAAGATAAACTTCATGGTCGGTATCGTTGCGGAATTTCATATCGATAGAGCCGTAATCGATAGCCGAGTCAATTCCCACCGGAACATACGTTGACGGCCAAGTGTGCGGCTCACGCTCAACAACGGTCATTCCTGCACGGATAGCGGCATTGTAAATTGTCGTCGCAGCTTGACATATACCACCGCCGACACCGTTTGCCGACGCACCGTTTACAATAACGCCTGCCGAATAGTATCCGTTTTCAGTAAGGTTACTGTCGCCTGTTTTTCCGTTGAATGAAAATACCTCGCCGGGTTTAATAATCGACCCTGTCATACTCTGCATTGCGACAGTCATATTCATATTTCCTTCCCAAGTGTTGCCCGAGTAAGTTTCGTACTTTGAAATAAGCACAAGATTTTTAAGCAAATCTTCAAGATTTGTTTTCGGCTCCACAACTTCCATTTTACCCGTGATATCGGCAGTGAAATTATTATTCCTCTTAAGCGTTTTGATTTGTGTTACAAGGTCGTCAACATCAACGCTGTAACCGACAACACCCTCCGCAAAGGAGAACATATCGGGAAGATAATCCTTTTCCGTGTCGATATTCGTAACGTGGGCATCTTCCATTTCAACATTAACTTTTTTGGCAACTTCTTCACACGCTGTTTTTATTGAGTCCTCTTTGAACGTCATTGTGATAGGGTAGTCCTTTTTCTCCAACTCCCTAAGATTGGCACGACCCTTATCCATAAGAATTTCACGCATATACTCGCTGTATTCGTATGCCTCGTTCAAAACTTTAACAGTGTCAAATTCAAACTCAAAATCATCTTCCGTGAGATATACTATTTTATCGTGACAAGTGAGCGTATAGTTAATTGACGGAATTAATTTTGATTCTTCCACACCAAGCTGCTCTTTAGCCTGCGTCATAGTTTTGCCGCCGAGGTCAACACCCTGTACGGAAATTCCCTCCAGAAATTTACCCTGCGGACTTGATAAATTTGCATTGCTCTGTTTGGTGGCGATAAACGCTTCATGTTTTGCGGAATCAAAAATTCCGAGTGCGTTTGAAGAAACGATAACACCTGCCGAAAGAATTGCAACCGCTGTTACAATCGGAATTGCAGCCATAAGCGGACGGCGTTTTTTCTTTTTAGTTTTTTCATCTGATAAAACGTCTGTTCCCGAAACAATCGTTTCGGAATGTTCTGCGTCGGCTACTTCGTTGTCATATTCATCGTTGTAATCTTCTTCGTCATCATACTCGTCGTATTCATCATCGTAGTCTTCATCAACATCATATTCGTCAAGCTCTTCGTCTTCGGAATATTCCGATTCGATTTTTTTACCCGAATTAATTTTTTGCTTGAAATTTTGTTTTGCCGGTGAAGATACTTTCTTAGAGGACGAATCGGTTTTTGCGACAGTATTTTTTGAAGATGAAGCAACGGCTTTCTCAGAGGATTTTTTTATTTGAGCTTTCCCGCTGCCCAAACTCTTTGCATATTCGGAAGATTTCTTTTTTGATTTAGCTGCGGCAGACTTTCCGGAATCCACAGCAGCCTCCCGTTTCAATTCATTATCCATAAATTCTTTCCTTTCCTTTTCTTTTTTAATACGTGAAGATAGTCGTCTTAAATTCTGACTTTCTGAACCCGACCAATTGTAAGGAACTGTTGGGAAATAAATTGAACAATTTAGACGCAGGATAATTTGTTCTGTGTTAGGCACAACACCGCAGGAATACTGACGTATTTCAAGGTG
>CACWTQ010000186.1 GCA_902763835.1 uncultured Ruminococcus sp. | reverse complement strand
GCGATTATTATGATTATCTTTCGTTGTTTCGGTAATATATTAGAAATTATCTTCCTGATCTTGCTGTTTGTATAGTCTTATGGATTGGGAAAGTACTATACAATATTCTATCATATTCTCATAGCCTTGCCGAGCCTCTTTTACAAGCGGCATTACCGAATAACAGTGATACAAGCCTTCTCCGATTTCAAGCGTTACATCTACTCCGTATTTTTCCAAGCTAGCCTTTATCGAATACGCAGCCGCCGAAAAGATCTCGTCACCTCCAAAGCAGAGATATGCACTTTTTAAGCCGCTGTAATTTCCACACTGCAAATACTTCATATAATTAGGAACGATCCTGCCACCTGCCATACAATCAAATATTGTTTCGAGTGCGGACGTACTCATAACAACATCTGTTTTATTGAGAGCAGCGGCTCTCGTTTTTTCTTTATCGGTAATCAACATAGTACCCGGAGATGACGCATATATTTTACCAGGCTTAGGAAGCTTCTCCCTCTGTGCATTGATGTGCGACACAAGACCAAAAGCAAGATTACCGCCCGAAGAACCACCAAGCAAAAGAATGTTTTCTGCCGGATACTGCAACAGCAGCTTTTTATACAAATTGTACAACATATCGAAAACATCGGGTAGAGTATTTTCGGGGCATAAGGGATAATACGGAAGAACTATGTCACGGTCAATTTTCTTTGATAAATCAATAAACTTCCTTGCCTGTGTCATTGTCGGATATTTCAGCATACCGCCACCCGTAATGTAGATACATGCACTGTCTTTCGGCTACTTATGCTTGAAATAAAGAACAGGCGAATTATCTATCTTAAATTGCTTTATGTCAAGGGCATTATCAGACAATTTCGGTATTTTTGGTGGATTAGATGTCTTAAAAAATTTTAAAAGCTTGTCGTATGGTTGTGCCATTATTCTTTGTACACCGACAAGCCGGAACAATTCTTTCATAAATCTGTATTTTACAGACACTGTCTCATCTCCTTTTGCTTTCATATTTATCTGAATTAGCCATGGCTTTTTTTGACATTATGATCAATCCGGAAAACATCCATATATTTCATATACTTATCCAGCCTGCCGTAAGTGCGCCAATTATTGCATAATTTCCAACAAAATTCAACAATTCCGTCAAAAGCATACCGACAGGCAACGAGAAAATCCAACACCAGCGAGGATACGGAGTTTTTCCTCTTGAAAATGCTGTAATCTGAGCAATACTGTGTACGAGGAAGAAAATAAGGAACATTACTGTTCCCGGCAGCAGGAAAAATTCACCAAAACGTATTGACAATTCAAGTGCATTATCTGGATTGTACTGCATCATATATTTATAAAAGAACACACACGCAAGACACGGAACGTGGACACCGCTGCCGCCGAATGCAAGATAGCCGAATATACCGCTGCGGTATGCATGAGCAAGCTTTTGCGATTTATTTGCTATTAACCGATAAATACCAAAATAGCAAAGTCCCTCAAGCGGAATACCGAGAAAACCGAGTATTGTCGACCAAAATATTCTTGTGTCGGACAGGTTCAAATATGGCGACAGCATTCTTTCCATACCTGTCAAACTTTCGTCCTCTACTCCCCAACCAAGCAGCATATCGCCAACAAGAACCATAATTCCTGCAAACAAGCCTATTGTAAACAGCTTGCGTATTCTTTTCCAGTCAATATTACTGTCGATACCTATGTCATTATATGTATTCATCTCCTTTATTCTTTCCTCTCGTTTGTTGATTTTCATACTGCACCTCCGTTATAACTCAAGCTCAGCGGCACGTTTTTTGTTTGCGTTTTCCTTGACTTTAGCAATCTTTCCGTCACGTATTCTGATAACGCTGTCTGCCATATCAGCTATCGCTTCGTTGTGTGTGATAATGGTAATAGTTGTTCCATAACTCTGATTAATCTTCTCAACAAATTTCAAAACAGCAAGTGAAGATTTAGTATCCAATGCACCTGTAAGTTCATCACACAGCAGCAGTTTCGGATTTTTAATCATTGCACGTCCGATAGCAACACGCTGCTGCTGACCGCCGGAAAGTTCATTCGGAAACCGTCTGCGGTATTTTTCGATATCCAGTGCCTTCAAGACCTCTTCCATGTCAAGCGGATTTTTGGAAATATCCGCAACGACCTCAATGTTTTCCTCAACAGATAAATCAGGAATGAGATTATAAAATTAAAAAACAAATCCGATATCCTCCTGACGGTACACAGTGAGAGCTTTTTTATCAGCAGAGGAAATATTTCTTCCGTCTATAATAAGCTCGCCCGAGTCAAGATTGTCAAGCCCGCCAATCATGTTAATCAAGGTTGACTTGCCCTTTTCGAGCGACAAATCTACACCGTCAAGGGCATAAACAGCCGCTTCACCCGTTCCATACTGTTTCTTAGCATTTTTAATTTCAATAAACATAGTATTCGTCCTCTCATTTCTTCACTTTTAGAAGTAAGTTTAAACTAACTATTATGTATTATACCACATCTTATTCGGGCTGTCAAATTTTATTTTTCAGTTATCTCTAATCAAGGATTCTATATATAATGAAAAAATATCCACATCACGAAAGTCTTTAAAGCCTGTTTAAAATCTTAGCGACACACGTCTTTTTGGCAAATTAGACAAGTATAAATGTTCAAGTTATTTTCTGACAGTTCCTAAGATTGACGGTACTTTTACGTTTTTCAAACTGTCAGTATGATTGCTTGTGGAAATGAAGTTTTTAAAACGTAAAATGACAGCCAGATTTATTTTTAGTGGCTGACGGTCATTTTACGTTAACAAAGAAACCCAGCCCGCAGCGAACAATTCCTTGTTAACTTGCGAACCGGGTTCGTATCATTTTATTATTTTATCAATTTTGCAGCTATGCTCTCCTGTATCAGAATCATAGTTAATACCTACAAGAACAATTTTTCCTTGATAAGGTTGCAGCACAGACGGATAGTGCTTATTCTTTATTTGCGATATAGCAGCTTCCGTTGTTTCATTCCAT
>CACWTQ010000185.1 GCA_902763835.1 uncultured Ruminococcus sp. | reverse complement strand
ATTTTTTTGAGATGTCAAGTTATTCTCAGCCCTACGGGCTGACGGCAATTCATCCCCGACCTATAGAGGTCGGAGTCTTCTTGCCGAGGTAGGATAAAAAACTAAAAAAATAAATATAAAAAGTACCATCAAAAACTTACTCATTAGACTGGCTAACGGTCGGGCACGTGAAGTTGATTCACGAAAGACTATCTTCACGTGTTAAAAAAAAGAAAGGATTTTGTATCAATGAAACTTGAAGAAAAAACTTTATCATCAAAAACTATATATGACGGTAAAATCGTCACACTCCTGTTAGACGAGGTCGAACTCCCCAACGGAAGAAAAACTAAGCGTGAAGTTGTCAATCACCCCGGCGGAGTTACCGTTGCTGCTTTGACCGACGATAACGAACTTCTCTTTGTAAGACAATATCGTTACCCTTTTAAGGAAGTTGTTCTGGAGCTTCCGGCAGGTAAGCTTGAAAAAGGCACTACTCCCCTCGAAAACGGCAAGAGAGAGCTTCTCGAGGAAACGGGAGCGATAGGATATAATTATATATCATTAGGCTCGCAAATGGTATCTCCGGGGTTCTGCAACGAAGTTGTACATATGTATATGTGCAGAGTTGAACGCTTTGAGAAACAGCAGCTTGACGAGGGAGAGTTTCTGAATTTTGAGAAGATTCCGATTGACAAGGCTGTCGAAATGGTTCTTAACAATCAAATCTTTGACGGCAAAACTCAGACGGCGGTGCTGAAAGCAGCTATGCTTTTGAAGTCTGGAAAGATATAATAAAAAAGTGTTGAAAAATTCCTATAAAATGGTATAATAAATAGTACAGACATTTTGGCGGTATCGTAATTCTTTGATTTACTGCCGAAATATAATTAAGGAGGCAGAAATATTATGAGCAAGGGTAAATTTTACATCACTACTCCGATTTATTATCCGTCGGGTAATCCGCATATCGGTCATTGCTACACAACGGTTGCGTGCGATTCTATCGCTCGCTACAAGCGTATGCAGGGTTATGACGTTATGTTCCTTACGGGTACAGATGAACACGGTCTTAAAATCGAGCAGAAAGCCAAAGAGCAGGGTATTACTCCGAAGCAGTACGTTGATGAGATTGTCGAGATTTTCAAAAAGCTTTGGAAATATATGAATGTCGATTATGACAGATATATCAGAACTACCGACGATTATCATATCGAATCGGTGCAGAAAATTTTCAAGGCACTTTACGACAAGGGTTACATCTACAAGGGAGAGTACAGCGGTAACTACTGTACACCCTGTGAAAGCTTCTGGACGGACAGTCAGCTTGTTGACGGCAAATGTCCCGAGTGCGGACGTGAGGTTAAAGAGGCTAAAGAGGAGGCGTACTTCTTTAAGATGTCGCCGTTTGCGGAGCGTCTGGAGAAGCTTCTCACCGAAACGGATTATTTACAGCCCAAGACAAGAGCAACAGAGCTTGTAAATAATTTTATCAAGCCGGGTCTTGAAGATTTGTGCGTTTCGAGAACTACCTTTACATGGGGTATTCCCGTACCGTTTGACGAGGGTCATGTTGTGTATGTTTGGGTTGACGCACTTTCAAACTATATATCCGCTTTGGGATATGCAAACGAGAAGTACAGCGACTACAACGACTATTGGCCTGCAAATGTTCATATGGTAGCCAAGGATATTATGAGATTCCACGCTATCACATGGCCTGCAATTCTTATGGCACTTGATTTGCCTATTCCTAAGCACCTTGCTGTTCACGGCTGGATTACTTTCAACGGTCAGAAGATGAGTAAATCCCTTGGCAACGTTGTTGACCCGTTTGTACTTGGTGAGAGATACGGTGCGGATTCTATCCGTTATCATATTCTCAGAGAAATGGCTTTGGGTTCGGACAGCTCATTCTCAAATGAGATTATGATTAACAGAATTAACACCGACCTTGCAAACGGTTTGGGCAATCTTGTTTCGAGAACGGTTGCAATGGTTGAGAAGTATTTCGGCGGTACACTTCCAAGCGACAGACAGTCGGGTGACTTTGACGAAGACTTGATTTCCACAGCGACTTCACTCCGTGAAAAGGTTGACGGATTTATCGAGCAAACTCAGATTAACAACGCTCTTGCGGAGGTTTTCAAGGTTGTGTCACGTGCCAATAAGTACATTGACAAAACTACTCCGTGGATTCTCGCAAAAGACGAGGCTAACCGTGCAAGACTTGCGACGGTGCTTTACAACTTGCTTGATACTATCAGAATTGTGTCAACTCTTCTTTCTGCGTTTATGCCGAGTACAATGCCCAAAGTATGGGAACAGATTGGAGCGGCTTCCGATAACGTAACCTATGACAATGCAGATAAGTTCAATGTGTTGTCGGAGAATGTTACTGTTAAGAAAGGCGAAGCACTCTTCCCTAGAATTGACGTTGAAAAAGAGATTGAGGAGCTTAATGCTATCATTAAGGCAAATGCGGAGAAAGCTCAGGCTAAGGAACAGGGAAAACCTGAGGGTGTTGCACTTATCGGCATTGACGACTTTGCCAAGGTAGAGCTTAAGGTTGCGAACATCGTAAACTGTGAACCTGTGAAAAAGTCCAAGAAGCTTTTGAAGCTTACTCTTAATGACGGCACAGGAGAAAGAACGGTCGCATCGGGTATTTCTCAGTATTACAAGTCCGAGGAACTCATTGGCAGAAATGTTATTATTGTGGCAAACCTTAAGCCGGCAAAGCTTTGCGGTGTTGAAAGTCAGGGTATGATTCTTGCAGCGGATTGTCCTAACGGTGACGTTAAGGTTATTTTCGTTGACGATATTCCGGCAGGAAGCAAAATACGGTAAATTAAAATTTACATGAAGCGTGCTTTGTGCATGAAGTTCGCCTGTGGCGAGTGAGGCTTGCACTGCGTGCAAATGAAGTGTTGCCTTGCGGCGACGGGCGATACGTGAAGCAGCTTCTTTGAAAAATGTCAACCGCAATCCCACCGGCTTTAGACGGTGGGTTAAGGTTGACAAAAGCGTAGCTTTGTGTTATACTAACAACAGTAGGGACGGTT
>CACWTQ010000184.1 GCA_902763835.1 uncultured Ruminococcus sp. | reverse complement strand
CAACACCTTGAAATACGTCAGTATTCCTGCGGTGTTGTGCCTAACACAGAACAAATTATCCTGCGTCTAAATTGTTCAACTTATTTTCCAACAGTTCCTAAAGCCTCACTTGCCGTTCAAAAGGAAAGTTATGCTGTAAAAATGTATGAAAAAGTTGAATTTGAAATCATTGATGAAAATGAGCAGGAGTATATTATGGTTCATAGACTTGGCAGTAAAAAATAAGGAAGGTGGAACATGAATAAAACAATATTAATAATTGAAGATGATACGGAAATAAATGATGTGCTGAGAATATTGCTCACGCAGAACGGATATCACGCTGTATGTGCATTTTCGGGAACAGAGGGTATTCTTGTTCATAACGAGCAGGTGGATTTGATTCTTCTTGATCTTATGTTACCGGGAAAAAACGGTCAGGATATCATCAGTGAGTTGAAATCAAAGAATAGTGTTCCTGTTATAGTTATAAGTGCCATTCATGATGTAAACATAAAAGTTGATCTTTTCTCGCTTGGTGCAGATGATTACGTAACAAAGCCTTTTCACAACGAGGAGCTATTGGCAAGAATAGCGGCACGGCTGCGAAATCAGACTGGAACGCCTAATACAAATGAGCTTGTCTATAAAAATATTACGCTGAACAACAGCAATTATACTGTAACCTGCTGCGGAAAATCGGTTGAGCTTTCAAGGCACGAATTTGCTTTGCTTAAATTACTTATGGAAAATCCAAACCGTACTTGTACAAAAAGCATGATATATGACATTGTTTGGGATTACGAAAACTCCGCAGATGATAACACTTTGAATGTCCATATCAGTAAGCTTCGCAAAAAACTAAAGCAGTACAGCCAAGAGGATTATATTGAAACGGTCTGGGGAATTGGGTATCGTTTGAAAAAGTGATCGATTTAAGACTTTTTTAAGACTTTTGTTAAGTGTTTTTTTAGACTTTCCTGCTATAATGTAATTATCACAAAACAGGGAGGAAAACAAATGCGTGAAGTCATATTAAAAACAACGCAGTTATCAAAGCGTTACGGAAATTTCACTGCACTTGACAACGCCGACATGACTGTTTATCGAGGCGATATCTACGGGCTTATCGGCAGAAACGGTGCGGGAAAAACAACTGTCATGAAGATTGTTACAGGTTTAACGGAACAGTCAAGCGGTGAGTATGAGATATTCGGAAAAACGGGTAAGGCGGCCGAGAACGAAAAAAGAAAAATAGGCTGTCTTATAGAGAATCCGGCTTTCTTCGGAAATCTCACAGCCTATCAGAATCTTCGCTATTACTGCTATCAAAAAGGGATTACCGATTTAAAGCAGATAGAAGAGGCATTGAAGCTAGTGCAGCTTTCAGATGTCGGAAATAAGAAGTTTCGTAAGTTTTCGCTCGGTATGAAGCAGCGACTGGGTATTGCCTTTGCAGTGATGGATAACCCTGATCTGATAATACTCGATGAGCCGATCAACGGACTTGACCCTATCGGAATCAGTGAGCTGCGTGATACTTTTCGCAGGCTCAATGCAGAGCGAGGAATTACTATTGTAATTTCCAGTCACATTCTTTCCGAACTTTATGCTGTGGCAACTCGTTTTTTGATAATTGACAATGGAAAGGTGTTAAAAGAAGTAACCAAGCAGGAGCTTGATCTTGAATGCAGCCGCTGTATTGTGTTGAAAACTAATGATACAAAGCGTGCCGCAACTCTCATTGAAAACAAGCTGAATATCTCCGACTACAAGGTGATAGACAGCGGAGAAATACGTATCTACGATGAATCGGCGAAGCCCGATGAAATAGGAAGAACGCTCATACAGAATGATGTGACGGTTTCCGGAATATTTGAGTCGGGAGTTTCATTGGAGGACTATTTCAAACAGCTTGTCGGGGAGGCTCAGTCATGATAAATATCATCAGATCGGACTTTTACAGAATTTTCAGAGGTATAGCTGTATATATTGCTATTGGTATAATGTTACTCGCTATTGGTGTTTCTATTTACATGATTCAGCCGGGATATATCGGAAATGCCTCTGTAGGAGATATAAATAACGAAAACTTTAAAACCTCAAATTATGATGAGGTTATGTCAGAATATACTCTTGATGAACTCAGAGCAATGTCTCTTTCTGATTATCGGCAGGTCATGCTCAAAGTAACGGGTTATGAACTGGACAGAGATATTCTTGGTACAAACATAAATCTATATTATGTGTTTATTTTTGCCGCAGCACTTGCCGTTACGGTCGATTTTTCCGGAAGCAGCATTAAGAACACGCTGACCTCAGCAATAAGCAGAAGAAAGTATTTTTTGTCGAAACTGATATTTGTAAATCTAATGTGTTTGATTTTTCTTTTTGCAAATACGTATATCATGTATTTTGCAAATATTATATTCAATACTAAACAGTTTAGCTCCGATATCTCAGAGATTACTAAGATCACGGTGATGCAGATACCGCCTGTTCTTGCGCTCGCTGCCGTTCTCACCGGTATAGCGTTTATAACTCGCAAAACCGCAGTTTTCAATACTGTTGCAATTCCGCTTATCATGGTGTTTCAGTTAATACTTAATATTGTTGCTGCTGCACTGTCTGTACAGGAAGAATATCTTCATTACGAGCTTCAGCTTATGCTGGCAAAGCTGGCAAACAACCCCACCGAAAGCTACATGATAAACGCCTATCTTATATGCGGCGGAATAATCGTACTGTTTTATACGGCAGGCTGGCTGTCATTTCGTAAAGCGGAGATAAAGTAAAGAAGTATGGATAAGAAAAAAGTTAACAAAAATATGGCAGTTTTTGGGAGCTTGGCTTCTGTCGGTATATTGATAATATCGCAAATCATGTCTCAGCTTATCGGCTATCTATTTGATCTATTTGGTATGCCGGGGTACATAGGCGGTTTCGTATCCGCAATTATTTACCCTATATTTACTTATTTAGGGTTGAAGCTTCTAATTGAAAAACGAATGTAACTATTCAGTCCCCTAAAAAATGGTAGGCAAAATCCAATTTATATGATATAATATTAGATAGAGAAAGGCGGTGGAGCAGATGCCATTTACACA
>CACWTQ010000183.1 GCA_902763835.1 uncultured Ruminococcus sp. | reverse complement strand
TACCCGACCAATAATTGATTTAATGAGGAAGTTTTTGACCCACTTCATTTCGTACAATAACAATTTTTTAACACGTGAAGATAGTTATTGTTAGTCTAGATTCTTTTACCCGACCAATAATTGATTTAATGAGGAAGTTTTTGACCCACTTTATTTCGTACAATAATAATCATACCTAAAACTTTTGGTCGGGTTCGTGCAGTTATTCCTTGAAAACACTGTCTTCACGTATCTCCTGCGGACGTTGTCCGCCTGTAATAATAATATCACGGCTACCTTAACCCAACTTAAAGTTTTTCTTAAAGTTTACTTAAATTTTTTTATATGCTGAAGTCATTATAACATTTTACACAAGTACAGACATATTGTCAAACCACAAATAACCGTATCTATTATACACAATAAAATTTGACGTCCTTTCTCTCTTCATACCTCTCTGCCAAAGCAAACCAACTTCCGCCCACCAAAAAACAAATAATTACGCATTAATTTCCCCGTCCGAAATTCTTATTTCTCTGCTTGCCATATCCGCAACCTTTTCATCATGCGTTATCAAAACAACAGTCTTACCTATACCGTTAAGCTTCAATAACGCTTCAAGAACTATCTCTCCCGAATTTGAATCAAGATTTCCTGTCGGTTCGTCCGCAAGAATTATAGGCGGCTTCGCCGCAATCGCCCTTGCAATTGCCACTCTCTGCTGCTGACCTCCCGAAAGTTCATACGGCTTATGAAACATACGCTTTTCAAGACCTACCATTTTCAAAGCCCTCTCGGCAAGCTCTGTTCTCTTTTTCTGAGGAATACCACGGTACATAAGCGGCAGCTGAACGTTTTCTAAAGCATTCAAAGCATAGATAAGATTAAACCCCTGAAAGATAAATCCAATCTCACGGTTGCGGATATGAGCCTGATTTCTCTCGCTCATTCTCATAACGTTGTGACCGTCAAGACTGTATCTGCCCGATGTGGGAGTATCAAGACAGCCGATAATATTCATCAAAGTAGACTTCCCCGAACCGCTGCTGCCCGTAATGGCAACAAACTCACCACGGTCAACACTTAAAGAAATATTCTTTAAAACGTGAATACTGCCGTTCTTTCCGCAATAATATTTGTTTACATTGCTGAGTTCAATTAAATGTTTCATTTTAAGCACCTCTTTTTTTTTACTTTTATTATCGACAATTCTTCAAATATAATGTATAATAGAAGAAACGAAATTTGCAGACAAATTTTATTTTCAGCTAAGCTAATTTGTTTGTGAAGCTAAAATGCGAAAAAGGAGAACATTAAAATGTTAGAAGAAAAATGGAGTCACCTCAAAAGCGGTACGGATATCCGTGGAGTTGCCGTTGAGGGTGTGGAAAACGAACATGTAAACCTTACAAGCGATGTCTGTGAAGCTATTGTCAACGCTTTTGCCGTATGGCTTTCCGATAAGGTCGGCAAGGATTATTCCGAGCTTACCGTATCTGTCGGCAGAGATTCGAGAATATCGGGTCCCGCTATTTCAAAAGTAGTAACCGAAACTCTTTCAAAAAGCGGTATCACCGTTCTTGACTGCGGTCTTTCCTCAACTCCGTCTATGTTTATGACTACAATCGATTTAAACTGTGACGGTGCTGTTCAGATTACCGCAAGTCACCACCCGTTCAACCGAAACGGTCTGAAATTCTTTACTCGTGACGGCGGTCTTGAAAGTGAAGATATAACCGCACTTCTGGAGTTTGCTCAGAGCGGCAGAGTTCCCGAAACAATAGCGGACGGCAAAATTAAAGCCGTTGACTATATGACAGACTATTCCGCACGTTTGAGGGATATCATCAAAAAGGAAGTAAATGCCGAGGATTATGACCAACCGCTCAAAGGCTTTAAAATCGTTGTAGACGCCGGCAACGGTGCAGGCGGTTTCTATGCGGAAAAAGTTCTCGCTCCGCTGGGTGCAGACACAAACGGCAGCCGTTATCTCGCCCCCGACGGTATGTTCCCGAACCACGTTCCGAATCCAGAAAATGCCGAAGCTATGAAATCAATTTGTGAAGCCGTGCTTGAAAGCAAAGCCGATTTGGGAGTTATTTTCGACACGGACGTTGACCGTGGCGGTGCGGTTGACAGCAGCGGCAACGAAATCAACCGAAACAGGCTTGTAGCCGTTGCATCTGCGATTGCACTTGAGGGCAACGAGGGCGGAACTATCGTCACCGATTCGATTACTTCGGACGGTCTGAAAGAGTTCATTGAAGACACTCTTGGAGGTAAACATCACCGTTTCAAGCGTGGCTACAAGAACGTTATCAACGAAGCTATCCGTCTTAACTCAGAGGGCATTAACTGTCCGCTTGCTATCGAAACATCGGGTCATGCGGCTATGCGTGAAAATTATTTTCTTGATGACGGTGCGTATCTCTGTACAAAGATTATAATTAAAATGGCGAAGCTTAAGCAGGAGGGCAAGACGCTTGAAGAGTATGTTTCTCAGCTTAAGGAAGCCAAAGAGGAAAAGGAAGTACGCTACAAGATTACCGAACACGATTTCCGCAGCTACGGTGAAAGTGTTATCGATAAGCTTAACGAATACGCACTCACCAAGGACGGCTGGAAGCTTGCGGACGACAGCAGAGAGGGTGTTCGAGTGTCGCTTGACAAGAAACACGGAAACGGCTGGTTCTTGCTGAGATTGAGTGTACACGACCCGATTATGCCGCTTAATATCGAGAGTAATGATATCGGCGGTGTTGATATTATCTTGACGCAAGTTGAAGAGTTCATTAAGACTTGTGAGGGTTTGAGTTTATAAAAAAACTTTCGGCAGTACCCTGTTAAAGTTTGGTCAAGCTTTTCAAAGCTTGCGGATTCCAAAGGCAGAGCCTTTGGTCGCTGACGGAACAAACTTGCAAAGAAAGATAAACTCCCCTCAGCGAAACTAAACAAACTATCAACAAGGAAAAAAACAAAAAATAAATCGACCCCAAAATAATATCTTTAGACATAAGGAACTGTCAGAAAATAACTTGAACATTTATACTTGTCTAATTTGCCCTGTGTGTCGTTACAACACCTTGAAATACGTCAGTATTCCTGCGGT
>CACWTQ010000182.1 GCA_902763835.1 uncultured Ruminococcus sp. | reverse complement strand
TTTACAGAATAGCTCACGAGCTTTATGCTTTGGGTGTGCCGATGATTCCGAGAATTATCACAGAATACGCTCATAACCTTACAGGTATAGATATCCACCCCGGTGCGACTATCGGAAAATACTTCTTCATTGACCATGGTACAGGTGTTGTTATCGGTGAAACTACCGTTATAGGTGAGAACGTCAAAATTTATCAAGGTGTTACTCTCGGTGCATTGTCAACAAGAAAGGGTCAGCAGCTCAGAGGTGTTAAACGTCACCCGACACTTGGCAACAATGTTACTATTTACTCGGGAACATCTGTTCTTGGCGGCGAAACAGTAATCGGCGATGGTGTAACTATTGGCGGTAATGCGTTTATCGTCAATTCTGTATCTAAGGGTATGAAAGTAAGTGTAAAAAACCCCGAGCTTGAATACAGCAGAAGTCCGGCTCCAGATTCGGTGCATGAGGAGTTCTGGGATTGGGTGATTTGACTGTAATAAAATAGGGGATAACAGAATTGTTTGTTATCGTGAAAGGAAAATGCTATGAAAAAAATCTTAAAAACACTTGCTGTTTTTCTTATGCTTGCACTGTTGGTTATGTCTGTTACATCAGGCTGTAAAATGTCTTTTGACGAGGAAGAAACAGAAAGCGAAGAAGTTCAGCAGGAAAGTAAGGTTGAAAGTCTTTCCACACGCAAGGCGAAAGTTTCGATTATTCAGTATATGAACTATACCGCTTTGAACGAATGCTGTGACGGTATAAAGCAATCCCTTGAAGCCGCTAATATCGAATACGAAGTGAATGTCGGTTCTGATTCTTCACCCGAACAGGATTGTGAAGAGTTTGCTCAGAATACTGCAATCAACGGCGGATATGACTTGATAATTACAATCGGTACACCTGCAAGCACAGCAGTTTATCCTTCAATCAGTTCGTCATCTAAAGTACCCATAGTGTTCTGTGCCGTTACCGACCCTGTAGGTGCAAATCTTGTCGTGTCAAATCAAACTCCAACAAATAACTGCACGGGCATTTCAACGGCTTTTAATATTGCCGAACAGCTTAATATGATTAACACATTCCAACCCACCATTACCAAATTGGGTGTAATTTATACAAAAGATGAACCGAATACGGAACAGCAGCTTAAAACTTTGAAAAGTGAAGCTAAAAAATTAAACATCACAATTTACGAGGGAGCAGCCGAATCTGTTTCCGACCTTAAAACTTTGGCTGCCGAAATGGTGCCGGAGGTAGATGCAATTACACTTCTGCCCGATAATATGGTTTCAGCAAACTCTTGGGAGATTATGAATCAGGCTATTATCGGCAACAAACCGGTGTACGGCGTAACGCAAACCGAAGTCAAAGAGGGCTGCCTTGCCGGCTACTGCTATGATTTTACCAAACTCGGCAGGAAAACAGGGGAAAGAGCAGCGGAAGTTCTCAGAGGACAGAGTGCCGCAGATACTCCGGTAGAATTAGTAAGCGATTGCACGCTGTATGTTAATACGGATGCTGTCGAAAGTCTGTCTATCGATATTCCCGACGGCTATTCAAACGCTCAAAAGGTTAAAACTTCATATGAATAAAGAAACTCTCCGTGTAAAATATTCTTACATGGAGAGTTTTTAATCGTCAATTCTGTTTCCACAGTACGGACAAAATTTCTTTTTACATTCTTTATGATTTGTTTTATCATCTTCGATAACTTCCATAAATCCCGATGTTATAATACCGGTAGGCACGGCAACAAGACCTATTCCTAAAAGTGCAATAACCGCACTGAGCAGTTTTCCTAGAACCGTCACGGGGTAAATATCTCCGTAGCCGACTGTAGTTAGCGTAGCAACCGCCCACCAGAGAGCCGAAAAAGCATTGTTGAATTGGTCGGGCTGGGCTTGATTTTCCACATTGTACATTAAAACAGAGGATATTATCATCAAAATCCCCACAACAAAAACCGATGATATAAGCTGACTTGCTTTCCTTTTAAATACTGTTGCGATTGTCGAAAATGCGACTGTATATCTGTTGATTTTGAACAAACGGAAAAGTCGGATTATTCTTAAGGCTCGAAGTACACGCAAGTCAATAAGGAATATCAAAGGCAAGTAAAAAGGTAAAATAGAGAGTAAATCTATAATTGCCATAAAGGAAAATATGTAACGGAATTTTGCAAGAATACAGTTGGTATCGGGATATAATAAATCGGCAGTCCATAGCCGAAGTAAGTATTCGATTGTAAATATTATTACCGAAATAATCTCAATATAATTATTTATAGTTCTTACGTTATCAGGAATGTCAAATGTTTCGAGTATAACAACAATTAAATTTATGATGATAAGAGCGATAATAATTAAATCGAAAATTCGGCTTGCCAGATTTCCTTTTTCTGCCAGCTGAACTATTTCAAAAACTGTCTTTTTTACTTTTTTATACATATCTGTCACCCAAACTTTCTATGAAAATATTATAGCACAATTTTTTGTATATAAATTGATTGTATTTTGAAAGACTGTTTATTATTTCATATTCTTTATAAAAAAAAAAACCGCTTAAAACATAAAGTTTAAGCGGTTAAGTCCGAGTGACTGGAGTCGAACCAGCGGCCTCTTGAACCCCATTCAAGCGCGCTACCAAACTGCGCCACACCCGGAAATTTGTGTATCTCTGAATCACAAGTAATATTATAGCACCCGTAGAAGAAAATGTCAAGAATTATTTAGTTACAATTTTGTAACTTTACAAAAAAACAGGTTCAAAGCATATTGCAGCCTTGAACCCATTAAAATATTAAACACCGACAGGAATGCCGTGGCTTTTGCACAGAGAAATCCAATCATTATACTCATCAAGAAGTTGAGCATAGAGGTCATTGTCGCTTATGCCGCTGATATTGCTGAAGTTTACGAAGTTTGCATTGTCGATAAATCTTCCTGTGAGGTTGTCGAGGTTCTCCAAGAAGTCGAATTTTGCATTTCCTATACCAACAAACTTCCAGAAAATATTATAGTAAACGTCAAAAGATATTGAAAAATAAACAGATTTGATTTATACTAAAATAGAGGTGAATAACAAATGAGAACAAGGCAGTATAAATCAGAT
>CACWTQ010000181.1 GCA_902763835.1 uncultured Ruminococcus sp. | reverse complement strand
CGGTACGGCTCGTAAACATGGTTTAAACTCTTTTTCTGCTGTTCTCGCTGCTGTCTGTGGTAATCCTTTTTCGTTTGCTATAGGGACTGAATAGTTACACAGAATGCAGCATTTCTTGCATACCGACAGACAACAGGCTCTTCACCGCTTGAAAACGATAATATTTTAGGCAAGCTTGAAATGCTGGAATACGGTGCAGACCGCCAAGGAATAGAAAACTGAAAATACAGCTTTGACGAAACTCTTGATATGTTTATGGGAAAGCAAGGCGAAGAAGACAGTAAATAAATTGAAAACGAGGCAAATTTATGAGCGTAATTTTATATGATGAATTTGGAAAAATCGGAGAAGAATTTACAAGCAAATTTGTTGACGAAGAAACAGAATTTTTGTTTTTAACAGTTGAATCATCAAACGGCGGTCTTGTGCTTAGTAAAGATATAATTTGTCCGTCGCTTGAATTTGTTGCGGCAGTAAATCTTGCCACGGGAGAATTTTCAAAGAATAAAGGCAGGCTTAAATGACTTTTAAAAAATTTTACCGGTAGAATAGGCTGGGGTTGTGATTTTAAAAAGTATAACAGACTGAAAAATAAATTCTATGCAGGGTACGTTTTTCTATCCCGTTGGAGAAGAAACAAAATTCAAACCAAAACGCAGTGCAATAATTTGCAGATGTTGTGTGGATATATTTAGGAGTTACATGTTGAGAAGCCCGAAAAGCTGAGATAATTTTTAAATGGCAATCATAACATTGTAACTCGCCAAAGAATTTCGGCTACAATTAAATAATAGATAACAGGTGTCAAATATTTTTACGAATATGTAAAAATGATTTGGTGAAAAGGGAAACAGGTTCAAGTCCTGTGCGAACTCGTCACCGTGATAAAGGAGTGCGGAAAGAATATGTCACTGAGAAATTGGGAAGACCTTTCCGTGTGTTGATATTTGAGCCGGGAGACCTGCCTGTTGTCTGTACAAGAGATTATTTTATTCAAAGTGATCTCAATGCTACGAGTAATTAGCAGTACGTCTTAACGGATATGTTTCCGCAAAAAAATTGCGGTGCATATGCGTTTAGTTGTCGTGCTTTTACTTGTATAAGTAAAAGCACTTTTGTTTATAAAAAAATAACGTGATTGTATAGTTATACCTGAATCCGTAGAACTCAAAAATAATAAATCATCTAAAATCCGCATAGACACTGAATTTTTAAGCAATTTATGGGTTTTACTTTATTTCACCCATTTGGTGAAGAAAATTTCCGAAAACTATAAGCCGGAAATACAAGTTTTATCAGGCTTTGTTGCTCTTTAAGCGATTACGAACTTTGCGGATTCAGGTTATAAAAAGTCGGTCTAAAACTACCGACCAAAACCAACTTTCGGTCGGGTAGTAAAAGTTAGATTATCAATAACTATCTTCACGTGTTAAAAAAAGGTGTGATTAAATGAATGACGGCGAATATAAGATTGAAGTTGATTTGCAGGGCGGCAGCGGAAAAGCAACCGTTACTTCTCCTACTAAACTAATCGTTACCGACGGCAAAATGCAAGCCGAAATTGAATGGAGCAGTTCGCATTACGACTATATGGAGGTTGACGGAAAGGAGTACTACCCAATCAATACTGAGGGCAATTCTCTATTTTTGATAGATGTTGCCGAACTTGACACGGATATCCCGATTAAAGCCGAAACTCTCGCTATGAGCGAACCGCATATGATTGACTATACTCTTCGGTTCGATTCGTCAACCGCAGCACAAAAATTTGAAGACAGCAATTCTGTGTTGCTTATCGGAATGGTTATCGGTATGGTTGCAGTTGTTGCTGTAAGTGGAGTTATAATAGGAATTGGTAGAAAGAAGAAAACTAATGTCAAAATTTAAATTTATTTTTGCAAGCATAACCACACTGTTTTGTATAATGATTTTCTCGGGCTGCGGCGAAGTCAAAGCAATACCCGAAAATCCTAAAGATATTGTTGGTCTAACCTTTGTTGAACGCACCGACCTTATGTATGCCGAAGAGTTCGCAATCGACAGATATCAAGACGGTTATTCCGTGATTTATACTGCTGAGGGTG
Organism: uncultured Ruminococcus sp.; assembly: GCA_902763835.1. Classification (GTDB taxonomy): domain Bacteria; phylum Bacillota; class Clostridia; order Oscillospirales; family Acutalibacteraceae; genus RUG592. The sequence goes on along the minus strand of CACWTQ010000181.1, from coordinate 1,040 downwards.
TGGGTTATCTCCTTGTTCCGAACGGCAGGGAAGTTCCTAAAAATCTTGACGGAAATATGAAAGTTATTACAACTCCGGTTGAGAATGTCTATATGGCAGCGACTTCCGTTATGGGGCTTTTTGACGATATTGGCAGCGGAAGTGCCGTTAAATTTTCAGGTACTAAAGCGGACGGCTGGTATATTGAATATGCAAAAAATGCCCTAAACAGCGGAGATATGCTCTATGCAGGGAAGTACAGCGAACCCGACTATGAACTGCTTGTTTCAAACGACTGTCCGCTTGCGATAGAGTCAACGATGATTGAACATTCTCCCGATGTCAAAGAGAAACTTGACGAACTGGGTATAACCGTTTTCACAGATTATTCAAGCTACGAATCGCACCCTTTGGGTAGGAGCGAATGGATAAAAGTATACGGTGAAATGCTCGGCGAAAGTGAAGAAGCCGACCGACTTTTCAACGAGCAGGCGGAAAAATTAAACTTTCTCGATACATCAGCCGCCACAGGCAAAACCGCTGTTTTCTTTTACGTGAATAATTCCGGTCAAGCTGTTACACGAAAATCTGGTGACTATGTTACTAAAATGATTGAGCTTGCAGGCGGGGAAAATGTTTTCAAGAATCTGGGCGGTGACGGATTTTCAACCGTAACACTTGAATGGGAAGAGTTTTATTCCACTGCAAAAGATGCCGATTTTATCATATATAATAGTACTATCGGCGGCGAGATTTCCACACTTGACGAGCTGATTTCAAAGAATGGTCTTATAGCCGACTTCAAAGCAGTCAAGGACGGAAATGTATGGTGTACGAAAAATAATCTCTATCAGGAAACTATGAAACTAGGCACTGTAATTTCCGACTTTAATGCAGTTTTCACGGGGAATTATAAAACCTCTCCGCCTGAATTTCTGTACAAGCTTGAAAGCGGTGATTCGAATGAGTAACAGAAAAATCCGCTGTACAGTATCATTTGCAATCCTGATTCTGCTTACTGTTTTTGTACTTTGTATGAACATTTTCATAGGCAGTGCCGA
>CACWTQ010000180.1 GCA_902763835.1 uncultured Ruminococcus sp. | reverse complement strand
TCTTTTCGTAAACCATTTCTTAATACTCCATTCATTTCATTTTTTACTCTATTATATCAACTCTCTTCTTGATTGTCAACTATATTAATACACTACCGTTTATGGGTCTTGTGGAAAAACTCCCTGATGTAATCAAAAAGCTTGCAAACCGTATGCCTGAGATTATTACAGGCTTAACCGATAAGCTGAAAGAACATATTCACAAAATGGTTGATATAGGCAAAAATCTTGTCGAGGGTATATGGGACGGCATTAAGAACGCTAAAGACTGGCTTATCGAAAAAGTCTTTGGTTGGTGCGATACAGTTACTGACAGTATTAAGGATTTCTTCGGTATTCACTCTCCGTCAACCTTGTTCAGAGATGATATCGGAAATAACCTTGCACTGGGTATCGGTGAGGGCTTTGCAGATACGATGTCGGACGTATCAAGGGATATGCAGGATAGTATTCCAACAGCCTTTGACATAGACCCGAGCCTAAATCTTGCCAGCGGTGACAGCCGTATGCAGACTTTAAGCAGCAACCCGATTTCAAGCGGTGCGAATACTCAGACAATTCAAAGTAATCCTGTGATTAACTTAACATTGCATATTGACAACTTTAATAACAGCTATGAAACGGCTGTTGAGGATATGGCAGAAACAATGATGAATAAAATATTCGATTATGTCAGAAGAAATAAACTGGCGGTGAGATAATGCACACATTTGAATTTAACAACAAAAAATTATCCGATATAGGTGCGGTACTTATGGAAAATCCGCACTATACCTTGTCGGTAAAAGAGCTTGATTTTACTTCATTGCCCGGCAAGAGCGGAGATATTATCACGGATAAAAACCGTTTTAAAAATTCGAGTATCAGTTATAAAGTATCGTCAATGCCGCTGTTTTGCAGTTACACTGAGCAAGAGTTTGTATATGTGTTGAGTGAGTGGCTTTTGACCTCTTACGATTATAAAATTTTAAGAGATACATATAACCCCGGTTATTTCCGCAAAGCGATTTGTACCGATATAGCAAATCCTACAGTCGAAGCAAATAAAATGGTGTGGACTACAGTTACGTTTAATTGCGACCCGTTTTTGTATAGCGATACAGGACTAAAAAAAAATACATATAATTTTAATGGTGGTACTCAAACCGAAAACTTGTTTAACCCTGAGGGATGGGCAAGTGAGCCCATCATTGAAATAACCCCGAACCAGCCTTTGATGGTAAGTTTATCCATAAACGGTGTAACAGTTGGAATCGAACAGATTGATAAAACAATTATAATCGATGTGCCAAACCATAATGTCTATGATACAAACGGGAAACCTTGTAATGATGTGGTACAAGCATTTAAGCTGCCAACATTACTACCTGGCAAAAATAAACTTATAACATCTGGTACAAACAGCGGTCTAATCAAAATTACGCCAAATTGGAGGAGATTATAATGTTCCCCTTATTGTACAAGTCGGACACACAAAAAAACGATTTCGATAATAACGGATTAGGATTTATCAGAAATTGTACGAAGTGCAAAGTAACCGAAGTCAGAAACGGAATGTACGAATTGGAACTTGAAATGCTCACAAACGACAGACTTGCCGACAGTATTGCTGTCAGTATGTTCGTAAAAGCAAAGGCGAATCCTCACGATAAGCCGCAAATTTTTGAAATTTATCAAATGTCTGTAACAGATACAAAAATCACGGCTAAAGCACAGCACCTGAAATATATTGCCGGTGGTAACGTCATTGACAAACTTTTTAAGTCCGATGTTGCACTAACACCTGTTGAAACGTGGAATAACATTCAGTCGGACTTGTATCTTGAAAATCTCTTTACATTTGACTCCGATACAACAACCAAAGCAATTGTGACGGCAGGAAGAGATTGTCCTATAAGATTAGGCGATTTTTTAAGTGGTGTAGACGGTTCTATGCTTGACACTTTCCACGGCGAATTCCATTATGACAATTTTAAAATTGAATTATTGAAAAATCGAGGAACAGATACAGGTATTGCTATTAGATACGGCTCGAATATTAGTACATATCAGCAGGACAGCGACAGCAGTACGGTATACTCACATTTTTTACCATACGCTATAGTAAAAGCGGAGGATTACGACACAGGAAAAAGTATCGGTGACAAAATGGTTTATGCGAGCTTAATTGATTTGCAAAACAGCAATTTGACATACAAGCGTGCTTTGGCTTATGACTTCTCGGACAGCTTTACAGAAGATGATGATATTGCAGTTATTTATCAAAACGGTGTAGTTTCAAATTGGAGCAACCTCACAGCCAAGCTTAATACAGTTGCAAATCAATACGTTAATAAAAATTACACGGCTCTAACGGAAATATCGGTAAATATCACTGTCGATGTTGCCGAAACGCTCGCAAATCTTGCAGACTGTAAGCTTTGCGACACGGTTCAGGTATATTTCGAACCTCTGGGCTTTTCAGCGAGTGCAAAAATTGTTAAGACGGAATATGATGTTTTATTAGAGAAATATACTAAAATCGAACTAGGCACAATTAAGAAAACTATCGCCGATTTGTTTAGTGGCAAAAATATAGGGGGTGCTTAAATTTGAAGAAAATTTATTGCGATTTGGATATCGATTTTAGCGAAAACAAATCGCTCAAAGTTATTAAAGTAAAACAATTCGAAAACCGTGGGAGAGATATCAGGCTTTTTTTATACGACAACGGGAGAGAAGTCATTTTCGACGGGGCTGAAACTGCTACCATTAATGCGAGTGTCAATGGCGTGGTTACAACCTATAATGAAAATTGCATTGTAGTGTATGGCAAAAACTGCGTAGACATTCCACTTTATTCATCTCTTACAACTCTGGCTGGTAAGGAACAGTGTGAGGTCAAAATTGCTAAAGGTTCTGAAGGCACTATTTATACGGCTACCTTTGTTTTAGATGTCGAACCATCTGTTGCAACGTCCGAAAGTGCTGCGGTTTTGAAAACTACCGAGCTTGCGGCAACGCTGTCAGGTCTGGATTCGAGGGTAACAGTTTTAGAAAATGATAGCACGGACGTTGAAGAGTATATTGATACGGCTAAAAGTGCTATCATTGATAAAATCGATACATCAGAATCAAATATTGAATCTGCGGTAAGCACTTCAGAAGCAAATATCAAAACAGCTGTTCTAGAC
>CACWTQ010000179.1 GCA_902763835.1 uncultured Ruminococcus sp. | reverse complement strand
ACAGTTCTCTTTTTTCTTGACTCAACATGGTTACCACTCCTTCTACACTTATTGTACCACGCTTGTCAATAGTCTATATATTTTATTGGATTGCTATAACACGCATTTTTATATGAATCTCGCTTCTGTTCAAAAGAATGGGAGCGAGATTTTATTGTTCTATTTTGACACTAAATTCGCAGCTATTTCTCCGTTATATAACTTGATAATATCAAGAATTAACGGTAATATACCACTACAAATAAGTTGTAAAGGAGAGTAAGTATGGAGATTAATGGAATAAACAATTCTTATTTTTTTGATACAGAATTTGTTCCAAACGCAGAAGTTTACCCAACAGAAACTCCCATAATTGCAGGAGATTTTTACGGCGATTTTTTTAACGAACCTCAAATGAGAGTTTTGAGAGTTGCCGCTTATGTAAGGGTTTCGACCGAACATGAAGAGCAGGAAGAGTCATTCGAGCTTCAAAAGGCATATTTTGAAGAGCTGTTAAACGAAAACCCGAACTGGATTTCCGTTGGCATCTATTCCGATTTTGGAGTTTCAGCCACTTCAAGAGAGAAAAGAACAGGTTTCAAGCGATTAATGCGGCATTGCGAAGAAGGACGTATCGACAGGATAATTACAAAATCAATATCACGTTTTGCACGAAACACCTATGATTTTTTGAACGCTCTTGATATTCTGAAAAAGAATAACATAACAATTGCTTTTGAAAAAGAACGTATTGACACGGCTATCGCGCAAAACGATATGATGTTGACGGCTTTCGGAGCGGTTGCGCAGGAAGAGAGCAGAAGTATTTCCGCAAATATACGCTGGGCTGTTGAGAAACATCAGCAGCGTGGAGAAGTACCAAATTGCGTAATTTACGGCTACCGCTACGCAGACGGCGATGACGCTGTTGAAATTCTCGACAGCGGATATAAGATTAAAAAGGTTGTCATAAACGAAGAAGAAGCTAAAGTAGTACGCAGAATTTTTGAACAGGTAGATAAAGGAAAATCGTATGCTCAGATAGCAAGAGAGCTTAATTTTGATAATATTCCCGCACCCGAATCGTTTGTTGTAAAAAGAAGAAAATCGATGAAAGAAACACCTAAAGGCATTTTGAATAAAGATTTGGACGAAGGCTGGACGGCAAGAGTTATAGGTCAGCTTATACGACAAGAACGATATGCGGGTGATGTAAAAACGATGAAAACCTACACGCTTGATTACAAATCCCATAAAATGGTAAAAAATAAAGGCGAGCGTGAACAGTACTGCATTCAAAATCATCACCCTGCAATTATCGACAGAGAACTTTTTGAAAGAGTTCAGAGAGTAGTTCGCTTGAATCAGGAAAAAGCAAAAGGACGTTCCGAAAAAAAGCTGTATCCTTTTTCGGGAAGATTAGTGTGCGGCGAGTGCGGAAGATTTTTCAGAAGGCAAGGTAACTATGTTATTCCTATGTGGTACTGCCCGTCATCGGTTAATAGTTACGGAAAAAGAGTTTGTTATGCAGAGTCGGTTGAGGAAAATCTGCTTGAATTTATGATTCGATGTGCTTTTGTTAAACGCTTCGACTCAGACGGCAAGACTATGAAAATCGATGAACAGACGAATGATTTCATAATAATTGACAGCAGCTTTACGTTTGAAAAGAAAGGACTTCTTGAAAAGATGAAAAATCAGCTTGAAGCCGTTCAGCTTGCCGATTCAATGGAACTGGACAGAGAGTTTTTGCGTGACAGCGTTTTGAAATATCAAAACGAAGCTGATAATGTGGAACAGAACATCAATGAAATAAAAACTATGCTCGAAATTATGCAGATGAGAAAGGATATTTTACAGGAGAATATTTCCGATGTCGAGTTTACCGCACTCAAATTTGAACTGTCACAGCATGAAGAAATCTACAGAGAATACAGCGCTAAAGCAAAGGAATTTCAAGAACAGCTTGATGATTTGGAGAAATATTGGGCAGATCTTGAAAAGGACTATGATTGGCGAAAGAAAGCTTTGACTTGGTTAAGCTCACTTCCAAACGGAGAGCAGGGGATAAAGGAATTTATGAAAGGCTTAACCGAAGAATATTTGAAAGCCTTTGTAATTTCAATCGAAGTAATATCTCCCGAAAAATTTTGTGTTCATTGGTTCGATAACACAAAAACAGAAATAAGAATGTGAAAGAAAGGGTGCTTTTTATGGCAGAAAGGAAAATGTTAAATCCGCAGGTAAACGTCATACCTGCAACAAGAAGATACGTTCAGAACGGCGACCAGTTCCGTAATCAAACGTCTTTGAGAGTTGCTGCATACTGCCGTGTATCAACGGAAGAAGAGAGTCAGGAGAATTCTTATGCTACGCAGAAAAGCCACTATACATCGCTGATTTCAAGTAAACCGGGCTGGGAAATGGCTGGTATATACGCAGACGAAGGAAAATCGGGTACGACCCGAAAGGGAAGAGTACACTTTAATGAGCTTATTGAAGACTGCAAGGCAGGGAAGATAGATTATATTATCACAAAATCAATCTCCAGATTTGCAAGAAATACGGCGGACGCGCTTGAATGTGTTCACGAATTACAGCGTTTAAGACCGCCTGTTGGAATTTATTTCGAGCGTGAAAACATAGATACGTTAAATGCAAATTCGGAAATGTTTTTGACATTCTACTGCTCAATGGCTCAGGAAGAAAGCCATTCGATATCGGAGAATATCAAGTGGGCGATTCAAAAGAATTTCCGCTCAGGCAAGCCTCAGATTAATCTAGGACGTATGATAGGCTACGATAAATGCAGTGATAATAATTGGGTAATAAACGAAAAAGAAGCAGAGATTGTTAGGTACATTTACAAAAGGTTCAACGAAGGTGTAAGCGGCAGAGCGATTGCAAAGGAACTGAACGCGCAGGGGCGTAAGACGGTGAACGGCAAAGAATGGCGTTGTGACGGGATTATGCTTATACTGCGAAATGAAAAGTATTGCGGCGACCTTGTTATGCAAAAGACGTATGTTGAATCGTTTCTTACGCATAGATCGATAAAAAACGAAGGGGAATTACCGCAGTATTATTTTCGAGACCATCATCCTGCAATCATTGATAGAGATGTTTGGGACAGAACGCAGGAGCTTATAGACGGCAGAGATAAGGGCAAAAAACACAGCACAAAGACTGTAATGACCGACACAGGAGAAATTGAAG
>CACWTQ010000178.1 GCA_902763835.1 uncultured Ruminococcus sp. | reverse complement strand
TACGGCTAATGTTTAGGGGTGCTATTTTTAAAACTTTTGGCTTTGTTATCGGAAAAATCAAGGATATACTCCCTAATTGATGAACGTTACAGATTAATTCTAAACTATACAATCCTTTGAACTTATCAAAGTTCGACAAACCGACAAAATCCATTTTTCGGTGTTTAAATTCTGCACATTCCAAAGCAGCCGGCATTTATATATTTTCGAGCAGCTTTAATACACAAGTGTTAAACAAGTGGCAAAAATTAATCTCCTTATATATAAACAACTTTTAATTAAAAAACAACATTAAGTAAATAAGACTGAATGCACCGGCAACAAACGGATTCACTCCCCCACTCAGATATATCGCCTGTGCCGTCTGCTTTATGTCAAGCTCTTCTTCCTTTGCAATCTCCTTGATTGACTGTATACGCTTCACACAATTCTTATAATACATCTTGTTACCGATAGAACCACAGACTATCATTAATACTATCTGCAAAATAAACAGCAAACTCGGTATTATAAACATCAATTGTTCAAATGAAGAAAGCTGCATCATATTTTCGGACATTTGTATATACTGGTCAAAGTTCAAATTTGCTTTCTGGTCGGCAGTAACACCTATACTCTCCATAAGTCTGTTCATAATATCAAGACCGTACCGCTGTGTAATGTAATATCTTGTTGCATAAATTACTGCTTCAATTGAGAAAATCAACGAGCCTATTTTGTAAAGCTTTCTGTAAAGAAACCATATTCCCGAAAACAAGCAAGCAGAAAAGTTAAATTTGCTTTTCTTTCTTTTAATACTGTCAAACACTCTCATATAATACGGAATATTGATTGACACAAAGCTTGCCAAATCGGCAGCCGTCACGTTTTCCTCAAACACCGTATCGGCAGGCACACCCGAAAGCGGGTCGGGCGAATAAGGCACAGCCTGAGGTGGACTGGGTACGTCAAAGCCGCCTGTAGGCTGATTTGTGGGAGTTACCTGACCGTCTGTGTTCATCATCGGAATAGGCGGAACTTTTACAAACTTCACACCACACCTGTTGCAATAATTAGCTTCCGGTTTGTTAAATTCTCCGCATCGAGGGCAAGGTATTTCTTTTCTTACGGAAACAACGTTACTTTCCGTATTACCTGTATTTGCTCTTCCGATATCGCTTGCCGGAAAATTTGTTTGATTTTCATCGGATTTATTTTCTTTTACACCCTGAGCAGACATTTTAATTTTATCAAAGCCCTCAAACACAAAGCCGCTACCGTGTTTGTCAACATTCGGGCAACCTTGGTTCTCTTTATAGCATACTCTGTGTGACGGAGTTCCGCAGTCGGGGCATACTACTACGTCATCGTCCTCTTTAAAGTATTTACCGCAAACTCCGCATTTTAATCCAAGATAGTCTATATTAATCACATCCCTATCTTATTGTATACATTTATAAGTGATACACTTTTTATTATTATACCAAAATTTTCATAAGATTACAAGTTCTATTTTTCATTTAACTGTTTTTTAACAAAAACCCCAAACTATAAACAAACCATAATGTTTTTTTATACATTATAAATACTTTTGCCCTACGGTTAAAATCTGTATAAAATTAGACTTTACATTTTCCGTTTTTCATAATATAATAGAATAAGAAACGGATTATGAGAGGTAAAAAAATATGGTACAGTTTGAAGAATTAAAGCTAGCCGTTGAGGAGCTTAAGCCTGAGATTGACGATTTGGCAGACGCACTCGGATTAAAGGCTTGCGAATCCGAAATTGAACAGCTCGAATACAAAGCAGCAGAACCTGGCTTCTGGGACGACACGGAAAATTCACAGAAGATTTTGCAGAGAACGGGATTCCTGAAAAACAAGGTCGACAGCTACAATCAGCTTGTAAGCGACTATGAGGATACTCTTGCACTTATCGAGCTTGGTGACGAAGAAGAGGACGAGTCTATTCTCGAGGAAGCTCAGGCAGATTATGAGAAAGTGAAGTCCAATCTTGAAGCACAAAGGCTCTCTACTCTGCTTACGGGCGAGTACGATAAGAACAACGCTATCCTTACGTTCCACGCAGGAAGCGGCGGTACGGAGGCTCAGGACTGGGCGGAAATGCTTTACAGAATGTACGGCCGCTGGGCGGAAAGACACAATTTCAAGGTTAAGACTATCGATTATCTCGACGGCGACACGGCAGGTCTTAAGAGTGCCGTTATCCTTGTTGAGGGCGAGAATGCTTACGGCTACTTGAAGAGTGAAGCAGGCGTTCACCGTTTGGTGCGAATTTCACCGTTTGACAGCTCAGGCAGAAGACAGACTTCGTTCGCTTCTCTCGAGGTTATGCCCGAGATTGAAAAGAACACGAACATCACTATACCTGCCGAGGATATCAAAATGGACGTTTACCGTTCAAGCGGTGCAGGCGGTCAGAAAGTTAATAAAACCTCTTCGGCGGTTCGCCTTACGCACATTCCCACAGGTATTGTAGTTGCGTCACAGATTGAGCGTAACCAATTCCAGAACAGAGAAATCGCTATGCAAATGCTTATTTCAAAGCTTGTTGAAATCAAGGAGAAAGAACATCTTGAAAAGATTGAGGATATCAAGGGTGTTCAGAAAGAAATCTCTTGGGGCAGTCAGATTCGTTCGTATGTGTTTATGCCCTATACGCTTGCAAAAGACCATAGGACTAAGTTTGAATCGGCGAATATTCAAGCTGTTATGGACGGTGAGATTGACGGATTTATTAATGCTTATTTGAAAGCCGAAAGTCAAGGTGTGCTTGAAGACGGCGAATAAAATTAATTTCTATATAAAGCTTGCGAGCAACGGAAAACCCCAAGATGCCGAGCCGTAAGGCGAAAGCTGATTGGAAGGAATCCGCAGACTTTCTGATTCTGACGCAAGTCAAGGGTGATTGACGCAGTATGGCGGAATTTTAACCGAAAGATATGTGAGATTTGCAATAGTGGGAAGTATATTCCGAAACAAACAAAAACAGGCAACAGCCAAGCGAATTGCCGTTCGAATAAAATAAAAGTTTCCCAATTGATAGGACTATAGATTAATGTACAAATATTGTTGATTTGTCTGCAAACAGCCTTATTAAAGCTCTATTAAAAACCGTTGAGTGTTTCATTTTCCGTGAAAATATTTCGGAGAAAATTGTAAAACTACATAGAAACCACTTGAAAATATAGTCCTAATATGATATAATAGAACTATATAAAAGGAGTGATTTTTTATGGCAGTTCCAACAGAAATAAGAGCAGTTCCGAGACCTAAAAATACCGTTGTTGAGGACAGTGGTCACAATGGTCCGAAACGCTATGCGGTAAGAGAGCGAAAAACAGAAAAGTACATTCCTGGTGGTAATCCTCAGCCTCGAAATGGAAAAGTAATCGGACATATAATCAATATGAAATATGTTCCTGTTATCACAGAGGATTCAGAAAAATCGACTGAACCTGATATGCTTTCTTATGGAACATCCGCACTTTTTCACTCGGTCACACAGGATATTGAGGCCGACTTACTAACTATCTTTGAGCCAGCGGACGTTTTTACAATGTTGTCGGTTGCTGCACTTCGTGTGATTAAACCACATATCAGTGTAAATCGAATGTCCTCGCAATATAATCGTTGCTTCATAAGCCAATATTATCCGGGAGCTGCCATTTCAAAAAATTCTGTCGGCAATCTTTTTGAAAAGATTGGAAAGAGTAGTCAAAAGCGAAAGTTATTCTTTGAAAGAAGAATGAAAGCAACCGCAGAGACGCATCACATTGCAATTGATGGAACTCTGAAACAAGATGCCAGTAAAATTAACGATCTGTCCGCCTATTCTCACAAAGCGAGAGTGAGAGGATGTGGAGATATATCTGTCATCTACGCATACGATATTGAGAAAATGGAGCCTATTTGTGCAGAAGTTTTTCCGGGCAACAGTATTGATGCAAACTCTTATCCGGCATTTATCAGAGACAATAATATCCAAAAGGGGCTTATTATCGTTGATAAAGGATTCCCACAAAGCAAAATCAAAGAAGAACTGGAAAAAAGACCGGGACTTCATTTTTTAACACCGATCAAAAGAAACGACGTCCGTATAGCAAACAATGATATGCTGTCCTATGAGGGTACACTGGAGGGCGTAGCTGCACACATTCTATACAAAAAATCGAAGATTCAAGGGGGACATTTTCTTTATGCATTCAAGGATGCTCGACAAGCCGCTTTAGAAGAAACATCCTATATCGAGCGTTCAAAGAAAAATGGAACATTTTCTCCTGAAAAATACTCAAAGAAAAAAGATCTTTTTGGTGTGATCGTTTTTGAATCGGATATCGATATGGATGTCAAGACAGCATATATGTGCTATGAAGAACGCTGGAGTCTGGAACTTGTTTTTAGGCATTACAAAAGCGATGAGCAACTTGATCATACTCACCAGCAAAACGACTTTAGTGTGATAGGAAGCGAATTCATAAATACAATTGCTACAATTGCAACTTGCCGTATAATAAAGAAAGCTGAACATACTGGTTTGTTGGATCACATGACATATGCAGAACTTATGGATGATCTATCTTCTGCTTGGAGAAAAACAAATGCACCGAAAGAAGCTGTCACTAACGATGGATATTGGGTACATACTCTTCAGATGGTTTTTAAGGAATTAGAAACTCTTGGTTTATCTATTCCTATAAAAAAACAGCCTAAAAAGCGTGGAAGAAAAACTAAAAATAACAATTCCAATTGAGAGGCTATTTTTGTTACTGATCATCGGTCTATAGTCCTAATATTTGGGAAACTTTTA
>CACWTQ010000177.1 GCA_902763835.1 uncultured Ruminococcus sp. | reverse complement strand
GGTACGGCTCGTAAACATGGTTTAAACTCTTTTTCTGCTGTTCTCGCTGCTGTCTGTGGTAATCCTTTTTCGTTTGCTATAGGGACTGAATAGTTACAATCAGAGTTTCTTTCAGACGCTTGAAATCATTTTCCACTTCGTTACCTCTTAAAAGATTCCTGTATGACTTTCTCCTTGTATCCTCAAACTTGTCAATCTGGCAAAGTATAGGCTCAATCCAATCATTCTGATATATTGCCGCTACACCTAAATCAAGCTTGGAAAGCTCGTTTATCTGGCTGCTGTTCAGTCCTATGGCTTTGCCGACAAGCTCCCTGTCCGAAAGTTCGGGAAGTCTGTGTATAATCTTGGTGTTCGTGTTCCTGATTATCGCAGTATCAAGAAGCTCGGGAGCTTGGTCAACTATGATGAAACCCTCTCCGAATGCTCGCAGCTCGGAAATGGAGTTGGTCAAAGCTTCAACAGACTTTCCGAGAAGACTTGAACGTTCGCTGTCATGCAGGCTTGATGTACGTCTGAGCAGGTTGTGTGCGTCTTCAAGAACCGTAATGTGTTCGGGTATTTTCTTGTCGGGTGTCTTGTTTGCAAGACGATACTCCTGAAGCTTCATAACAAGAATACCCATTATAAACGACCTTGTTTCGGAAGAACCCATTCTGCTCAAATCAACAATAACATTCTTGTCAAACAGTTCGTAATCATCTATAGAGTCAGATGTGAATATCTGACCGTTCATACCGTTTGTAAGCGACCTGATATGTGATAAAAGAATATCAATATAGTCACCCTTGAATGCACTTGAATATTCGTTATTCTTAACAATAATCTTAACCTGCTCGAGTAGGTTTGATAAATCGGGGAAGAGAATATTGTAATACAGATTTGTCGAGGTGTTTATATTCCAGCCGACTTTTTCGTAAGCTGCGATGATAGCTTCTTTAAGTATGGCAGGCATAGCCGAATACATAGGCCAGCAAACATTGAAAATTTCAATCAGTCTGTCAATATGCTCGCTTACGGAAATTTCACTCGGGAAAGAGAACGGATTTATCCTCAGCAAATCAGTAAGCTTCGGATTTGTTCCGTAAACGGCAACGTCCTTGCGGCCTCCGAAAATGTTTTTGTATTCGCCCTTGGCAGGTTCGATAACAAGAAACTTTATATCGGAATTTTCCGTCATTCTGTCCAGCATAACGGAAACCGTATTTGATTTGCCTGCCCCGATTGAGCCTGCTATAAACACGTGTGAAATCAAACTGTCCTTATCGAGAAGAACCTCCGATCCTGTTTCCGTTCTGTGCATATGATAAATGTTTCCCAAACAAAGATTATGTTTAAGTTCCTGATATGAGATAATGTTTCTTCCGAAAGGTGCACATTCCAGCACGGGGAATCCGCTGACGGACTTTCTCGGAAAGTTCAGTGAGTAAGCAAGTTCCTTTCCGGACAATGCCGTTGTCGCTGTTACAACAGACGGATACATCGCCCAGTCCTCCGAGGTTGCTTTAAGTGCAAAAACAGGGTGCTGCAATATCGAGATTGATTTCAGAATATGCTTTGCCTGTTCGTTCTCGTTTTTCATTTGTCGGGAGCTGCCGTAATTGCGATGCCATATATTTATAGCCGATTGCGACATATATGATTCATCACCCTGTGTAAGAGCGAGGTATGTATGAGCTACGTTGTTTACGGTTATCGAATCTTCCGAAAGAATATATGCCGCAAAATCCCACATACCGAGGGCGGAACTCTTGTCAAGACGTTTCATCTGAGTTTCAAGATTATCGAGAGTATGCTTGACATTGAAGTTTATAAAATTTTGAGTAATGCCCTCGTTTTTTCCAACTGTAGCCGTAATGCTTGAAGAACGTGCAAAGTCCATTCCGAAGTTCATACCTGCATATGCGTTTGCTCCAGCACTTGCACCGGTGTTTGCCTCCGCATTGGCAGATGTGTCTGAGTTTGCTTCGGGAAGCTTCTCTTTCAGATTGTCAAGGCTTTGCTGAAGACCTTGAGAGTTGATGTTCACATTTAAGTTAATCTTATCAGTGATTTTCTTTGAAGAAAAATTATTGCCGAAGCTTTGACTGCCGCTCTTAGGCATATCATCATCGGCAGAACCCGAACCGCCGCCCGAACCCGACTTAAAGCCTGCACTTGTTTTTGCATTGCCCTTTGCGGAAGCTTTCGCACTTGCGTTCGCATTTGCCTGAGCCTGAGCTCCTATGCTTGAACCGACATTTACATCAACGGAGACTTGTGCATTCACGGTATCGGTGTCGGTATAAGTGAAATTGGTACTCCATTCCGCATACGGTGCAAGCTGACTGTAAAGCTCGCATAGGCGTAGCTTTCTCTGGTTTTGGTCAACAACAGGAGTGGCAAGCAGTACTATTGTATATTCTGTTTCCTCCGATTTCGGGATTATACCGTCAAGAAGCTTTTCCATACTCTGACTGATAAAATTCTCCGATTTTTCAGTGGCAAGATTGGACACGGCAGCAACAGAGCAGTTATCGATTTCTTTCAGACAAGGGGGAAGACCTGTGCCGATTTTTTTCTTAGGGATTTCCGTACCCGGAAAATTTCCCTTTACCGCACTGAGAAGACGTTCATTGTATGTATTAATACGTGTAGGTTCGGAAGAGAAGCTGTTGTCAACAACGGCAAGAGTAACCTCGCAGCCCGTTGTTTCTCTGTTGTAAATAAGTGCGATATTGCAGTTCTCTCCGTTGAGAACCTGATATACGTTCATAAGCTTTTCTATGCTGTTTTCCTCGGAATCGTTTACCCACTTGCTGATATTGAAATACCGCACACAGTTGTTAAGGTTATAGCGATTTTCCGACTTCACAGGCAAATAGAGAGAGGAAATCTGAGGTAAATACGAGTGACAGATTTCAACGCTCATAGCACCGAGTTTTCTTCTGATTTGCTCTTTTGCACCCTCGCTGTCGGGTGAGGGCATTTGTGTCAGATAAGCTTCACGCTTCTCTTCGAGTGCCTTTACCTGCTCATTGCTGAGATTGGAAGCCGCCGAAACGATTTCTGAACCTTTCTGAGAGGCATTGGACGCTATATCAAATAATTTTTCTTTTATGGTTTTCTTTGAAAATATTCCCATAATAACTCACCTCCTTAGTAATCTTTCTTTTACTTGACTTAAACTTCCCACCCAAAAATCACTAATTGACCCCGATAAAATCTGAAAAAATCAGAAATAAAAAAGGCACAGACGCTCCAAATGTGGTATAATTGA
>CACWTQ010000176.1 GCA_902763835.1 uncultured Ruminococcus sp. | reverse complement strand
AGACTATAGAAACTGCTTTTTCGTGTATTGCCCAGTCCGACTGTATCGGGTGGTTTAACTCGTGTGGTGTGTCTTGCTAATTTGTTGGATTGCTATAAGTCCGAGTTCCGCAAAAACAGGAAAAAGCTTAGTTTTAACAAGCGATTCAAATGTTTTATCATCAAATTTGTTCGTCCGTCGGGAAATCATGGATTTAATTAAATCCAACCCTTTGCCGTGAACGGTGAGGTATGGATTTTCCACCACTTCCTCTTCCGTAAATTCTTCATTTTCAAACAACGCCATAACATTAACCAACCTTACGCAATGATTTTTTTGCCTCACCAACATCATTGATAAAACTTTCAAACTGCAAAAGACTTTCCTCTTTCTTAGCTATCAGTTCTCTCAATTTTTCCATATTGCCTTCAAGCTGCGACACTATGCTGTCAATAAATTCATTGCCCTGCTCCTCAAGAAGTTTATATATCTTTTTTCCGTTATCCTCTATACGGGCAATTACGTCCTTTGACATTTCGTCCAGAATTTTATCCTGTGTCCTTTTAAGCATTGGAATATTTTCATTCTTCACAACACCGTTTGAAACGATACCGCCGAGCATTGAATCCAACATATCGTTATATTTTACCAAGTCTAAGGTAACTTCCGGAAAACTTATTTTTGAAAGAGATGTTTCGAGTGGATCTATGATAACATTCTCGTCAAAATTCCTGTCGGCACTGTTAAAAGCATTCATTACAACGCCTTTGATTTCGTTTTTCAACTCATCAATCTTCAACATTGTTTTGAAATTATCATAAACAATTTCAAGGCAGCGATTGCGATACTCTTTTATATTTTTCTCAACATCACGAACTTCGGCAGTGTTGGTATGTATAACCTCGTCCCAATGGTCCGTATGTTTCCACCATAAATGTCCCGATGTGCTGCTGTGGTGCTTAGTGTTCGTGGTGTGATTTACCTCGATATCGCCATGATGACCAAGTTCCTTATTCATCATAACTGTTAATTCTTTAATTTTCCACTTGGAATCAACAGCTGCCTTTGAGAACTTATTTCTTACAACCACACTAACCGTATCAAGGTTTTCCTTAGATGTTCTGAGTCTGTTTTCAAGTTCTTCCTTGTCATACTTCTGCAAGTCCGACTGATTCGTTTTGGCTTGTATGCGTATATCTTCAAGCAGTCCCGCAAACTTGATTCTCTGGCTGTCATAAAGACTTTCCATTCTTTCCTTGATAAGCCTGTCCTTATCTTTACGTGTTTCCTCAAACACTTTATCTCTGACGTCCGTTATGCTTGACAATCCCAACAAAATATCATAGCTTTCCTTGAAATCGGAAAATCTTCGCTTGAAATTATTAACCAGCCATTTTTCAGCCTCTCCCGTAACAGTTCCTGAATTCTTAATTTGCAGGGCAGCCGTGTATGCAAGCGAAGACACGCAATACGGTGGAAGAGATTCTTTAATTTGACTGATTAAAGTATAGTTGCTGTCGGTTATTTGACAATCATTAAGATTGTCAGATGCTTGCTTCTTGCAGTTCGTTTTAGTACCGAGATAAGCATTTTTGAAAGATGCCTTGCCCGGATACTGCAATATAGCGGAATCGAACTTACTTCCTATAAGCACGGCTTTCTTTATGCCCTCGCCGGGAAGAGAAGACACTATAAATCCCATATCCTCAGCACCGAGGAACTGTCCGCAGTAACTCATAAGGAAAACAGCATCACACTCTATCAAAAACTCTCTTGTAGTTCTGTTACGTGACAAAATCGGGTCGTTCAAGCCGGGAGTGTCGATAATTTCAACGCCGTCAAGCATTTTATTGTTTATCTTAATTTCCGTATACTTAACGATGGAGGTGAACTTTCCGTCTGCTCCCACATAATCGTTGAGCCTTTGAAGATAACTTTTCATATCGTGCGAATTGCCTGTTATCGGCTCTTCCTTGCCGAGATAATTTTCGTAATCCGGCAAGTTATTAATCGTCATATCATAGACTTCCTTGCAGGCTCTGTACTCCGCAGGAATTCTATCCATACACTCTTGTTCAAACTCTTCCATTGATTTCTTCTTTGGAGCTATCTCCGGACGATAATTCGGAATATTCGGTGCAACATTTGAATACAAAATTCCACCCCTTGTGTTATTTGACGAACGGGATTTTCTTTCTCTTTCACGCCTTTCAAAATCAGCTTCGTAATGTGAATACATCTCGTTCAAACTCATTTGATACGAACGACAGTTAGCAACAATGGTATTCCAGTCGGTTTTACTGTAAAAATGAATATTAGCCGACGGAGTTTCACTGTAGCCGATTTTGGTTAAAGCGGCAGTCATAGGTGTAGGGGCTTTGGGAAGAATATCTTCTCCCTCAAAAAGCAAAGCATTAAGGAACGACGACTTGCCTGCCTTAACCTCACCAACGATACCTAACCGAAGGTTACGTCCCTCTTCCATAATTGAGTCAATACTGGATTCAAGAGAATCTGTTGAGGTTTGAAATGAAACTATTTTCTCCTCACTGATTAATCCCTTACCCGAATCAAGCATTGCAGAAATGTTTTTTAGCTTGTCAATAAATTGATTCATAGCGTATCTCCTTTACGTCATAGAATTAACTATTTCGTTAATTCTGTTTATGTCATAATCCACATCGGACAACTTGCTGTTTATGTCGTCAGATTGAATTTTCTTCATTTCCTTTGCCTGTTCCAATGCTTCAGCCTCAGTGTTCATCATCGCCAAGATTTGTTTTTCCGTTTCTTCAAGCATCTGATCTTTAATCTGCTGAATGGAATTTGAAATTTCGGGTCTGAGCCTTTCCACAATCTGAGGTATTATCTCATTGCTGACCTTGTTTCTGAGTTCATTTTCCTGCCTTGCCTTACCGATAAATTTCATTATCTCCGGTAAAAAAATCAGAACAAGTTCAAGCCACGGTGCAACCACATTCGTTACAACAGCAAGTGCGGTTGTAACTGTTTTATATATGGCACCGAACTGGTCGGCTTTTTCGGAAAGTGCGGTAATTTTGCTGCCTGTATCTTTGAAATGCTCAATGGCATTGTAAACGCTTTCTTGCGAAAAGGAATCTTCACTATTCATATTGTCATAAAATTCAAACTCAGACAGGAATTTTCCAAAGGCATTCTCGGAATATGTTTTCGTTGAATTGTACAGAACAGGTCGAAGTAAAATGGTAGGAGAAAGGAGGACAAAATCCTGATAGATATTAAAAAGCGTGTATGCGAAATTGATAGATAATAAAACGGGTATACAAAAACCTGATAA
>CACWTQ010000175.1 GCA_902763835.1 uncultured Ruminococcus sp. | reverse complement strand
TGGAGTTGATTATGTTTTCCCGGCGAGAACGTGAAATCTACTCCATTAATTTTCGCTGGCATTTTTCTGAGCACACGTTTTGATGAGTATTGACTAACTAAAGACTCGTGGTTGGAAAGGAAAGCCTCTTTTTCAGATTGCCACCATACCGTTCCGTATGTTTGAATTAACGCAAGCATTTCATCTGTTAACCGGTAACGATAATTTGGACTGTTGGTCGCTTTTCCGTTATCCTCGATAAAGGCTGCATTTCTGTAATGATGTAATGCTTGTTTTCGGATAGTTTCACGACTGTTTTCAGCATATTCAACGTTATATTGCTCTTTTATATAACCAATAATATCGTGAATACGAATCCAGTTATTTGTAGCTTCAGACCAAGCTTGTTTTTTGTTTATCTGTGCCATTGCCAATAAAACATAACAGCACATATCAGACTGCTGCTTAACCGGCACTTGCAATTCTTTCAAAATATCTCTTGCTTCCTCTATCCGTTTCACAAATAAAACTCCTTAATATTTTATCACACGATTGCACCGAAGTATCGTGTTCGGCAATCAAATTTTTACCCATTGACTCAATCACATCCATAGGAGGAACAGGCATTGCGTTAATCTCTGTGGAATTGACTTGTGTCGATCCATTCAATATACGATAATAGTCGTCGTATAACGTAGAATTGAATAGAACATATAGTCCGTAAATGATACACTCAGATAGATTTCTTAATCCACCGATAAAGTTTATCTTATTTTGCGTACTGATTTGTTTATACTTAGGATAAACTCTCGATAAATAAACACCACATTGAAGTCTTCTGTGTTCTTCTTTCGCTGTAAAGCGTTTTACAAACAGATAGTTTGCATTATCTTGTAATAAACCTTGTTTGTCAGTAACGATATACTCGTTTTCTTTACCGATAGGAAAAATCACTTTGCCATTTTGTATATGCTGTGAATAGAACAACGGAACTGCATTATCCTCGGCTTCATTTCTTAATGTTTCTCGGTTTCTGAAATCTACAGTCAATCCTGTTTTCATTGGTATTCCCAACTTTGGCAGAGTATAAGACCAGGTATTTACTAATTCTAATGTTTTGATTTCAGAGGAATTAGTCGCTAAATATACATATTTATCTGCACCCGAGACAATTGTATCGTATGGTGCCCAAAATGTTGATATACTTTCAAAATCCCGACTGCTTTGCGTCGTTGTAATACAGACTTTCTCAAGCTTTTCGTATGATTTTTTTATCTTTATGATAATAGTTTCCTGCAATACGCTCTCTTTATCAAAAACCTTATCACGACTTTCGAATAGGTGAATATGCTCTAAAACACATTCATTCAGAAGCTTTTGCCTGAATTTTTTAAAATATGCTCCCGATGTCCAAGAACGAGGAATAATATAAACCATCTCTGAGTTTGGCTTAAGATTGAAAACCCCCATAGCAGCAAACAAAAAATACAGATTGGGAGCGCCATAACATACATCAGGCATAGCTTTTGCTTCTGGTGCATCTTTTCCAATCTTCATATATGGAGGATTGCCGATAATTAAATCAAATTTTTCCGGTGTAGGATTTGCGCCAAGCCAATTGTTGTATTCAAAGACTTGACTTGTAATGTAATTTTCTGTTCGAATCTCGTAATCAATATCTATGTTAGAATGCTTTGAAACCCAATTTAGATTATCTTCCAGAAGAGTGATAATATTAGTGTCGTTTTCATAACAAACAAGCTCAATATGATTGATTTGGCTATAAGACTGCAATTTCTCAATCAATGCTACGGAAAGAATACCTGATCCGGCACCTGCGTCCAATATTTTCAGACTTTGCTTATTAGAAGGCAATACAAATAAGCCTGCCATAAACGAAGCAGTTTCTTTGCTTGTAAAAAACTGTCCATACCGCTTGCGTAATGACTTAGGCATATTTTCAATATATTCATTTGTCTTGTTAATAACATAATCAAGAAGCTTCATAATACACGTCTCTATTCCATAAATAATTAACCTAACCCATATTAATTATAATACAAAAATATAAATTTTTCAATACCGATAAACCAAAAACAGCCGCCAAGCAGGAATCATCCTACTTGACGGCGTTACCTTTAGGTGTAAATCAACTCTGCGTTTACGATTTCCGTTGCACGGTTGCGGATATTATTCATTCTTGCAACCCATAGCATTTGATTATCCGCTTTGAGCTGTTCGGTTATGCCTTCTTTTTCGGCAAGTTGTTTTACCAACCGAAAGAACATCTCCTCTGCCTGCTCGTCGATATCGGCAAGGTAAGCTGTGAGCTTACAGCTTGTCAGCAGATTGGTATAGCGGATTTTGTGGTGCTGCTTGATGTACCGCAAATACCGCTTGCCCCATATTCCGATCTCAACCTTCGGCTGTTCGGGAAGCGTCAGGCACGGCAGATAGTAATCGCCTTGCAGCTCGTAGTGAATGCCTGTTTTCTTGTCGTAAATTCTCTTTTCCATTGTTCATCAACCTTTCTGTATTTATTAGCGTGCGTCACGCTGTTTTGACTTTTTGAAACCTCTCGCCTGCTCGATAATCTCATTGAGCTTGTGCTTTCCGAAAACCTTTTCTAACAGGCGGTAGGCTTTGTTCTGCTCTCGGAGCATACCGTTGACCTCTTTGAGTTTGGAGTTTTCATATTTCAGATGTTCGTTTTCACGGTGCAATCTGCCGTTCAGATTATTGATACGGTGGTAATTCTCCCACCCCTCATAGCTTCTGGCGAGGACAGTTTTAACGAGAGATTTCAGACGCTTGATCAGCGGCTCTACAAACTTTTTCTTGTAACTCTTTGCAGTCATCAAGCCCTGTGGCTCAGGGAGTTGCAGCTGCGGATCTTCGTCAAGCTGTTTTTCAACGTCGCCGAGAATTTCCTTTGCTTCCTCGATTTTCTCAACTGTCGCTTTTAGCCCCTTGACCTCCAACTGCTTTTCTTCAATCTCTCTGTCAAGCTCGGCAACCTCTTTGGCTCGCTCTTGCTTTTTGTAATCAAGGACAGACAGGTGTTGCTCGTGAGTGCCCTTCTGCTCCCACTCGATACCGTGCCGCTCCATAATCCGAGCAAGGACTTTCTTTTCGGAAAGTATCCAACGATTCAGCTCGTTGTCGCTCTTTCCCTCGCCTTTGAAGCCCATATTGAGCATAGCCTGTTTCAGCGAAACTCTTGTTTCCAAACCTCGCTTGCTCCCGGTTGTGAACGGTACAAAGTCGATGTGAATATGCGGCGTTGCTTCGTCCATATGAAGGTGAGCTGAGAACACTCTCAGGTAGGGATTA
>CACWTQ010000174.1 GCA_902763835.1 uncultured Ruminococcus sp. | reverse complement strand
ATAACTCCAGCAGACTGGAGCAAAGAAATATTGTTATCACTTTAGGTTTAAAAGGTAAGATAGAGGAAAATCGTCAAAGGCTTTATTCTATTTTTCCTTTAAAAAAGGAGTGCGAAATATACTTCAAAAACCGTAATCGTGATGTGAAAATCAAAGGCTATGTTGAGAGCATTGAAGGTGATATATTCGTTCAAAAAGAAGAAATTCAAATATCTATCATCTGTCCTAATCCGTATTTTGAAACTCCTATGTCAATCGAATGTGAAATGAGCAGATTTGTTCCGTTATTTGAATTTCCTTTTTCGATAGCGAAATCAAATCCTATACCTTTTGGAAAAATACTTGATAAGCCGACCTGCAATATTTACAACAACGGTGATGTTGAATGCGGCTGCATTATTACAATTAATGTTTCCGACAGTATTTCGGGAAATCCGAGAATAACAAATGAAGTGACTCACGAATTTATGCAGTTTGAGGGCGTGGGTTTTATGATAAACGATGTGATTGTTATTGATACAAATTACGGTAAAATGCGGGCAACACTGCACAGAATAGGACTAAAAGTGAATATGCTCCGTTACTTAACCGATGATTCCACTTGGATAAAATTAGCAACAGGTGTGAATACGTTGTCTTATACTGATATTCATAAAAATTATGATAATACAACTATAAACGTGGCATATACTCCGCTGTTCGGGGGTGTGTAAATGCTTGTATATGTTTGGACGTATGATGGAAATGAGTTTGAAAAAACACACGTTATCGATTATGCGGAATCGGTTATTTGGGTGAGCCGTTATAGAGATTGTGGTGAATTTGAAATATATGTTCCGGCAAGTAAAGAGTTGGTTGAACTGTTTAAAGGTGAAGTGCTTTTTACTCGTAACGAATCGGAAACAACAATGGTGCTTGAAAAAATACAGCTTACGACCGACGCAGAGAACGGAGATTATCTGATTGTCAGCGGACGTTCTCTGGAGAGTGTGCTTTCGAGAAGAGTTGTTCATAAACAAACCACTCTTGACGGAACACTCGAATTGGGGATAAAAAAACTTTTAGACGAAAACTTCATAAATCCACCGATTGGAAACACCGACAGAAAAATATCAAATATCAAAATCGGAAGAATAAACCAGTTTAAGGAAGATTTGAACAAGCAAATAACCGGAGATAATCTTCTTGATGTTTTTATAGAAATTTGCACGGCTTTTGATATTGGGTTCAAGCTCAACAACAAACAAAATATTAACGAATTTGTATTTTCTTTATACAAAGGTGCTGATCTTTCCAACGAAGTAGTTTTTAGTCCAAAGTTTGGAAATCTCAGCAAAACCGAATATTCCTTTGATTATACAGTTTCTCCAAATTTAATATACGTTGCCGGACAGGGTGAGGGAGATGACCGAGCAATTGTCGGATATGAGGCTGATGAAGCAAGACTTGAAGATTTGGAAGGTCTTAGCCGAAAAGAATACTGGTTAGACCAAAGAGATTGTCAAACAAATGCATCATCGCCAATTAAGGATACATTCTATTTGGCATTACTTCATACAAAAGGCAGAGAGAAGTATCAAGAGTTAAAGCCGGTGGTGAATTATAGTGGTGAAATTATTGATAATGGAATGTATAAATACGGAGAGGATTATTTTCTTGGTGATACTATTTTGATTGAAAATGACTACGGTATCAAAGCAACAGCAACGATAGTAGAAATAACAGAAGTAGAGGACGAAAGCGGATACAAGCTTGTTCCGAAATTGTCAGAATGGAGAGTGGTAAAATGAAAAGCGGATTTTTCAACAGCGTAAACGGTGACAGAAAATATGATGCCGATGATATTTCAAATTATTTCTTGAAATTAATCTCTAATGGAGTTTTCGCAACGCCTGCAAACAGCCTGCAAGTTCAAGCGGTGAGCGGTATGAAAATAAAGGTAACGCCGGGCTGGGCTTTTGTAAATTGCAAATGGCTCAGACTCGATACTGATTATTACATAACACTTGATAAAAGCGATACACAGTACAATCGACTTGACAGAATTGTTGTAAGGCTTGACCCGTCGGATTCGGTAAGGTCTGTAACAATCGCCGTTAAAAAGGGAACGGCAAGCTCCCCGACAAAGATTGTTCCCCTCACGAGAGTGACAAACGGTATATGGGAGTTAAGTCTTGCACAGGTGTGGGTGTTTGCCAATTCTACCGAGATTAAACAGTCGGCTATTGTGGACGAAAGGGCTAACACGGATGTATGTGGCTGGGTGACAGGTCTTATCAACCAAATAGACACCACAAATCTTTTTGCTCAGTATGATGCAACTTTCAAGGAATTTATGGAAGATTTGAAAAGCAAAAGTCCGACAGGCGGCGGTACAACAACTGTAACTACTCAGCTTGAAAGTTCGGACGAGCAGCTAATAGGCAATGTTGTAAAAACAACTCTTGCAAAGTTTATTCCTATGCTGTTCGGTTATACCTGTGAAACAATGTATGATTGGGATTACTTCCCCGGCTATCTTAACGGCTACGGAATATCGAGAGAAGTTTACGATGTCAACAACGGTGATGTTGTAATGATTTGGCACAACGGCAGACTGTTGATGAATAAAGAAGATTATTTCTTAACAGGCGGCGATCCGAATTTCTGGAGAGTTGTCGAAGAAAACAAAATATACGGCGGTCAGCTTACTATTCAAGTGTGGCATCCGCCTTATAAAAATTCATCTCTTGATGACGAGCCTGTGGTTATAAATAAAGTCGAAAAGAAAGTTGCTTCTCTGAGCGGTTCTGCAAGTAGTGACGTTTACGGAAGTTCGACAGAAACAGTTATTGACAGCAGTTCGTCAATTGCAAGCGGTTCTTCTGTGAAAACCGTATCAGGAAAGTCGGAGAAGATTGATGATTAAAATGGGGGTGATATTATTTTCAATACAAACATTTTCGATTTGCCCTGTAAGTTTGGCGATTCAATTTTTGAAGCGTGTAAGATTTGCAATAAGGTACACGAGCGTACAGTTACAGGCTTTAAAATTGGAATAGGCGGCAATTTGATTTTAACAGACACCAAAAACTTTATTTTCAGAGAAATAGGAACAGATGTCTTTTTCAACAGGGAAGATGCAGAAACAGCATTGAAAGGAAAGTGATTTTTAATGGAAATGAACAAGATTATCCGAAGAACAGGCATACCCGTTGCCGATGCTTATGCGAAGTTTGTGGCGGACTTAACCGATGCTTTAAAGGATTTCGGAAGTATCACGAAAGAAGAGGGAAAAGAAAGTCAAAATGCTGATGGCACTGTAAAGGAATATCCGCATACTCGCTTTTATCTC
>CACWTQ010000173.1 GCA_902763835.1 uncultured Ruminococcus sp. | reverse complement strand
ATATTCCTCACAAGCTATTGAAATTCCGATGCTATTCTTCGCCATAGCTATTGGAGAATATCCGACCAACCCATCGAACCCCAATCCGGGAATATGAAGAATTTCGCTCGGTTTTAATATCACAGAGGAACCTTTCATAGTTTGTGCGTCATCTCTGCTTAACTGATACTTATAATACAGCTCTCCCCTTTCGTTTCTGTCTACGGTCATTCGGTTCGGCATAAGCGGATAAATCGCCATAACTTCTCCTTTACCGTTTCGGATTATTTGTGCATAAGCATTGCCCCAAAGTAGTAAATGCGTCATCATAGTTTCTCTGAAAACGAAAGAACACATTTCATTATTGGGTTCGTTGTGTAAAAGGAAGTATAAAGGGTGATCTACCGCTTTTTCTTTACTTCCTTTGTCGGTGTATCTGTATAAATGTAAAGGCAAGCCTGCTACTGCTTCCGAAAGCACACGAACACAAGCATAAACTGCCGTCATTTGCATTGCAGAACGCTCACTGACATTTTTTCCGGATGTGCTGTTGCCTAAATAAAAACGAAACGCACTGCCTGATGTTGCGTTTTTTGGTCTGTCCCTTGACTTAAAAAGTCCTGATAATAAACTCATAGTGTAAAAATCCCCTTTTCATTATATATGTGGTTCTACAAGAAGAGTAACCCCCTCTCATCATAGACACTGCCGCCCTCGTCATTACCACAGCGGATAGCACGGTCAAGAGCCATTATTGTAGCAATAGCTCCGTCAATTTTCTCCGTTGATTTTTCCTTGTCGGCTTTAATATTACCGGCAGGGTCTGTGCGAATACAGATATTATCAACATTCCAACGAAGCACAGGGTGTCCGCCGTGTGCTATTTTCTTTTCGAGAACTAACTTCATTAATTCTTTTGTAGGCGGTGACATATCTTTAAAACCCTGTCCGAAGGGAACTACTGTAAATCCCATGTTTTCAAGGTTTTGTGTCATTTGAACCGCTCCCCACCTATCAAAACTAATCTCTTTTATGTTATATTTATTACCTAATTCTTCTATGAATTTTTCAATAAAGCCGTAATGAACGACATTTCCCTCGGTTGTCATTATGTAGCCCTGCCGTTCCCACAAATCGTATGGAACGTGATCTCGCTTAACTCTTAGATCGAGAGTTTCTTCCGGTAACCAAAAATACGGAAGAACTACATATTTATCGTCTTCATCTTCCGGCGGAAATACAAGTGCAAATGATGTAAGGTCTGTTGTTGATGATAGGTCAAGACCGCCGTAGCAAACTCGTCCTTTGAGTGCTTCTTCATTAATGGGAAATGCACACATATCCCACTTTTCCATTGGCATCCATCTTACCGCTTGCTTTACCCACTGATTTAATCGGAGCTGTCGGAATGCATTTTCTTCACTCGGATTCTGTCTTGCAGATTCACAAGCGTCCCTAACTTTATCAATGCCAACGGTTATGTTTAATGACGGATTCGCTTTAGCCCAGACTTTTTCATCAGTCCAGTCATCATTTTCATCTGCACCGTAGATTACGGGATAAAATGTCTTGTCTATTTTTCTGCCCTCAAGAATATCCTTGGCTTTTTGATGTACTTCGTAACATATAGAATGCGTATCATCACCTGCTGTCGTGATAAGAAAATACAACGGCTGCATACGAGCGTCACCCGAACCCTTTGTCATAACATCAAATAGTTTTCGGTTTGGTTGAGAATGCAGCTCATCAAAAACGACACCATGAATATTAAAACCATGTTTTGAGTAGGCTTCTGCGGAAAGAACCTGATAAAAACTGTTTGTTGGTTGGTATATCAGCTTTTTCTGTGAAGCAAGAATTTTCACACGCTTATTGAGTGCAGGACACATTCTAACCATGTCGGCAGCGACATCAAAAACGATACTTGCCTGCTGTCTGTCACTCGCACAGCCGTATACTTCGGCTCGTTCCTCGCCGTCACCGCAGGTTAGGAGCAGTGCTATAGCGGCGGCAAGCTCACTATTGTGTGTCGGCAAAAAAGAACGCCCCACCAAATATTGATGAGACGGTGAATCGACCTGTATGCACTGCATACCACGATTTTCTATTTTTTCAATTTTATCTATGTAGCGGTAGTGACTTCTCGTTGTAGGATTTCTCGACACTCTGTTTTTTAGCTTTCGTTCCAGTCCTGCAACGGGCATATCATCAAAAGCTGTATATTTAACGTAATAGATTGTTTCACCTGTTGGAACTCTGCCACATTCGCTGCTCGGCTTAGTCCAATCGGCTCGTTGTGTTGATTCGTCTGTTGAGATTGCGTTTTTTATCCCAAGACTCCATAATAATTCGCTGACGCTTTCGGAGAGTGCTTTTTCTGTTGAAGCATATATTGATTGACCCTTACGATTACCGATAGAATCATCAGAATCTATCAGCCCCTGCAATAAACGATAACGTTGTTCTTTGGACGAATGCAGATATTCTGACGGTATCACCTTATCATGAAAAGATCTAAGAAGTATCTGCTTCAAATCATTTATTCTAAAAACTACGCTGTCGCCTGTATTCTGCCATGCGTTTTCAACTTTGTGATAAGGCAGAACATTTCCGAGAATTGTAGGAATATCACTCGTTTTTACTGTAATCTCTGGCTGTGATGCACTTCCATTACCGAGCCAATACCCCATTAGATATGGTTCTATCGGAAGTTTGGCTTCGGGATAATCAACGCACCCTGCAACAGGTATACGGAACCTAATGCAATTTCGTTTTCGGCAATTGCTTAAAATTTGCTCTGTCGTCATTATACAGCTTTTTCTTTTACCATGCGTATATTCTCCTGCCCACTGATGACGAGCTCCGGCTTCAACAACAGCACCGTCTTTGAATGTTATTCTATACGCTTGCTCATCATAATCAATTTCACTTTTAGCAACAACATGACAAATATTTCCGTTATCATCAAAAAGAGAGTCTCCGACAGCAATATCACGCATAGTTGTAAAGCCGTTAGGAGTAGGGATTAAGGTGTCTAATGACAGGAGCTTTCCTTGCTTTTTGGCTATCTCGATATACGCAGTATTAAATTGTCGATACCCATCGGGTTTACGAACTCCAAACAAATCTCGAACAATTCTTTCCTGCCAATCTATTAAATCAAACGGCTTTCCTGCCCACGTTCCTTTTGTATGGCAAAGCTGCTCGATAAACATAACGGCAAAATCAGCCTCATCTTTATCATAATGCGATGTCGGCAGCATAAATTTTGTCGGCGTGTATTTCTTTAGCTTTCTTATATCATCACCCCCGGCATAAAAAACAGCCGCATTACTGCGACTTTAAAAATCTATGTAAACGAGCAGAAGCCCCTTTCGGAGCT
>CACWTQ010000172.1 GCA_902763835.1 uncultured Ruminococcus sp. | reverse complement strand
ACATAAAACAAAACCGTCGGGGACGGTTACCAACCGTGGGACACACGGGGTTAGCTCGCTGATACTGTACAGGCTGCTGTACTTGAACGAGAAGCCCCCCACCGAGAAGCTCAGCGTAGGTGGTGGGAGTATGTCACAGCAGATGACATTAAGGAACTGTCAGAAAATAACTTGAACATTTATACTTTTCTAATTTGTTCAACTTATTTCCCAACAGTTCCTAATCACACTGCACACTTGAAAAAGTAAACAGACTTCCGTCTATCAAAAACCGTAATTACGAATTATTACTCAACCGGCTTCAAATTCCAGATACCCTCAGCGTAATCCTTAATAGCTCTGTCAGCCGCAAAGATACCCGAATTGGCAATGTTGATAAGAGAAATCTCATTCCACTTAGCCTTATCGGCATACAGCAACGACGACTTCTTCTGAGCTTCTGCATAGTCTGCGAAATCTGCAAGCACCATATACGGGTCTTGCTCGGTAAGGTTCTTCGCAATATGACCGAAATGTGTGCTGTTAAGCTCGTCGATAGCTTTCTTGATAACAGGATTGTTCACATAGTAGTCCATTGGGTTGTAACCGTTAGCCTTAAGCTTAACAACCTCCGGAGTAGTCATACCGAATAGGAACATATTGTCATCTCCGACTGCATCGTGAATCTCAACGTTAGCACCGTCAAGAGTACCAAGCGTCAACGCACCGTTAATCATAAACTTCATATTGCCCGTACCCGAAGCTTCCGTGCCTGCAAGTGAAATCTGCTCACTGATTTCCGAAGCCGGCATAAGCTTCTCCGCAACGGTAACTCTGTAATCTTCGAGATAAACAACCTTAAGTTTGTCGTTTACTCTCGGGTCGCTGTTAATCTGGTCTGCCATTTTAACAATGAACTGAATAATTTCTTTTGCGAAGTAATATCCGGGAGCGGCTTTCGCACCGAATATATATGTCTTCGGAGTGAACTTCGCATTCGGGTTCTCTCTGAGATACTGCCACTGTGTGAGAATGTGAAGAGCGTTGAGCAACTGTCTTTTGTACTCGTGCAAACGCTTAACCTGTACATCGAAAATAGAATTCGGGTCGATAACAACACCGTTGTGTTCCTTGATGTACTTTGCCATTGCAACCTTGTTGTTGTACTTGATTTTAGCAAGCTTTTCAAGCACTGCTTTGTCATCGGTATACTTCAAAAGCTTTGTAAGCTCGGAAGCGTCCGCACGGAAACCGCCGCCTATAAGATCAGTGATAAGAGCCGACAGTTCGGGATTGGACTGATTGAGCCAACGTCTGTGAGCGATACCGTTAGTAACGTTTGTGAACTTCTCGGGAGTAACCTTGTAATAATCATTGAAAACAGTGTCTTTCAAAATCTGACTGTGCAGTGCGGAAACACCGTTTACCTTGTAGCTTGCCATAACAGCAAGATTTGCCATTTTAACAACACCGTCGTTAATAATAGCCATTCTGCCGACCTGATAACCGTCAATGTTCTTAGCGTGAAGTTCCTCGCAGTAACGTCTGTTAAGCTCTGCAACAATCTGATAAATTCTCGGAAGTTTGTTTCTGAACATATCCTCGCCCCAGCACTCGAGAGCCTCACGCATAACAGTATGGTTTGTGTAAGCGATAGTTTTGGAAACGATATCCCAAGCTTCGTCCCAACCGTAACCGTAATCGTCCATAATGATTCTCATAAGCTCGGGTACGGCAAGTACAGGGTGAGTATCATTCAGATGAAGAGTAACAAACTCGGGGAGATTTTCAAGTGTACCGTTGTTCATAAAGTGTCTTCTGAGAATATCCTGAATAGTAGCGGACACAAGGAAATACTGCTGATTAAGACGAAGACTCTTACCCTCTGCGTGATTGTCGCCCGGATAAAGAATCTGAGTGATAGATTCAGCCATAGCCTTCTGCTCCATAGCACGCATATACTGACCGTCATTGAAGAGGTTCATATCTATATTTTCAGCCTTGGCAGCCCACAATCTGAGGCGGCTGATACCCTTGCCCTCGTTGCCGGAAACATACATATCATAAGGAACAGCCGTAACGGTTGTGGCATTGTTAAGCTTTACTGTACATTTTCCGTCGCCCCATGTTTCCTCAACATTACCGTTGAACTTTACCTCAACAGCCTTATCGGGGTGCGACTGAAGCCACACGCTGCCGCCGGGAAGCCAGTTATCGGGAAGCTCCGTCTGCCAGCCGTCAACAAGGCTTTGTTTGAAGATACCCATTTCGTAGCGAAGCGAATAACCCATAGACGGATAACCCTGTGAAGCAAGACCGTCAAGGAAGCAAGCTGCAAGACGGCCCAAACCGCCGTTGCCCAGACCTGCGTCGGGTTCTTGAGCGTAAATATTGTCAATATCCGTGCCAAAACCCTGTAAAGCCTTATTGAATGTATCCTCCAAATCGAGATTACATACATTGTTCTTCAAGGAACGACCGAGCAAAAACTCCATACAAAGATAGTAAACTGTCTTTTTCTTTTGAGCAACCGTTTTCTCGGTAAACTCCTTGTAGCCCTTGCTCATAAGCTCACGTACAACCAAAGCGGTAGCCTTGTAAAAATGCTCATCTGTGGCATTCTTAACGGCAACACCCATATTGTGTGAAAGCTTGGCTGTAATAAGCTCCTTAGCTTCCTGAACGGTTAAATTATAATTCATCTTAAACAACTCCTTTTTTTTAACACGTGTAGATAGTCTTTTTATGCTTAGCTTTTATTACCCGACCAAAAGTTATTTTAGTGCGGTAGTTACAGAACAACTTTATTTAGTGCGATAACAATCATATCAAATATTTTCAGTCAGGTACATACAGTTAAACTTATTAATAACTATCTTCAAATATCTCCATAAGTGACATACTCCCACCACCTATGCCAATGTCATCAACTTAAGAAAAAACGGATTAAGCATATGATTAAGCATATATTGTCTTTGATACTTTTTTATACGCTAAAATTCAGTCATTTAGAAAAACGATATTAGTGTATATTACACTAAGTTGATGACATTGCGACCTATAGAGGTCGGCGTCTTCTTGCCGAGGTAGGATAAAAAACAACGTTCTTCATCACTCGAATGAGTATATTATACTACATCTTTCGAGAAATTACAATACCCTTTTGTGATTTTATATAAATTTTTTTATTTTTAAACGTGTGTTTTTCGCCCATTTATTAACGTAGTATGTTTGAGATTGTGGCATTTTATTAATGTGTAATTATTTTTTGTAATTATGATTTTGTTTACCCCGGAAAAGTATTTTAATAGACAGTGGATTTAAGATAAGAAAAAAAAACAAACAAATAAAACTTTTTGTAAAAAATTGCAATTGACCACTCCGAGTGGTCGCATTTTGGAAAATTATGTGATATAATACCAATTGTAGAGAGTTGATAAAATTTTATCTTATTATAATGCTTTTATTGACGCAATTACATACTGAATGTGATTAATACGTATTTTTTATATAAACAGTTAATTTTTAAAAAATAAATATAGAATTAATTATATTTATATTAAAATATAATATAACAAAAAGGAGATTTCATTATGAATCCTAACACTGAAAATCCAATTTTTCAATACAACGATCTTTCCGTTTTGGAAAAGCCTAAATTGATTTTGGCACTGCAAGAGCTGTTGAGAATACTCAATGAAGTGAACAATAGAAACAACTCGATTAAAGCAATTAATAAAAAGATTGCTCAGGAAGAAAATAACGCAAAGAAAATTGAAACATCTTTATCCACAAATCAGATGATTGGATGTGGGGCAGTCGGTGTAATTGTATTTTTGATTATTATGATAGCAGGTAACTCTTATGCCGAAAAAAGTTTGGGAATTATTCTACTGATATCTGCATTTGCAGTAATTATTCACTTACGTCTTATAAGTAACTTGTTTCCCTCTGAAGTTCAGAAAGAGTTAGCCAATCAGTACCGCAAGGAGCATATTGCTCCCCTCCTGCAGCAAAAAGCAGCAATGGAGGAAAACTTTTCAAAATATCTTCAAACGCAAGAGGCTGTTTGGGCAAGGTATGCGTTAAATGATAGATATCTTGAATTAAACACGGTAAGTCAACTTCTTGAGTTTCTCCGCTGTGGACGTGCCGATTCGCTTAAGGAAGCACTTAACCTGTATGAAGAGATTGCTCACCGCAACCGTATGGAAAGAATGCAGTCTTCAATTATGACTGCAACACAGTACACTGCAACTCAAAGTTCGATTACGGCACAGGCAGCATTACGAAGTGCTAACGCAAATGAGATTGCGGCAGCCGAAGCGAGGAAGATTAGTCAAGCAACAAATGCAACAGCTAAAGAAGCAAAGGAAATTAAAAGAGCAAGCAATGTTACAGCAGCCGCAAGTGTTATGTCAGCACTAAACATTCACAAAATGGCAAACAGAAAATAATTTATGATTTTTTTAATTTTTAAATTGCCTACTCTTAGGGGTCGCATTTTGAAAAATTATGTGATATAATATCATTACAAGTTTTGATAAATTTTAACAATATTCATAAGTTTTTTCTGTATAGATACTCCTGTGCATTGAAAACTTTGCTAGAATATAAAAAAACGAAGTTGCCAAGTCAACGGAAATAAGGTGTTATTATGAAGAAGTCCAAAGCTGTAATGAGTATGGTATTGTCGTTTTTGTGCATTTTGCAATTGAGTCTATCCGGTTGTTCTCAGACTGTCATAACTCCAAGCGAACCCGAAGCAGATACTATTACAGTTGATTCGTCAAACAATATTCCAACTACTAAAGACGATGAACTTGATTCTGAAAATGACTCGGAGGATTACGAGGAAACAGAAGAATCGTTTGATAAAGATAACAGCTTCGTAATGCCAAATGTCATAGGAAAAAATTGCGGTGAAGCAGAAGACATCATTGACGAACTCGGATTGGAATATAAAATTGAATACAAATATGTGGAAAATATTGAATTATACAAAGTGGTTTCACAAATACCCGATGAAAATACTCCCCTATCCTCAGATACAGTAGTCAAGCTCATTGTTTGCGATAAGGAAAAAAAGAACGTTAGTGATAATAATTCAAAGCCTAAATCCGAAAGTAAAGCGGAGAGTAAAATCGAGGAAAAAACCGAGCCGCAAACAATCGATGTTGTGGAAAGTACCGTTTCGGAGCAGACTGCCATTGCTGATAATACGCAGAAAATGCCTGATTTAGTCGGAATGAACTCGGATAATGCTATGAGTACTTTAACGTCAATGGGCATATACTATACGGGAAATTATCAATTTGATAATAATATCCCAAAAGGACAAGTAATCTCGCAAGAACCTGCCGCAGGTACGGACGCACCAAAAGGTTCAAGAGTGACGTTTATCATATCCGATGGTCCTCAGCCCGAACAGCAAGTTGTAACCTATGAGATTACTCAACCGACACAAACAACACAAACAACACAAACAACACAAACAACAGAATATGCTGCCACCGAAGTACGGAACGCAGATAATTATCTTGGCAGGTGGTACAGCTTTAGACCTTATGCGAAGATCAGCGAATGGGATAACGGTCAATATTATGTTGAAATACGTTGGACAGGCTCTGCAACAGAGGCTATTGATTGGATAATGTTTGCCGATTATAACCCCTCCAACGGTACGTTGACTTATAAAGATGGAAAAGAGCTTTCAACATACTATGATAGAACAAGACGTGAATGGAGAAGACATTATGCCTATAAATATTATCTTTGCGGATATTTTACGCTCAACAGCAATGGCGAGCTTTTGTGGTTTGACGATGGTGTTCCAAGAAGTTCGGAAATAGTATTTTATCATGAATAAAATACGTGAGATATGGTTATGTCGGATAAGTTAATTTAGATCCGTTAAAAAGGAGGAACACCTTTGATGACTAATCCAAAAAGCAATGGATACAGTCGTACTTCAATCAGGTCACTAATTAGAATAATAGCAACTGTTATTTATCTCATAATTCTTTTGTTTAAATCGTGTTCCGCAGACAATAATGAAGATATTTCCGAAACAAGCAGCGTAAGTGTAGTTAATAATACTGTTACCTGTTCATATTGCGGTAAAATTATTCGTGAAAATGGAATCAACACTCATTGCAAATTTGTAAATTCCAATGATACATTAGAATGCGACTACTGTAGGCATTGGACAATACGGCTAATGTTTAGGGGTGCTATTTTTAAAACTTTTGGCTTTGTTATCGGAAAAATCAAAGATATACTCCCTAATTGATGAACGTTACAGATTAAAATATAGCAGAAAACATTAGATTTTGGGAAAGGAGGGTTATTGTATGTCACATCAAGTAACATGTCCGCACTGCGGAACAACCTACAACGTAACACGCAATACACAGTATAAGTGTTCGGGCTGCGGTGCAAGAATTACGGTCGGCAATGACGGCAACATCAAATCAACCAGCCCTAAGAAGTAAATAGAATTACTGATTTTGAGCAGAAGAGATTTAGAATAAGATTATTAATTGATATTTGTATATCCATAGTACATATTAAACAGCGTATATACCAGAAAATCCAATCGGCATATACGCTGTTTTTGTTTTTGATAACACAATATCAAATTTTAGAAATTCTTTCCTCACGTGCTTCGTGAACTACCCATTGTCTAAAGCCAATGGGCTTCCTGCTTCATCGTCCTCGTAACCTACTAACTCCACAGGCGTAAAATCGGGCTGAACCGTCCCTA
>CACWTQ010000171.1:2886-6289 GCA_902763835.1 uncultured Ruminococcus sp. | reverse complement strand
TAGACCCTCCCATATGTCTACAGATATTATACCATATTCTTTTAAAAATAGCTATATATTTTTTGTAAATTGTTTAATTTATTTTGAAACAGTTCCTAAAGAATCAAGAAATTCTTTCAATGTCCAATCTTTAAAACCTGTCATATCATCATTAAAATCAAAAACTTTTGCTATTACATGAACTCCGCCTTCTAAAGGACTATTAAATCGTATTTGTGTATCAGCAATAAACTTCATATTGTCAGGAATAATAATTTTCATTCCATGATTACTAATCTTGACAATTTCTCCTTTTAGCAGATTTGCCATTCCATATAATAAATTAGTTGAACCATAATATAATAACAATGGTGAAATTTGGAGATTAGCGTTTTTAGCTGATTTATAATACTCATAAGCTTGAAGAAATGAACCTGTAATACAATCTATTGTTTTTTCATCAACACTTCTTCCCATTTTTTCTGAAAAGCGTCTTATATTTGCTTCATATGTATATTGAAGTAACTCTCTCCAAAGATCATTTTCCGGATTTTCTGAAAAAACAGAAGTCATAGAATTCACCTCCCATTTTGTGCAACAAAGCACAAACCATATTTCTCTACATATTATCTCAGTAATGAGAATCAAAACTATTAAAACATTAACTCAATCTCTAATCCGTAAACACCTGCGGAAAACTCTGTTCCATTGTAGAGTCTTTATATGCGTTCACCCACGCATATTTTACAACCTCATTCAAGCTGCTGTTGACTGCCTCAAAGTGTTTCTCGGCACATTTGATCTTGATTTTTTCGTAATCGGAAAGATCGCCGTAAGACTTATCCCACTTCGTTTCTGCAATAAAGTACATAGCGATCTGTTCGCCGCTTTTCTGATAAACTATCGCCCAGTCGGGAGAATAATTTCCTGCCGGTGTTTCGATCACAAATCCGCCCTTTTTGAGTTTTGTGTACAAAAGCACGTTGGGGTCGTCATCAAGAGCTTTGGCGAATTTCAACTCTCCGTCACTGTCGAATTTGTATTTGAGGTTCATTGCTCGGCGGTGTGCAGCATTGGGCGTAAACAAATGCTTGATCTCCGATTCGCTGCCTATTTTGTCGACCTCGAATATGTCGCTGTCCTCTGCTCCGACACCCTCAATAAGCTCCGCTTCGATAAAATTCTCACTCTTAAATATTGTCAGCTGTTCGTTGATGATCTTTATAGCCTCTTCGAGATAGTCCTGATTGTTAATCTTGTTCCTTACATCTTCGGAAAGTCTGTTTATTATCTTGATTATCGCAAGTCGTGGCAGCATAGTATGCGTCATTATCACGTTGACTATCTCAAAAAGCGGTCTTTCTTCGTAAGTTACCGTATGACTTGAACTGTCCTCTATCTGCCTTTGTGCGTCCGTCATTTCCATTTTGCGTGAGTTGTTGAAGTCAACACCTGCACTTGTTATCTCAAATTTGATAAAATCATTCTTCCGTGAAAGTGTTCTCTCTATCTCTGCCGCCGCTCTCTTTATGAACTCGTCTTTATCAAGCTTATAGCGATACACCGACTGCTTTTGAAGTATCATAAGCAATTTACGGTACAGCTTATCAAATTCATCTTCGGAGATGTATTTTTGTCTGCCGTTTACTGTCGGTTCTTCATCGCCGTTTGTGATGTCGAGTTTCTTACTGCCTTTATCTTTCATCACAACTTTGAAATTCTTAATAATCTGCTCTGCGTGTTCAATAAGTGTCGGGTCGTTAAATTGAATGTTCGGAAACTCCTCAGCGTTATTCGTAAGCATAATTTTACCGGATTTGTCAATTTTCGCCGCACCCGATGACAGCAATTCACGCTTGAACGCATCGCAGGCTTCTTCTATCTTGTCGGACGGAATGCCGGCTTTTATCATAGTTGTCTTGATAATATCGGCACTGACTTCGTCTTTATTAAAGCCTGATTCCTTGTTGAAATCGTTTTGAAGTGAGTCTGCGAAATGGTCGTAATAATCGTTTGCAACAACCGTAAGCTCATTTACCGCACTGTCGTAACAGCGAACGCCGCTGCTATCAACAGGCAATCTCAAACCTCTGCCGACTTCCTGCTTTTTTGCTATGTCACTGCCGCCCTCTTTGAGTGTGACAAGCACAAATACATTAGGATTATCCCAACCCTCACGGAGTGCCGAGTGTGAGAATATAAAAGATAACGGCTCGTCAAAGCTGATAAGTTCGTCCTTTTTGTTAAGAATAAGGTCAATTCCTCTGTCAACATCTTCCTGTGCTTTCGCTTTCAGACTGACATCTTCATCATTCAAATCACTGTTCCAGCCCTCTACTTCTACCGCTTTGTTTTTCTTGTCAACGGCAAAATATCCCTCACGAACGGCTGATACAGGCGTATCGGGGTTCAGAATTGCAAATTCTTTCGGGTGTTTTTTCAGTGCCGCAATATTAAACAAATTCGGGTCTGAACGTATTTTCTCAAATGTGCGGTCAAATATTTTCAGATACTCTCCCCTGCCGTCACCTGTGTCGGAACGCACCTTTGCAACGGAGTCAACGAAAAATAATGTCAACACCTTTATGTGCCTACCGCTTTCGAGTATTTCACGCTGTTTTTGGATATGTGCCTTTATAGCAATTTCCATTTGCTTTTCAACTGCTGCATCGTGATCTATCTCGTCATTGCTTTTCGTTTCGCTGATGTACAGTATTTCTCCGCTGTCGGTAGTTATCTGCAAAGGTTCGCCCTTTCTCGGCTGTGCTGCGATATACCAATTGTGATACTGCGGCAGACCTCCGGAAAGTTCTTCAAGCGACGCTCCGCTGTCAACATCGAATTTTATACAGCGTGTTTTCTCGCCTTGTGTCTTGCTGAATATCTCAATTTTCGCCTGCAATTCCTTTGTGAATTTCACATAGCGAATATATGGAAAATCTTTCGGGGTAAGGCTGTGAACAGTCTTTACCGTGATACCCTTAACCAATCTCTTTTTGAATGCGTCATAGGAATCAAGCTTGAAAATAGGATTATACAAATTTTTATGAGTTGCTGAATAGCGGAGTATCATAGGGGGATTTAGTTCGAGTATTGCTTTCATAGAGGCAGTAACTTTTTTGCCGTCGCCGTCGAGTTTCTGCGGTTCATCAATAATTACTATTGGTGCAATATCCCTGATGTCGTTCCAAACAACAACTCCATTTTCACTTTCTTTTCTAAGGCGGTTTTTCTCCTTGTTGAAAGAGTGATTTGTAATGAGCATTATAGAAAGGTCTGTACTTTCTATAAGCTTTGCAGTTACCGTTTCGGGTGTTACGGTTTTATCGAACATAAAGTAATGCTGTGTTATGTCGATATTATTAAACTTCGGTTTAAAATAGTCTGCAAAAGTTTCTATTGACTTCCTGACACCCATAAGAAT
>CACWTQ010000171.1:0-2873 GCA_902763835.1 uncultured Ruminococcus sp. | reverse complement strand
ATAAACTTTTTAAATTGACCGCCGAACTCACTCCACAAGCGGAGTATAGTTTCAAGGTACACAAAGGTTTTGCCTGTGCCTGTTTCCATTTCAACTGTAAACTGCGGAATACTGCCTACAATCTGACTGTCTTTAAACAAGCCGTTTTCGTACTGTACTTTCTGCAAATTCTGCAAAAGCCTTGTGCCTGCATTAAAGCGGACGTTAGCTTCGGGGTGTACATTAAAAAAACTGCCCTGTTTTCTCTGAATACTGTAAAGGTTACTGATTGATCTGCGGTCTACTCCCGAAAGCAAATCAACAACAGCTTGAACGGCACTCTCTTGATAATCGAGTGATTCAATTTGAAAACTTATCTTTTCGCCCAAAAGTGCTACCCCCTTAAATAAATTCTACGGTGTAGTTCTGATATTTTCTCTTGCGTTCTTCCTCGGTTTGATGATTGCGGATAAGTGCGGAGAGTTTGCGGAACGACAGCTCTTTCAATTCGATATTATCGCCAAACGCACTGTCACGGAGAACAAACTTCATCGGAGTAGGTTCGACAGCGGCAAGCTTTTCAATAAGTTTGTCGTCAATCTCGGGTTCTAAGCATACAACAACCGCATCGGCAAATATATATGTACGGTCGCTTATCTCCGTGAGTTTTTCAATTGGTGTACTAAGCGGAATGCCGTATTGACGGAGCATTATTTCATAGACAATATCAATGTCGGTGTAACCTTTTGTAAAGTCAAGGCTGTCTTTGTCGCCTGTGCTGTAATCTTCGTCTGTGAGCTGTTTAATTTCATCATCATTTGTTGTATTCCAGCGAATTGTTGTGCCGTCAACTTCAAATACTTTAAAGCCGTCGTCAAATACAGCGTCGGGGTTGTCCTCGTGAATTTTCTTTGCGGCTCTGCGGATACGTTCTTTGCCTATTTCGCAAATATTAGAGTATCCTGCTTTGAATGCTTCGCTCTTTTCATCGCATATTTCGGGGAGCTGAACCATAATAAATTTACGGTTGCCGCCGTCCTCTGCGTTAAGCTGCATTACTGCGTGTGCGGTGGTGGCACTGCCGCTGAAAAAGTCGAGAATAATAGAATTAGAAAAACTTGCTATAAACAGCATTGATTTTATTAATTCAATCGGTTTAGGAGTATCAAAAACTTGTATACCATCAAATAACTCCTTAATTATTGATGCCGCCTGTCTTGTAGTTCCAAATTTCCTTCCTTCCCATAAATTCTCAGGAGTACGTCCTTTTTGATCACATAAATATATCTTTCTTATTATTCCAGAATTATCGTTTTTAAACTTGATTTCTCCACTTTTTATTTTCTCAGTAATAGATTCCTCCGACCATCTCCAACCATTACTGGGAGCTTTGATAACAGTTCCGTCAGGAGCTATAATATCAAAACATAAAGTTTTCCTATAATTAGGACTTCTCACATCGCCACTTCTCCAAGCACCTTTTGGATCATTATCAGGATTTGAGTAATTCTTGTTATCCTCATCGGTTCTTTCAAACATAAAACAATGCAAATATTCTTTATTTTTAGCATAAACAAGTGTATGGTTAAATTGCCTTGAAAAGTAAGGTTCATCATTTTTACTTTGTTGAGTATGTTTCCAAATAATATTAGCTACAAAATTCTTATCACTGAAAACTTCTTCACATATTTTTTTTAGATTTTCAACTTCATTGTCATCAATAGAAATAAAAATAACACCGTCATCAGAAAGCAACTCACGAGCAATTTTTAATCTCGGATACATCATATTCAGCCAGTTGGTATGGTAACGGGCACTGTCCTTTGTGTTTTTCTGAAAACGCACACCGTCTACCACATCGCCCGAAAGATTTGATAACTCTTCATCTGTCATTGTAAAGTTATCACGATACACAAAGTCACTTCCTGTGTTGTAGGGCGGGTCAATGTAAATCATCTTGATTTTTCCGTGATATGTTCTGCGTAAAAGCTTTAAGGTTTCGAGATTGTCACCCTCAATGTAAATATTCTCCGTTGTGTCGGGGTTTAAGCTGTCCTGCGGCTTGTAGCGGAGTGACTTTCCGAAAATGTCCTCTTGTGCCTTTTTCTTAGCCGCCTGTTTGCCTGCCCATGTGAAGTCGTAATGTTCCGAGCCAACTTCTTGAAATTCGCCCATTTCCTCTTTGAGTGCCGTGAAGTCAACTTCTCCGTCCTTTATCGCTTCGGGGAAATATTGAGCGACCATAGAGAGAAACAGTTCGGTGTTGGTTTTTGGAATGTCTTCTTCTCCGAGTATGCCCTCTGATATCTTCTTAAAATCCATTGTATTTAAATGTGCAATGTGCAATGTACAATGTGCAATGATTTTTTTACACAATGTCCATTTACAATTGCATTCTCCTCTCTGAATTAATTATATAGTGTACTCTATTATTACTATCGCAATACTCTTTTTATTAATATCACAATCATTGTACATTGTACATTGCACATTGTACATTATTTCTTGCGTTCTTCTCTTTGACGTTTTGTAATGGATGCAAGAATTTTTATTAATTCTTTGCAGTCACTATAAATACTCTCAAATGACTTTTGATCTATATATCCACTTTCATGCAATAATTCAAGCCAATATTCTGTTTCATTTGCTTCTTTGTAGGCTATATACATTTTTGCATAAAAATCAGCCTTAGTCTGAGCATTTGCACCTTCTTTTGCATTAGCTCCAATACTTGTACCGCTGCGAAGTATCTGTTTCGATAAAACGTACTCCTTTTTATTTTCACAAAGATATTGATTACTACTTTCCCAAATCATAAGACTATACACATTTTTTAGGTCTGCCACGCTTGCGTTTAGGAGTAGAAGCGGCATCAATAAGACCAAGTTTTTT
The DNA here is from genome assembly GCA_902763835.1 of uncultured Ruminococcus sp. GTDB lineage: Bacteria > Bacillota > Clostridia > Oscillospirales > Acutalibacteraceae > RUG592. The sequence goes on along the minus strand of CACWTQ010000171.1, from coordinate 2 downwards.
GA
>CACWTQ010000170.1 GCA_902763835.1 uncultured Ruminococcus sp. | reverse complement strand
CTGTGTAAATGGCATCTGCTCCACCGCCTTTCTCTATCTAATATTATATCATATAAATTGGATTTTGCCTACCATTTTTTAGGGGACTGAATAGTTACCTCTGATTTACAATTTCCTGCAATACGACTGTTCTCCCCGTGAGGTTGGTGTTGATTTACAGGCACTTAGCCTTAGCATTCTTTACGCAAGAATTAAGACTTCGATTAAATATGATTTCTTCGAGTACTTCACAAGCGACCGAAACAACGAAACGGACAGGCTTGCAAGGTTGGTGTATGATTTCTCCGGAATTGAAGAAGTTATCTGTGTTGTTGAAAGAAGCGTCGGAAAAGACAATCCAAGTGAATGGATAGAGAAGGTTGCAAGAACTATTGGTATTTCGGAGAAAATTTACGGCAAACAGATTTACGATAAGATTATTGCGTGTATTCTTATGGAACAGGTCAATCGTGATTTCAGATACAAGAATGTTTTGCAGTATTTTGCCGAAAACAAGTAATATTTTTGATTTTGAATTAATTATTGAGCCTTTCGGAATTTTGTTTGATTTGAAAGGCTCTTTTTAATGTGTAATACGTAAATGTTTTGGTTTTGTATAAGAGCCTGTTTAAAATCTGAAATATGCGGATTTTAAACAGGCTCTAAACGTAAGTTGTTTTTTCCAAAGTGAAACATTAATATATTTATAATAGGTTTTTGTACAAATTTTTAAATTTGTTCATTTACGGTTTTGTGGTTGAAAACCGTAAAATATTGTGCTAAAATAAGAAATATATGAATTTATTACCTTTTCAAAAGGGATAATGAAATAATAAGGAGGTCTGACTAAAATTGAATAACAACACTATTTACGGCGAACACTATGAAGAACTTGAAGCCGTAAGGAATTGTCTTGTTACAAGCATTAACAAAATTCGTGAAAAGCTTCACAGGGAAAACGGAATTGACCCTATAGAACATTGTCTTTCAAGAATAAAATCCGATTTCAGTATGCGTGAAAAATGTCATCGAAAAGGCTTGCCTGAAACTACCGAATCTGCTTTGGAGAAGATTTTCGATGCCATAGGAATAAGAATTGTCTGTGCATTTGTGAGCGATGTTTACGCAATCAGAAACTGCCTTGCTGATTTGCCTGATTGCGAGATTATCGAGGAAAAAGACTATATCCGCCACGCAAAACCCAACGGCTACAGAAGCTATCATATGATAGTTCGGTACAAAAAGAAAACGTATGCAGAAATTCAGCTGCGTACAATTTCAATGGACACCTGGGCGGCTCTTGAACATCATTTGAAATATAAACAGAATATCGGAGGAAACGTAAAGCTTATTGAAGAGGAGCTGAAACGCTGTGCCGATGAGCTTGCCTCAACCGACATTTCAATGCAGACTATAAGAAATATGATTTTTGAAGAAAGAAGTGATTTAACTTGAAAATACTGCTTGCCGAAGACACAACCGACCTCAACCGTGTTATAACGGCAGGCTTGGTTCACAGCGGTTTTGAAGTGGATCAGGCTTACGACGGCGAGGAAGCCCTTGAATATATTCAAAGCAACGGTTATGATGTGATTATACTTGACATTATGATGCCTAAGAAAGACGGTCTTGAAGTACTCAGAGAAATTCGCAGCGTGAACATTGTTACTCCCGTGCTTATGCTCACCGCAAAATCGGAAATCGATGACAGAGTTGAGGGTCTTGACGCAGGTGCAGACGACTACCTAACAAAGCCTTTTGCAATGAAAGAACTCTTTGCTCGTGTTCGTGCTATGACAAGACGTAAAAAAGAATATGCCAATGTTACTTTAAGCTTTGCCGACTTCTCCCTTGACAGCGAAAAGTTTGAACTTAAGAGTGAGAACAGCATTCGACTTTCGGTAAAGGAATTTGAGCTTTTGCAAATGCTTATTCTCAAACAGGGTTACAACACGGACACTCAGTACATTTTACAGCACATTTGGAAAGACTCCCCCGACGCAGGCGAAGACACTGTCTGGATTTACATATCGTACCTTAAAGGCAAGCTTGCCGCTGTTGCTTCACGTGCAAGGATTTCGGGAGAGCGAAACGGCAGCTTTCGATTGGAGGATTCATGAACGAACAAGCTATAAAAAAGCTGCGGAAAAAATTTATCAAAATGCAAACACTTACGCTTGTCTTGGTAATGTTTTTGATGAGCGGTTTGATATATTTTTCCAATTCTATAATTACGATTAACAATATTCACGAAACTACAGATTTTATAACAAGCAACAACGGAATTATCCAAGACGCAAAAGTTATATACGACAGCAGCAAGGGGATTGATTTAACCAATGATTCCGAATTTTCCAATAAAACCGAACCTTATAACATAGGAACTTTTTTGCAGGAGATTTTCGGAATAAAGGAATTTGACCTTGAGCTTGAAAAGTACAGCTTTTCAACAAGATATTTCTTTGTGGAATTTGACCAAGACAGTAATATGACTAAAATAATTAAAAATCACATTGCCGAGCTTTCGAGCGAAGATGCTGAAGAACTCGGAAGATTTGCAATAAATGCCGTTTTCTCATTCGGTCAATACGGCGATTACTATTATCAATGTCAGCACAGAGATGACGGCAGTGCAACCGTGATTTTCCTTGAAAGCACGGAGAAAATTCATCAGAACAACCGACTTATGTTTACTGCCCTTACGTTAATGACAATCGGTTTAATTATAACGTGGCTTGTGGTCAGGGCGGTTTCTCTCAAAGCCATTGCCCCGGAAATCCGTACTGCCGAGCTTCAGAAAAGATTTATCACAGACGCAAGTCATGAGCTGAAAACTCCGCTTGCTGTTATCAAAGCGAACACCGAAATGGAGGAAATCATTAACGGCGAGGACGAATGGACTCAATCAACTCTTCGTCAGGTTGACAGAATGAATGGTCTGATAAAAGACCTTGTTACTATTTCAAAATCTCAGGAGAGGGAAAAATCCGAACTTTCCGATGTTGATATATCCAATGTTGTAAAGGAAGTTATCGATACTTTTAATTCTGTTGCAAAACGTGACGAAAAAAATTTGATAAACGAGGTCGATGATAATATTCATATGCTGTGCAGCAGCGAGGATATTCGTCAGCTTTCTGCACTCCTTGTTGACAATGCTATAAAATATTGTAATGATAAAGGTAATATAATCGTCGGTCTTTTTCAGAAGTCTAAAAAAGTTACGCTTAAAGTTTCCAATGACTACAAGGACGGCAAGAATGTTGACTACGATAAATTTTTTGAACGTTTTTACCGTGAGGATAAATCAAGAAACATTGACAAGGGCGGTTACGGAATAGGACTTTCAATTGCTCAGGAGATTGTGAAAAATTACAAGGGTACAATAAATGTTTCATGGGAAAATGGTGTTATTAGCTTTGTT
>CACWTQ010000169.1 GCA_902763835.1 uncultured Ruminococcus sp. | reverse complement strand
GGTACGGCTCGTAAACATGGTTTAAACTCTTTTTCTGCTGTTCTCGCTGCTGTCTGTGGTAATCCTTTTTCGTTTGCTATAGGGACTGAATAGTTACGAAAAAATAATGAATGTATTTGATTCTCAGTTTGATGATTTGATTGAAAATGCAAACGAAGCGATTGCGATGTGTGAGGAAGATAATAAAAAAATAACAAAAGATTATCTAAAAAAAGGTGTATGTTTTGAAGAACCTAAACAAGCTATATACGATTACTTAAACCAAAAGGGTTATCGTACAAGACAGTAAAAACTTATTCCCCACTGGGTAATAAGTTGTTGTTCAGATAATTATAGGAGATTTGAGAATGAAAATATTTGAACATTTCATCTAAGTTGTTTTATCTTTTATAAAGCAATCACTTGACAATGTATATATAATTATGATATAATGATAGCGAAAGGAGTGGGTTTTATGACACAAGTAAATTTTAGAATTGAAGATGAAATAAAAACCAATGCAGAACAAGCACTTAAGGAAATGGGACTCACAATGTCAACAGCAATCACAATGTTTCTTGTTAAGGTGGGCAGAGAAAAACGTATACCCTTTGAGATTAACGCTGACCCATTCTATTCTTCCGAGAATATAGCCGAACTTGAAAGGCGGTATGCTGATGCAAAAGCCAATCGCAATATACACGAACACGAATTAATCGAGGTCAACGAAGAATGAGAAAGATTTGGCACGACAAAGCGTGGGAAGAGTATTTGTATTGGCAAACTGAAAACAAGAAAACGCTAAAGAAAATCAACAGACTATTAACTGACATTGATCGAAACGGCTACAACTGCACAGGCAAACCGGAACCTCTCAAAGGAAACCTCACAGGATTGTGGAGTGTCCGTATTGATGAAAAGAACAGAATGATATTCAGAATTGTCGAGGATACAATAGAAATACTCGAATGCAGCTCTCATTACGGAGATAAGTAATCGTTAAAGGAAACAGGCTATTGCAAATAATGTGCAGCAGCCTGTTTCTTTTTGTAAAAGCCTTCTGAGCCTTGATTTAAGGCTTTTTAAGCTGTAGGCATATCCCATATCGTTTTAAGGTTCAGACCGCCATTAATGGCGAGATTTGAGGGCAATAGACGTATTTAAACCAAAAGCACAAACAGCAGTTTACTATTATTAACGTAAGCTGCTGTTTGTGTTTGTATATGAAAGTTATTAGGAGGGGCATATTAAGAATTACAGTTCTTGTTTTTTATTTCGTTTATTCTGTTGAGTTTGCTGTTTCATCGATTTCTCGTAAATCTCTTGAGCGATAGGAGCATTATCATGTAGTAATTGCGGATTTATAAAGGCAGGAGAATTCTCTTTTTCGGATTGTTCTACAGATGCCGGAACAGAGATTTTTTCTATTAGCAAAGCACTTTCTATCATTTCTTCAAGCATATTCGGCTGTTTAAAAATATCAATCAAATCAAATGTACTGCCAATACTTGTTACATCAAACTTTCGTACACATTGCTGTAGCCAAGGAAAAGCTTGATTTAAAGCCCTGACCGTAGCGATTGCATTATAAGTGGACATTTCATCTTTGGTTATGTAACCCGAATATTGTCGGTGAGTAAATCCTCTTGATTTTAAGAATTTACCAATTTTTCTGTAAGCATCCAATCTGACAAATGGGTCATCAGTTTTATATATTTTTTTCAATTCGTTAGTATCAAGGTCAAAGTTTAATGCTTTTCTGAGTTCATCTAATGGTGATTCATCAATCAATGATTCTATTTCATCAAATTTGGTTTCTTTTGATTGTAACGGTAACATTGTAGATGTAAAAATAGGAGTCAGGTCAAAGGTTTTATCAATTAATGTAGTATCAATTTTCTCTACACACTGTTGCAACCACGGCAAAGCATTGTCAAGTTTTCTTGTTGCTTGTAATATTTGCATAGTTGTCATAGGTTCTTTTGAAATATAGCCTGACCACTGCCGATGAGTAAATCCATTTTTTTTAAGAATTCTACCAATTTGTCTATAACCCTGTAAATATGCTAAAGGAGATTGCGAAGAAAAAATTTTTTTCAATTCTGCTGTATTCAAATCAAAATTCACAGCTCTTTTATACTTATCATCTTGTATATTTTGGCTCATTTTTTAATTTCCTAAACCTTAAACTCAAAATTATCGAGTTCATCAAAAATATTGCCTTTAGAAACACTTCCATCTCGATGACGTGTATACCAATAAAATCCTAAAGAATACCTACGAAACCAGTCCTGCTCATATAAATCCAAAGCTCCCGAACCTAACGCTCCCATATCTCTGTTATTCCCCTTATCGGTAAAAACAATGTGATTAGGTACTTCCGTTTCTATCTCCTTTAAATTAAATCGTCTGAACAGATTGCGTATATATTCATACATCACTGCCGGGTCGTATTTATTATCGGCTACAACCTTTTCCTCATCAATAAGGATCTCCACCTTGAAATCGTAATCGTATTTTTTCTTCTTTTTCTTGTCGCTGGCAGCTTTCTTACTCTTTTTTGACGAGGACGAATTTTTGTTAGGATTATTATACATTTCATCGTACTTTTTTGCTTCCACAAGAATATCCTCTACTGTATGGTCGTAATAATTATAGAAAAGACAAGAAGTCACATATTTCGTAAACCAGTCAAATTCTTGCAAGTCAATTGTATTAAGCAACATATAACACAAATCGCTATCTCTGTCGGCATCACCAAAAACGATTCGGTTAGGAGTCTTTGTAATAATCTCAGTAAGTCCGTAACGTCTGTACGAGTTCTTAATCCAATCATATAATTCGGCAGGAACAAATCTTCCGTCCGAAATAACCTTTTCTTCATCTATCACTATTTCAATCTTCAAGTTAATCATAAAAACTACCTTTCTGTCATCACTCCCCAATGGGGCAGACTGCCGATTGTTTTGGCGGCAGTCTGATTTTTAGAGGAGTAGCTATTAATTAGTAATACTCTGATTTAAGCATACACAATTGCAGGGAATATAAGCTCCTCTGCACGTGCTTTCATATTTTCAAACAATCCCACTTGCAGCATAAAATCCTTATTTTTTATCGCAAGCAGATAGTCGGTTTCTGTTTTCTTCCATTGCTCAATCTGATTCTCAACAGCAATTGTAGCCTTACGGTTTAATCTCGAAAGATACAAGTATATATTGCCGTTGTTCAGCAGATCCTGAATTCTGTCTGGTGCAGATTCTGCAAGATATTGAAGATGTGCTGTGCCGTAATGAAAATAGAAATGTACGGGAATAATCTCGTATTCATTTCTTTTCGGTCTAAAATAGTGGGTGGTGTCACAAAACAGTTGAATAATCAAAACTACGTTCAAAGAAAAAAATATTAATAAAAGTTCCTATTACAGATTCATGAATATCTTTGTCTTT
>CACWTQ010000168.1 GCA_902763835.1 uncultured Ruminococcus sp. | reverse complement strand
TGCGATTATTATGATTATCTTTCGTTGTTTCGGTAATATATTAGAAATTATTTTCCTGATCTTGCTGTTTGTATAGTCTTATGGATTGGGAAAGTACTACTCTACAAGAATAAAATTTTAGGCTTGCGTGGTCGTGCTACCGGTCTTGTATTTCCAAATTTTGACAGACTAACGCATATCAAAAAATCCGATTGGGCAAAATCCTTAGTGCAAGAGGGCAGACACAAAAGCGGCGAATATTTTGTGTATTTTTCGGCAGGACTTGACACTGCATATTCTCAGAAATCTCCCGATACAATAGCGATGTCGTTTATCGGTATCACGAACAAAGGAACGTGTATAGTGCTTGACGAAAAGGTGTATAACAATGCCGAATTGCAAACACCGATTGCACCGAGCGACACTGTAGTTAATTTTATAGACTTCCTTGAGCGTAACCGAAAAGAGTGGGGTTTTGCGAGAAATGTCTTTATAGACAATGCGGATAAAGCAACAATAACGGAACTGAACAAATACAAACGGCAAAACGGCTGTTCGTATATTTTTAATGATTCGTGGAAACAAACACATATTATCGACCGTATAAATTTACAACTCGGCTGGCTTGCAAACGGTCAGTTTTATATATTGGAGCATTGCAAAAACTATATTGCGGAACTTGAAATATACTCGTGGAGAGAGGATAAGGACAACACTCCCGAAGATAAAAACGACCATATGATTAACAGCGTACAATACGCATTTTTACCGTATAAAGCAAAGATTGGGTCGGGCAGCCCCGACAGGCAATATTTAAAGTAGGTGATAACCCGAATGATTATGGATAAGGTGAGGAACGCTTTGAGAAGTTTTTTAAGAATAGAACCTGCACAGTCAACGACAGTCACAATTACGGAACGGCTTGATTTCAACACAAATGCAGCTAAAAACAGAATATGGTATCGTGGCAACGGTCAGGAATTATCGGAACTTTACAGACAGATTTCCTCCGATAAAACAGCCTTTTGGAGTGCCGTTCCGACATACGGTATGGAAATCCGCAAGGTTCACACAGGCATTCCACGGCTTATGGTTGACGTGCTTACAAGTGTTGTTCTGGCGGATATGAACGACATTAATCTGCCCGAAAATTTAACGGATATCTGGGAAGAAATCTCAGAGGAAAATAATTTTGAAGAACTGCTGTCATCGGCACTTTCTCAGACACTTTACATTGGTGACGGTGCTTTTAAAATCTCAATTGATACCGATATTTCACAATATCCGATTGTTGAATTTTATCCCGGTGACAAGGTCGAATTTGTATATAAGCGTGGGCGAATCCGTGAGATTATTTTCAAGACCATTTACAAGCACAAAAGCGGATTCTATACGTTACACGAAATTTACGGTTACGGATATGTTAATTACAAGCTTTATCGGGGCGAAAGTGAATGTTCGCTTAATGCAATTCCGCAGACGGAAAAGCTTTCGACAGTAACCTTTGACAGTTCGTTTATTATGGCTGTTCCGTTTAAAATATTTTCAAGTCACTGTTATGAGGGCAGGGGGCAGTCATTGTTTGACGGCGGTAAATGCGACAGCTTTGATGCACTTGATGAAGCGTGGTCGCAGTGGTTGTATGCAGTCAGAATGAGCCGTCCGCAGAAGTTTCTGCCGCCTGATTACGTTCCTAAAAATCCGTACAATGGCGAGCCAATGAAGCCTAATCCTTTTGACAATGTGTTCATTGAGGCTGACGGAGCAATGTCCGAAAGTAACGGAAACGTACGTCCCGAACTCATTCAGCCGAGCATACCTCACGACAGCTATTTGAGTACATACATTACAGCTTTGGATTTGTGTTTACAAGGAATAATTTCTCCGTCAACTTTGGGTATTGACGTCAAGAAACTGGATAATGCAGAAGCTCAGAGAGAAAAAGAAAAGACTACTCTTTATACCCGTAATAAAATTGTCGGAGCATTACAGAATGTTCTTCCGAAGCTTATTGAAACGGTTTTTAGAACCTATGCGGAGATGTGCGAAAAGCATTTTGAAAATATTGAAATTGAAGTGCCGTTCGGGGAGTATGCAAACCCGAGCTTTGAAAGTCAGGTCGAAACAGTAGGCAAGGGCAGAACGCAAGGGATTATGAGTGTTGAAGCGTGTATCGATGAACTTTACGGCGACACAAAAACGGACGAGTGGAAAGCCAAAGAAGTCGAGCGTATCAAGTCCGAACAGGGTGTAGAAAGTATGAACGAGCCGATATTTACGGAGGGCTTTTAACAAATGGCTGATTACGATATCGGAGCGGCATTCGGGGCAATTGAAGATGAATTAATCGATTCTATGATTCGCAACCTTAAGCGACATCAAGTTGAAGAGATTACGGAGGGGTTTGAATGGTCGCAGTGGCAGGCATTGCAGCTTCAAGCGTTAGAGGATTACAAGCGTAAAGCGGCGGCAAAATTCGGTTCAAAGTTTTCCTCGATAAATGACAGAATTGAAGAAATGCTTACCAATACATACAACACCGCCGAAACATCTCAGGAACAAAAAATCTTAAAGGCAATTCAAAAGGGTATACCCGAAACGGTGACACCTATTACAGGTTCGGGAGCGATTCAGGGCGAGTTTTTTAAGACCAATGACCGCAAGCTTGACGCTCTCATAAAAGCGACCACAAACGATATGGAGCGAGCCGAACACGCAGTTTTGCGAATGACCGATGATAAGTACCGCAAGATTATTTTTAATGCTCAGGTGTATGCAAACACGGGTGCAGGCACTTATGAAAAAGCCGTTGATATGGCAACTAAGGATTTTCTTTCGGCAGGGATAAATTGTATTCAGTACAAAAACGGCAGACGGGTCCCGATTGATGTTTACGCTGAAATGGCGATACGCACCGCAAACAAACGAGCCTATCTTCAAGGCGAGGGAGAGATGCGTAAAAAGTGGGGGATACATACCGTTATTATGAATAAGCGGAGCAATCCTTGCCCTAAGTGTGCCCCGTTTGTCGGTAAGGTTATTGTTGACGATGTCTGGAGCGGCGGCACGGCTGAGGAAGCTAAGGAAAAGGGTTATTTGCTGATGTCGGAGTGTATTAAAGACGGTTTGTATCACCCGAATTGTCAGGATTCTCATACTACTTATTTCGGGGATATTCTCGATGAAGAGGACGAAGAGAACACCGAAGAACAGGAGCAGACAGAGAAAGAACCGAAAGAAGAAACTCCCGAAACAGAAATTGAAGAAAATGAGGTGAAACAGGATAACCCCACCGAAGAACCCAAATATCCCACAGAGGAAAAGAGGGTAGATTCAACCGTACCCACCTTGGAAAATCAAATCACACCTCAGGAACAGCGAATTAATGAACAGCTTTACAATGCCGAGCAACGTCAAAATTACTGTGAACGGCAGGTGCAGAGATTTGA
>CACWTQ010000167.1 GCA_902763835.1 uncultured Ruminococcus sp. | reverse complement strand
TTTTTGAAACAGCAACGCTCGGCGCTGTGTAGTTGACTTTTTCGGGATCAGTGTATGAACAAGAGCGAAGCAGTGCCCACGTCATTGCTTTGACCTGCGCATCGGTCAGGTCTGTAAGCGGTCTGATACCGAGATGCAGGTGAATTCCGGTCGCTTTACCGGATTTGCCGGTGGTGCCGAGCTTTGTGCCTTTTGTAACCTTCTGTCCAGCCTTAACGCTGATTGTGTCAAGATGATACTGCAAGAATGCAAGCTTGATTCTCGGATAGATGACCCATACATATTTCGCACCGTCGCTTGACGATATTCCTACTGCGAATATGTAACCGTCTTCAATAGCGTACTGCGGCAGTTTGAGTCCGTTTGTGCCGTAGTCGGTACCGTTGTGGAACGAAGAAGTCTTCCCTGCTGATGTGCTGATGGTGTTTCTTGCGCCGTAGGGCGAGGTTATGTAGTGCTTTGCGTTTTTGAAAATTAAATCTGAAATTTTAGACATTATTCTTCCTCCTTCGGAACTGTCGGAAGTTCCATAACTTTATCGTGCATGTCAGTCATTGTGCCGTTGCCGCCTAATTCGTGATATGCTTTATACGCCTTGTCATAGGCATCTTTTGCGTAGATGTGAATCCAGTTTTGCGACAGATACTTTTCACCGCTTCTGATAAGCTCTGCACGAAGCAGTGAAAGCATACCGTCCTTTATGGAGCTGTAATCTTCTTTTTCATCTTTCAGCTTACGAAACAGCTTTTTAACTGCCGCCGTCAGCAGCAGCACTACTATACCGAAAAGCGTTTCGAGCCAATATTGAGTGATAAATTCTTTCATTTAACCGCCCCTATCGCCCAAAGGATAACCGCCGCTATGTAAAGGCAACCAACTGAAATGTAATTAAACGGAAACATCAGATTCGCCATTATCTTCGACCTCCTGTTCTTCGGGTATTGGCTCAGGCTTTGGTTCGGGTATGCAATCGTAATAATCAATCAGCTTTATTGAAATTACTTCAGCTGTTGATTCGTGGTTTGTTTTTAAAGCAAACACATAACCCGCATCGGCTATATATCTGCGTCCTTCTTGCGTATAATTCATCTTACGTCCTCCTTATGCTCCGAGTAAATCCCAGCCGATTCCCACATAAGCGTCAATCAGCTCATCTGTTACATATCGTGTTGGGATTTTTATGGTGTGTTCTGTCGGCACATAATCATAACGTTTCAAAAGATTGTATAAATAATATGTGTCGTTTAAATTAATTGCTGCAGGTACAGAAAACCGTTCAGGATTCCAGTTGTTTGCGGCAACCGATATTTTTATAGAATTTTCCCAGTAAGTACACATCTCAAAGCTTTCGGTGGGTGTACTGTAACACCATGAATCCTTGAAGACAGCTTTATTGCAGTTTAATGTTATAGATCTATTTCCGCCGAAGCAATATTCTCCCACGCTTTCAACAGATGCGGGTAATTCAACAATAGGCACGTTTTGGAAAGTCTGCGCAAAATCTTTTCCGCTGCCAATCATTTGCAATTTCGGAAAAGTTATTTTTGTTAAATTTGTACAGCCATAAAATCCTGGTTTGTTTTGACCGCCCACACCCCCTTCGATCGACAACAATTCCGGCAGTATCACATTTTGTAATTGGATTTTATTAGCCAATATATTCAACGGTAATACATTCATATTGCTTTTAAGTGTTTTTGTTAAACTTGGTATAACAAAATCTGTGTTTGCGTTCTCGTATTCAATGCTTTTAATTACGGCAGTATAAATTATCCCGTTAAACCCCAATGATTTTACTGTTTGCACATTCAAATTATCAGAATCTATTGTAATAGTGTTTTTATTTTTTATATGCATAAAAACTGAATCAAATGTGAATTTTTGGGACAGATTAATGTAACGTTCATCGTTCTGAAAATACCATATTTTTACAAACTCAATTCCGTTTTGAGAATTTTTGCCGCTGAATGAGTAATCTTTAGGCTTATCTTTATCATCTTTTGATTCTACTGCATTTATAAAAAGCCTGTTTTTCTGCGCTGTTACCGTGTCGCCGTCGCTGAGGATCGCCAGCAGACCTACGGCGGAAACGTTCGCAAGGTCGGGATTCGCCGTGGTTATATCCTGATAATCCTTTTCAAGATTGTCGGTTACAATAGCTTCGTGCGTGTATCCGTAAACCCTTTGAGCAAGAGAGTCGAACTGCTCAATTGTATACGCAATATTTTCTTTAATCTCGTTAAGCGCAGCATCGTCATTCAGAACTCTTGACAATGCATTAGTGACCTTGCTGTCAAGAGATTCTCTCAAAGCCGCGTCTCTCTGCATTTGGATTTTCTGATTTTCAAACAACTGTGAAAGAATTTCATTTGCCATTCAATCATACCTCCCCGTATAATTCTAAAAAATAATTTGCCGTAATAACACAAAAGCCTCTGATATCCATTAAATAATTGATATATGCAGGATCGCCCATCGTCGAAGGATCGGTCACATATCTGTCTGATATATCTTTTAAATCTGCAGTTATACCGGCAAGCGCTCTTTCACCGGAGTGTATATACTGATCCATATAATAAGCGATCTGAAAGGCTATTTGTTCTGTTGAATCATCAATACTGAGCGCTGATGCAAAATAAGGATTGAGCATATCTATAAAAATCTGCTTCATTTCTTTTGCGGTTTGTATACTGCCGATTTCGTCAATAAGGTCATCAGTATCGATGGTATCTTTTAAATCTTTTTCAAAATGATCGTTGATAGCGTTCACAAGCCTTAAAAAGAACATATTCCAATCAATAAGAATCGCGTCGTCCGTGTCTGCGCCCTTTAAGACTGCCGCTGTGCAGTAATTTGAGGTTTTGATAACTCTGTCATCCGATTTTGAAAAAACAGCAAAGCTGAACCGTCCCGGGGAAAGTAAAACTTCCTGCGGAACGGTTGCTTTGTTTTCATGCAATTCATAGGTGTAGATTTCCGAATCTCTGACAAACTGAATAAATCGTTCTGTATCTTCGCCGTAATCCCAGCTTTCATCAAATTCGACCTGAATTATATCTGCCGCTTTGCTGCCGGAAACGAGCAGCGGCGAAGCGAGCATTATCAGTCTGTGGTCGGTTGTTTTAACTTTTATATCCGCCATTTTATCCCTCCAACAGTAAAAAGTCTTCAAGGTCGATTATATCTTTTGCAGAAAGAGTGACGTTTTCCGTAACTTTGATTTTTTCCGCTTCGATTTCAACGGTCTGACTCAGCAGCTCGTTCATATCCTGCTGAAATGCGGAATTATCTGCCGGATTGATACGGTACTGACTTTTTGAGTCGTCAAGCGTACCGTATTTTTCGCAAAGCCTGATTCTCGCATCTTCAAACGGTAGAAGAGCGTTATCCGCCTGACGTATGATTTTTGCGATATTGTAGCTCTGCATAACAGGTAAATCCTTATCCGCAAGCTTCGCAAGCGCTGTTTTTGCTTTGACTATTGAATTTATA
>CACWTQ010000166.1 GCA_902763835.1 uncultured Ruminococcus sp. | reverse complement strand
GATTATTATGATTATCTTTCGTTGTTTCGGTAATATATTAGAAATTATCTTCCTGATCTTGCTGTTTGTATAGTCTTATGGATTGGGAAAGTACTAATTGATATAGTTTTATTATCCTTAATGCAAATGTTTTGCTTTTATTCAATATTAAATTATTATACATTTTCCCTCACTAATCATTGTACATTGCACATTGCACATTGCACATTGCACATTGCTAACTGCACATTGAATCAAGCTGTTTTATTATCTCTTTCATTTGCTTGTTGAAAGTGCTGCGTTCGGCTACCGTTTTCGCCTTTGCCGCCGACTGTTTCAGCGTTTTAAGCTTTTTCAGCAGCGGTAAACATATAAGAAGCTTTTCTTCATTGTACCATAGCTGACTGTCAAGCAGTTTTAAACTGCCTGTGTAAATAGACTGATTGAATACAAGAAATGATTTTGTCATCATTTCAACGTAGTATAAATGTTTGTTATTGCGGTTGAGTATCGTTTCATAGTCGATATAAAGAGAAAACAGAGTTTTTATGTCACTGCTATATTCAAGCGGCATTTTGTCTGTTATGTAGTCGCTTTCAATCACAATCTCCTTTTTATTCTGCTTGTTCAGCCGCTTGTCCGCAAAACTGTACATAACGCTTGTACCGTCGGTAATCTCTATCACACATAACGGAGCAATGCACCGCTGCACTATTTTCGATATAAATGCACTCTGCTTCAAGTCCTTTATGCGAATACGCAAAAACATTATAACCTGACAGTTGTAATCGTCATTTACAAGGTTGGGAATGTCAAAACCCTCTATCTGATACATCAGACGAATTTCCTCTACCGACGTTTCAAAGCGTTTTTTCTCCGCTCCGGCAAGGCTTGCACCCCGTACAAAAGTTACTTTTGTAATCGGGGCATTTTTCTTGTATTTTTCGGGAAGTGACAGCATTTTTTTTACACCTCCGCAACAATCACAAACGAAACAAGTTCAAAGTCATCGCTTGTCTTGTTTGCAAAATCATTTTTAAAACCGCCGAAGTCAAAGAGAGTAAATCCGGCATTCTCTTCTTCGATTTGCTGAATTGAATTCACCACCCTTGACAACAAATCCGAATATCGGCTCATATCCTTTGTATTGAATGTTTCATCAAGAAAATATTCAACAAGGTCGGTGTTTACTTCATTTTTTCCGTAACACAAACCTCTGAATCGTTTCAACAATTCACGAGCCTGATTGCTGCCGTAAAGAATTTCTCCGTTATCTGTTATGAATGCAAGGTAATACGGGAACAGGGTACTGTCAGAGTTCGGCTTTTCTTCGTTGTTCTTGTACTTGAAACAAAATAGAACTCCGCTTTTGTCAAAGCCTATTTCGTTAGCCCTTGCAATGGAGTATATGCCTCTCGGAACACTCAAAATCTCCTTATGGGTTCTGACGTACTGCGACAACTCATAAATATACTGATTCATATTTAAATCGGTAATGGAAATAGTGTCGGCTGCCTCGTCAATGTCAATAACCTCATCTTTCAGCTTTTCCATTTGCCTTGTGCGGAAACTGATGTCATTAAGCTCCGGTTCAAGCAGATTGTCATCACCTGTTGACACAATATTCGACTGTACCATTTTTTTCTTTACACGGCTTTCAAGTCCGAGATATTCGTTAAGCTCCACCGCCGGAAAAAAGTTGATAAGCTGTATCTGAGAATTACGGCTTCCAATACGGTCAATTCGTCCGAAACGCTGAATTATGGTGACGGGATTCCACTGAATATCATAGTTAATGACTGTGTCGCAATCCTGTAAATTCTGTCCCTCGGAAATACAGTCCGTACCGATAAAAACTGTAATTTGTCTGTTCTCGGGAATGTCGGCGTGTTTTGACATCGGCGAAAAATAAGTTAGTATTCTGTTAAAGTCATATTCTTTGCGGCTGCCCGAGTCAAGCGGTAAAGTAGTTCTCGGCTTTGCCGCACCGCTGACCATTGCACAGTAACAGCCGTCTTTCAAAAGCTCCTGCGAAATGCTGTCATAGATATAATCAGCTGTGTCGGCAAATGCGGAGAATATCAGAATTTTACGGTTGCCGGGATTTGTCGGGGTATTCTTTATCTTATCGTGAACTATGCGGTTAAGCTCTATAAGCTTTTCATCTCTGCCGCCGCTTAGAATAGTCTGTGCCTGTTTACGGAGAGTTTCTATAATACCTTTATCAAAATACAAATCTTCAAGATAACGCTCCTTGTCAAGGTGTGCGACTTTAATGTCGAGCTTGTATTCAAGAGAGGTTTCTTCATCATCGAAATATGATTCATCGGTTAAATTTTTGCCGCTGCTTGTGAGCAACTCAATATATCTGTCTATTCGGTTGTTCTGTCTGCCGAGAGTTTTCTCAAAGGAATAAACAGAACTTTCAAGACGCTTGAACAGATTGAACATCTGCAAAACTTTTGTGGTGTTATCTCTGTCAAACTGCGTGAAAATAACTTTGCCTTTATGTATAGTCTGATATTTTTGTATGTAAATATCACGATATTCTCGCTTAACGTATTTAAGCGGTGTGTATGCAGACAGGAGAAGTTCTTCGAGAGTGGCAAGTGTGTCCCTGAAAATAAGTAATTTTTGTTCGGTGTCTATATCGGGATTATGCGTTTTAACCGGAAGTTTAAACGGGAACGAACCAATGTCGGAACTGTTGTAATAATTTGTGATATGCTTTCGGCTGCGGCTTATGGTGAGCAGTTCGAGCAAATCAAAAAAGTCTTTCGGGAGAGTATCATATAATTGGTCTTTGGCATTTCTGCCGTTTTTCTCCCAGAGGTTGAACACCGTTGAGGCTTTCTTCAAAGTCTGACTAATACTTTCGATACCCTCATCAGCATAGGCATCATCTCTGTCGGCTGTGATAAGACTTATCTGATTTTTCAAATCCGAAAGACTATTATTAACAGGAGTTGCCGAAAGTAAAAGAACTTTAGTGCGGTTTTTCTTTTTAACTACTGTTTCAAGCAATCTCTGATAACGTGTTTCGCCGTCTTCCTTTTCAGTCCTGTTTCTGAAATTATGCGACTCGTCAATGACAATCAAGTCAAATCTGCTCCAGTCAAATCGTTCAAGGTCAAATCCGCTGCGTGACGTACCGCTGTATCGTGACAAGTCGGTATGACACATAACCTTGTAGCGAATATTATCATCGGCAAGAGGATTATCGCTATAGTCGTTGTCACGGTAAGAATCCCAGTTGTTGTAAAGCTTCGCCGGAGTAAGCACGAGAATATTGTCCTGTCTGTCGGAGAAATATTTCATTACGGCAAGAGCTTCAAAGGTTTTGCCCAAACCTACGCTGTCGGCAATAATACAGCCGTTGTATTTGTTGATTTTTTGTATGGCATAGCGGACTGCCTCTTTCTGAAAATCAAAAAGCATATTCCAGACAACGCTTTTCTTGAAATCAACATTGTCATTTTCAAAACGCTGAAAGCCCTCGTCCATTTTGCTGCCGTAAAGCTCATTGAGCGTGAAATAATACAGGAACTTC
>CACWTQ010000165.1 GCA_902763835.1 uncultured Ruminococcus sp. | reverse complement strand
TGTACGAGTACGTTTTCCGGATGTAAAAAAATAACAGGAGTCGAAATCCCGGAAGGAATTAAAACTATATGGAACAGCGCGTTTTTTGATTGTTCTGAATTAAAGACAAAAGTGACGATACCAAGCAGCGTTACTCTTTGCGGCAAAGGTATTTTTGCGAGCTGTGTAGGATTAAAAGATATTGCTGTTGCTCCGGGAAATCCGGTATATGACAGCAGAAATAACTGCAAAGCAATTATCGAGACCTCAACCGATACGCTCATTTCAGGATGCAGCGGTTCGGTAATCCCGGACGATATTAAGTCAATAGGAGAGAATGCTTTTTACGGAACAGCGTTCAGAAACGGAAACCTTCCCGAAGGACTGCGTTTTATCGGCAGATATGCTTTTGCTCACAGTTTGATGGAGAATATTGTTTTACCGGAAAGCGTTGAAATAATATCAGATTATGCTTTTAATTGGGCGGATAGTCTTAAAACAGTTGAAATGCCTGCCAGCTTAAAAAAGATAGGAGAACAGGCTTTTTCATATTGCAGACACTTAAAAGAAGTCACTGTTCCCAGTAAGACAGAGTATATCGGCAGAGCGGCGTTTTTAAACTGTAATGAGCTTGAAAGCATCACTTTGCCGGACAGTATAACATATATCAGCAGGTCTGCTTTTACGTCAACCAGCTATTTTTCAGATAACAGTAATTGGGAAAATGATGTTTTGTACGTCGGCAACCATCTGATCAAAGCTCGCGAAACTGTCTCCGGTGATTATCAGATAAAACCGGGAACAAAGACCATTGCCGAATACGCGTTTAACGGATGCGGCGGATTAAAAAGCGCGATAGTGCCTGACAGCGTTGTTACAATCTGCGACAATGCATTTTCGCAATGCACAAATCTTGTAAACGTTTTGATCAACGGCAATACAGATTTTGAAAAGGATACGTTCAAAGATTCAGATAAGGTCACTCTTGTTATTTTAGATGAAGACATACCAAACACAAAGGTATTTGCGGATCTGTACGGGGTAAACCGTGTTGATGTGGTTTATAATCCAAAGAAAAATGTATTATCTTTCGACGGAACGACCACGGTTTATGAGGGTGAAAATTATGACTACATAACTGAATCCCTCAGAAAATATCCCGAGGCTGAATATATGTTTTTCGGTAAGATTGTTTTTAACGGTATTAAAAAAGACGATTTTATGTTTAAACTGGATGATGATGTCGACGCAAGGATAATTGATTCAGGTTCCGAAGATTTGACCTTAAATCATTTGTATGTTAATATTAATCTGATAAATGAGGAAGGCTCAGGAAAAGTCACGTTTGATTATATGCTTAACGCATTAAAAAACGGCAGCGGTGAAGCTTTCAGCATAGTGCTGGATTCTGATGAGGGTCAATACGGGCAAAGTATTTCTGACAAAATAGTTGATCGTATCGTTGAACATGCATTGAACGCAATGTCAAGAATTATAAACTTCTTTGCAAGAAGGATCAATAAGAAAAAATAAATATAAGTTTATATTTAATCAACGTATTTAAAACAGGAGATGTTCAAATGAAAAAAGCATTGTCCGTCATAATGGCTGTCGTTATTTTTATGTGCGCAGTACCGATGAGCGACTGCCATCAACTTGATTTCAGCAGAATAAAGGCAAGTGCAGCCGATGATTCACAGCCGTTGAGCTGGGTTAAGAATGATGATAATACAATTACTATAACCGCCTGCGATACATCTTACAGCGGTACGCTTGTTATTCCGCAGACAATTGAAGACATGCCTGTTTCCGGAATAAGAGAAAGTGCATTGGATAATTGTTCTTTATTGACAGAGCTTGTTATTCCTGAAACGGTAGTTAGTATTGGCACGAATATATGTCAAAAATGCCTCTCTCTGCAAAAAATAACAGTTGATCAAAGCAATAATAGTTTTTCATCAGACGAGTACGGCATTTTATATAATAAAGATAAATCGATTTTGTATTGTTGCCCGCCTTCTAATGGAATTACTGAATTCACGGTTCCCGATACAGTGACCAAGATATCTTTCAGAGCTTTTTATGAGTGTTCAAATCTGGAAAGTGTTGTTCTCAATGATAAGATTACCGAGATATCAAGCACTTTTTATGGATGTTCAAGTCTGAAAAGCGTTACTCTGCCTGAGGGACTTAAAAAAATTGATGCTTTCGCTTTTTATAAATGCACAGGCTTGATAAATATTAATATTCCCGACGAGGTAACGTTGATTGGTATGCATGCATTCGACGGCTGTAAAGGCTTAAGGGAAATTTCAATTCCGGATAGTGTAACAGAGATGGGACATCACGCATTCAGTTATTGCACCGATCTAAAATCAGTAAAACTCAGCAAAAATCTTTCAGCCATTGATGAAGACGCTTTTCGTAATGACCCCAATTTAACAAGTATTGACATACCGCCAAGTGTTGCATCAATAGGCAGCAGTGCGTTTTACAGCTGCACTAATCTCAGAAATGTAATACTACACGGAGAAACAGATATTGTTCAGTCTGCTTTCAGAGCGCCCGGATCCGGATTGATGAATAATCTGACAATTATTATAGATGGCGATGCTCCTCAAACCAAAGAGCTTGTAAAACAGTACGGCATAAACTGCGTCGATGTTGATTATGATCACGATAAAAAGGTGATTTCATTCAACGGTAAAACAACTGTTTATGCAGGTGCAGATTACAGTTATATAACAAATTGTATAATGGAACAGCCTGAAGCGGAGTATCTGTATTTTGATAAACTGATATTTGACGGCGTTAAAAATGACGTAATTATATCTGACGAAATGGATTTTATAGAGCCTGACGCTGAAAATCTGACATTCAATCATCTTTATGTAAATATGAAAATGATTACTGAAGACGGCGATAAAAATATCACATTTGAAAAAATGTTAGAGGAATTTGAAAAAGGAAACTATGATGCGTTTAAACTCGTTGTAAAATCCGATGAGGGAGAGCACGAACAGAATGTATTTATAAAATTTATCGAAAAAGTATTGACAGATGCGCTCAACGCAATGTCAAGAGCGATAAATTTCTTTGCCAGAATTTTTAAGAGAAAATAAACTTTTCATTACAATTTTTCGGTTGTTCATTACAAACCTGTTGACGTTGTCAGTCCTGTTGTGTTATGTTGATTCCTGTCAGTATGACGACAGGGTTGAGGGGATAATATTTCTGCTGTCAACGGGTCTTGAAAGCTTGTTTATCTCCCTGTTTTCTATTGGCAATGTTCAATTCGCTGTAATGACAACTTTACAACAAAATCAAAAGATCCGTTGACTGCAGGTATGAAAAAATTATAGCGGAATAATATAAAAAAAGGCACTTTGAATCGTTACGATCCGAGGTGCCTTTTTGATTCTTTTTAAGTTAAATTTGCAATACTGTCAATAAAAATCTGCGAAGAGGCAGGAACAGAATAGACGAAAGATGTGAATTGATTACTTCAGACTTTGTTTGATGAATATCATCTATAAAGTTTTTGCATTGAGAGAAAACCGAATTTGTATGTTGAAGAGTTTATTTCATATTAAATATTCATCCTGCTTTG
>CACWTQ010000164.1 GCA_902763835.1 uncultured Ruminococcus sp. | reverse complement strand
TACAAGATGATTGTATCTCTGAAAGTTGAAAAAATAAAACTTTTTTTTTTTTTTTTTTTACCATATAACAATTTACACATTACAGCACTATCAAAACGTAATGTATCCATAAAAAAAACATTTTGCGCACCGCTTTTTAACGAAAATAAAAATAAAAGAATAAACGATATTTGTTTCATAAGCAATTTATACTCTGTTTGTTTTTTTGTAATTTACGATGTAAAGATATATATTTTTTTTATTTACAACAATTTTACATGTCATATCATTTAAATGCTCTATTCTGAAAAATAGTGGGTGGAAAGATGGGATATGTCTGTTCTCCCGTTCTGCCGAATTTGCCGCTCGACCTATGGTCGCTTGCTACCGAAGGGACGCAAGAATTCGGCTGAGAATAAAAAATCCACACCGTTCTGCCGAATTTCCGAATTCGGCTGAGAAAAAAACGGGAATTTGTAATTCCCACCGCTGAAAAAAACATCAGCTTTTGCAATAACTTTTTGTCGCTTTGCGACAATGCGAGTTGCAAACTCGCGTATATTGATGCTGCCGAATTCGGAAATTCGGCAGAACTAAGGGAGGAAAAGCCACCAGCCAACAACAAGCACTCTGAAGGAGTGCCCCGTATGCAGCTATATGATGCACTTCTTTTAGCCAAACGCTTCTGTTTTGCCAGCATTTTGAAAAACAAGAGCGGAAAAACGAAAGAGTTGATACTTCGTTTTTCCGCTCTATTGATTTAATCTTCAGGTCCCTTTATGTAATACTGAGGTCTTTTTCGGAGTTTTCTTATCTGCTTTTTTATTTGCCTTTCAGAGACTTTTACATAAGGATACTTCTCGCGTTCATTTCTGGGACTAAAAGGATAATACAACCCACCATCACGTACTATAAAAACACTATCATACCCATAATAAATGTGTGTATAATATCCATTAAATTCTTCTTTATTATAAGAAACAAATATCGTATCTTTATGATATTTTACTTTTCCGAGAACTGTGTCGTATTTTAGAAATCCATAAAGTCCTACAGAAATAGCAGCACCTTTCCAACGCGCAGCAACAACCTTACAGGTAGAATCTTCTATAGTAAGCATGTAATCAAGTCCATCGTTATATTTCAAAACCGACTTGTTCATATATGCTCCATTTATTGTTGTATCAACCTTGCAACAGCCAACAAAGAAGCATAGCAAAAAAATCAAATAGACATTTTTCATTTTAAACCCATATAAGTTTTGTTTCTGTATCTAAAAACAATTTCATTTTTCTCAGCATACTCTTGAAGTACCTTGTCGCTATTTGAAAACATAAAAATAGCATCAAAATAGCCTCTTGCGCCTTTACGGTCACCACTCAGATTTTTATAATTTTTAAGATTCATATCTAAACGTTCTGTCTTACCAGTTATTTCAGACTGACGTTGCAATGCTTCATATTCATCAGTCTTATCATAAAATGTTTCTCCTCCTTCATATCCAGAAGACAATTCCCCCTTTTCGAATTGAAAAGCATGCTTAAGCTCATGTCCTATAACTCCCATTCTTTCATTTGTAGAATAACCATCAGCTATACGGATATCATATCTGCCACCTCTGAATGCGCCAGCAGACATTGTTATATCAGCAGTACTATAATCATTACCATAACCTATAGAATAAGCTTGATCAGAAGAGGCTAACTGATAAATCTCATTAAAAATACGCTGGTTACGTTCGTATGTTTCTTTATACTTCTGCTCTAATTTCTCCAATTTTTCACCTTCCGCCTTATTCATTTTCTTTCCTATTTGACTCAATTGCATTTGTAAATAGCTCATAAATTCTTTAAGGACATCAATAGATTTTTCCGTAAAGTATCTTCCATCAGGGTCAATAAATCGCATTGGATTATTAGCACAATACGTATACGGAGAAATATGGTAATACTTCTCACATAGAGGGTCGAGTGATGTAAATATAGGCAAAAAGGCATCATAGTTTCGTGCGCCATAGTCGTACCAATCGAGCCCGTGGGTGCGGTCGAGTTCCTTGACGTTATACTTGTATGGCTGCAAGTCGTCGCCGCTGTTGTATACCGTGGTGTTAAACACTCCGCCAAATGGGTAGTAGTTCGTTACCTGTCGCACATCGACATTCTCGCCAACTACCGCGCGGTTGTTGCTATTGTAAAGCCTGTTTTTCACAATTTTAATTGTTGGTATTTTACGGCGGTAAATGTACAAAATTATTTTTGAATGAAGTCTATTTTGCCAGCATTTTGAAAAACAAGGGCGGAAAAACGAAAGGGTTGATTCTTCGTATTTCCGCTCTGTTGCTTATTTTGCAAGGCTACGCCTTGAGGACATTACAAATGACCTTTGGAGATTTCGCTTGGTGTTGGAAATTCGAGCAAACGATTTTAATCTTCTTCAAAAGCCACTAATTCGGCTGGCTTGCCAGCCTTAATTCGTCGAAATGCGCTCTTCGAGATGCTTTCGTATTCCCTTATTTCGCTAAATTGCGAGAAATACGTCATCTTTCTAAACTTCTCTATTGTTCCCTTTTTAACATACAAAACAGCGTTTGATGGGATTGAATCGACAATAAAGTAAGTGCGGTTTTTATACGAAGGAATACCTTCGAAAAACAGATGTTGAAGTTTTGGAGAACTAAATCCGAATGTCATTGCATCGTATTGACAACAAGGAAGAACTGCCTTTGTTATTCCAGTACACCTAAGAAAACAGAATGTATCAACAAAGTGCGAAGATGGGATAAATAATTCTTCGAGTTCCACACAATCTACAAATGCTGCGCACATCAGAGAATCGACATTTGTGATATATACGCTTTTTAGACCAGAACATTTTGCGAAGGCTGAACGTCCTATTTTGTTTAATGACTTACGAAAACGAACTTCGTTTAGTTTTTTGCATATCGCAAATGCCCCATCATCAATGATGTTCACGTTGTTTAAGTCGATACGGCAGAGCGTCTCTGACTGCTGAAACGCAAACTTAGATATGTTTTTGATGCCTCTGTTACATTTGTACTTTCCATTTTTGTATGGATAATTGCTTGGTGACAAGTATATACAAGTCCGACTTTTATTCATAAGAATCCCATTATCAGAAATATACGGGGCATTTCCGCCACATCCATAAAACCTTACATTCGGAAAGCACTCTATTATGTGGTGTTTAAACTCTTCGATATCGCAATTTACGATAACAGTATCGACGTCGGTATAAATTTTTCTTTCGAAATTAGAATCTATAGACATGGTTTTTGCGTGCAAATGTAAAAACAGACACGCAAATAATAACGCATAGAAATATCTCATATTTAAAAAGACTCTTTAACTGTAGTGAATCCATTTAGAACATAAAGCCAATCACTATTATATCCCCCTAGTAATTTAATATGTAAAACATTTTAAACGGCTGTAAATGTACAAAATTATTTTTGATTGCAGTCTTTTTTGTACGCATTTTGAAAAACGAGAGCGGAAAAACGAAAGAATCGATTCTTCGTTTTTCCGCTCTGTTGATTATCTTGCAAGGCTATGCCTTGGGAGACTTTACAAATGACTGGTTATGCGCTTGCCTTGGACGTACCTTGGACGTACCTTGGACGTACCTTGGACGTACCTTGGACGTACCTTGGACGTACCTTGGACGTACCTTGGACGTACCTTGGACGTATCTTGGATGTACCTTGAATCTATCTTGAATCTATCTTCTGTCTTGCTACCATCTTGTTACCATCTTGCTACCTTCTTGCTACCTTCTTCCTACCCACTATTTTGTATTTACCAAAAGAATATTTTTGCTGAAAAATGTCCGTTATAGAACTGCTGTGCTTCGAAGCATAAAAAAAGGAAGAAGACCGAATCTTCTTCCTGAAAAAATATTATTCTGCCTCGACAATCTTTACGCCGATGTCGTGGATGCCGTTTAACAGTTCGCTGCGCATGTTGTGCGTAATTTTTATTGTCGATTTCTGACCTTTCTTTATGTTGAAAGTGCCTATCGGGTAGGCATATTGCACCGTGCTGATGCCGTTGCCCTGAATGTCGCCCGTCTCGTTAAGAATAGTGCATTTAACACTCTGCTTAACGTACTTGGTGCTGTCGGCAAAGTTGTGCTCGGCTTTGAGCCACAGCGTTTGGTAAGGATAGCGCGAGTTTGTCCGTACCTCTACCTGAACCTCTACCTTGCGGTCGGTCCATACGGCAGGGAGTGTGAATTTTGCTGTGTCGTCCTTCTCCCACTTGCTGTTCTCGATAGAATGGAAAGAGTGCAGTAATGTTTTGTCATCACTGCACGCCGAAAAAAGTATAATAAGACACGCTGCCAGCAGACTACTGCTGAGCAGGCGCGTTATTGTTTCTGTTCGCATCATTATTTCTGTTGCCATTGTTTTTATGGCGTGGCTCTTTCGGACCGCGATTATTGTTTTTTGGTCTTCTCTGCTCGCGAGGCTCGCCCTGCTG
>CACWTQ010000163.1 GCA_902763835.1 uncultured Ruminococcus sp. | reverse complement strand
AACACCGCAGGAATACTGACGTATTTCAAGGTGTTGTAACAACACACAAGGCAAATTAGACAAGTATAAATGTTCAAGTTATTTTCTGACAGTTCCTTATATTGTATAATAAATTTTCTAAATAGACAACTTTAAAGTTTAAATTTTTCCTGGCAACAAAGTGAGCCCCATTATAAAAAGTGAAATTGTGAAATTATATTTCTTTAACAGAATTAAAATTACAAATTTTTCATTTATAATAGTAGTAACTATATAGAAATTCTTATCAAATAATATGGAGGTTTTCATGAGTTTTTCAGAATATTTCAGCAACTACATAAAATCATACAATATTTCACTTCCAAAACTTGCAAAGATACTTAATATGGAAAGATCTACTCTTTATAGATATATGAATGGTGACCGCTTGCCTAAAAATATACAAACAGTCGAATACATTGCCAATGGTCTTTGCATGAAAACAAACGAACGAATTCAGTTTCTTGAAGAATATGACAAATCAGTACTTGGTGATGATATTGTAAATAGTTATTTATATATGTATAAACTTCTTAAGGAGTTACTCAATGTTGACGATTTTTTTAAGTCTAAATATACTTTTTATGAAAAAACACTGATGAAAGGCTTTTCTGAGAACGAAGATTATGTTAAACTTACGTCCAAGCCCTCTATTATATCATATGTCATTCGAATGTTTCAGCAATGTGCAAACTCAACTGACATCAAACAGAGAGTCATGCTTTATATTCAGCCAGCTTACACTGAGATACAAGAGCTTCTTTTGCCATTCTTTAGCAATAAAAATATCCAAGTTGATCATGTTATATGCTTTGAAAAATCTATCGAGAAGTGCTATATAAATCTTGATATTCTAAAGGAAATTCTTCCACAATCATTCAATTTAAGTAATTACAATATTTACTACCACTATGACAATTTGACAAGCCATCTGAACACACTTTCGCTTCTTCCAAATTTGATAATTACAGAAAAATGTACTCTGATGTTTGACTATGAAATGCACTCCGGATTTTTTACAACTAACCAAACTCTTATAAAGTATTTTACCGAACATTTTGACAATCTTTCCATGGGTTGCTTTTCTCTTTTTGAAAAAGGAGATTTTGCAAATAATGTAGCTCAAATGAACTCAGCAGTTGCAGGAAAAAAGGTAGGCTCCCTATTCAATCAGCCGTGCGTTTCTCCATGCTTAGACATTGAACTTCTTAAGGAAAGCATTTATGATTCTCCTCAGAAAGAAATACTTCTTGAAACGGCTTTACTTCAAAATGGTAACTGGAACGGCATGGAGCATTTTGGTGGTCAATCTGAGGTTATTCATATAACGAGCTGCTGCACGAAAAACGGAATTATACAACTTGCTGAAACAGGACGCATTGTAGAAATTCCTGAACAGTATTACGAACCGATTTCCATTAATCACAGAATAAATGTTTTGAAGAGAATGATTCTCCTTATGGAAAGCGAAAAATGTTCCTATATAGTGTTAAAAAACAATATTTCTCTTCCAAGTAGTATGCAAATTTACTGGAATCCAACTGACAGGGAAGTTTCATTCCGCTACATCAGAAAGGACAGTCTTATACAGAGTGGTATCAAAGAAACAAGTATTTACAACACTGTTATTAATTTTTTGCAGTACATCGAACAAAAAAATCTTGCATTTACTCAGAAAGAATGCGTTGATTTTATAAGAGGTTTGATAGAAAATTTAGAACGTAACAGATACGGCTATTAAAAAATATGGCCTTTCGCAGTATAATGAACCCATAAATCAAGACAAATTGATATGTTTCCGAGAACAATCGAAAAACGGCTTAAAATTGGGCGAGATGTTCCAATATGGCGACATCAATCAGCACGTATCGAGCCACGTTGAAACGGTTGTGTCAATGACACTGTAAAGTTATTGTACAAAAAGCAAAACACTAAGGAAATATTTAAAACAAAACATTTTTCTAAAATATTCCCCACAACAGCAATTATAAAAATTACTGTTGTGGGGAATTTATTGCCTATCCGTCGTATCAAGATTTAAAAATCATTTTGTATACTCGAAAGCGTTAAGATTTATCTTAGACCGGCAATTCGCTATGCTGTTGCCTGTTTTAATTTAAACCAAAAGATATTATTTTGAGGGTTGCTTTAAGAAAGTTTATTTAATTTCGCTGAGGGTAGTTTGCTTTTCTTTGCGTGCTGCTTTTGTCAGCGAGCAGGGCTCTGCCCCTGCTGGTGCAAGACTACTAGGAACACCGCCCAATCAGCCTACGCCTAACGGCTTGACTTCTTGGGGTGTTCCGTCGCCCGCAAGCTTTGAAAAGCTTTACCAAACTTTAAAATGCTAATTCTTTTAGATTTTGAGTATAACTTCTAGTATACAAACTACTGCTTATAAACAATCTACGGTCGGGTACAAAAAGTAATACCCAAAGCAAACTATCTTCACGTAATTAAATAACAAGAGATTCTTCACGGGTTGCGAGGTTCTGAAGAAGATATGCCTTTTCGCCCTCGGTTACAAATATTCTGTAAATAAATACATCTACCTTTTCTCCGATAGTTACAAGCTCCTCGTCAAGACCTCTTCTTGCTGTGATAAGAACACCGTCGATATTTATAAGAAGTTCAAGAGTGTCACCGCGGAAGAATATCTGCTCAACAGTTCCCTCTACAGATGAATCCTTATAGAAAAGCTCCTCATTCTTCTTGGTAACCTTTACAAACTCAGGACGAACAAATGCTTTCTCTGCACCCGGACGCTCCTCGAAAGTGTGGAACTTTTTGTAATCCGGAAGAATGGACGGCTGACCGAAGAACGATGCCGAAAATGCTGTGTTCGGATTCTGGTAAACCTCGATAGGTGTACCCATTTGCTCAATTCTACCCTTGTTTGTGATAATGATATCATCGGCAACCTCAATTGCCTCGTCTTGGTCGTGTGTTACGAAAATACTTGTAATGCCAAGCTGCTCAATTGTTTTCTTAAGCCAGCTTCGGAGTTCCTGTCTAACCTTTGCGTCGATAGCCGCAAACGGCTCATCAAGAAGCAATACCTTCGGATTCGGAGCAAGAGCTCTTGCAAATGCAACTCTCTGTCGCTGACCACCCGAAAGCTGATTCGGATAACGTTTCTCCATACCCTTAAGACCTACAAGCTCAATTAGCTCAAGAACACGCTTTTCGATTTCGTTCTTCGGAACTTTCTGGAGTTCAAGACCAAAAGCTACGTTATCAAAGACTGTCATATATCTGAACAGAGCGTAACTCTGGAATACAAATCCGATTCCTCTCTTAGATGCAGGAATGTTGTTTACAACCTTACCATCAATGAGAATTTCTCCGCTGTCGGGCTGTTCAAGTCCTGCAATCATACGAAGAATTGTTGTCTTGCCACTGCCGCTGGGTCCGAGTAAAGCAACAAGTCTGCCCTTTTCAATTCCGAAGCTTACGTTGTCGCTTGCTTTGAAATCACCGTAATATTTCTCTATATTTTTAAGCTCTATATACATAATTGTTCACCTGTTTAATCCTTTTCACTATTAAGACATTAAGCTGTAACGTTCGATTTTTAGGGAGGTAAAGTCGATAAAAATGGCTTAACCATCGAAAAAACTTAAATTTTAACACACCCTAATACGGCTAATG
>CACWTQ010000162.1 GCA_902763835.1 uncultured Ruminococcus sp. | reverse complement strand
TAGAACTCAAAAATAATAAATCATCTAAAATCCGCATAGACACTGAATTTTTAAGCAATTTATGGGTCTTACTTTATTTCACCCATTTGGTGAAGAAAAATTCGGAAAACAATAAACCGGAAATACAGGTTTTATCAGGCTTTATTGCTCTTTAAGCGGTTACGAACTTTGCGGATTTAAGTAGTTCAAAATGAACGAGTGAACGATTGGGGTTTTTTGCCGTCGTGGCTTTGTCTTTGGAAACCGCAACAATACTCTTTGAAAGTTTTTGAGCAATTTTAAAATTTGCTCATTTATATTTGACAATGATCGATTCTTAGTGTATAATAAATTAAGACAGTTCATTTGTACCATCCTGTCTATAAACAAAACCAGGACTGCAATAATTAAAGAACTAACAAAGTTAGAAAATAACTTGTTTAATTTTTTTTTGCAGACACCTTGTTGTCTGTTTTTTTATTGAAAGGAGAGCTTATGTATCAGCTTACCACAGAAGCAAGCTTTGACAGTGCACATTTTTTATCGGGATACAAGGGGAAGTGTGCTAATCTTCACGGTCATCGCTGGCGTATTATTGCGGAAATTGAGAAAGAAACTCTTTGCGAAACCGAACAACTCAGAGGCATGGTTGTGGATTTCGGTGATTTAAAACAAGATTTAAAGGAACTAGCCGATTCTTTCGACCATAGCTTGATTATCGAAACAGGAAGCTTGAAAAACACCACACTAGCAGCACTTAAAGAAGAAAATTTTTCAATAATTGAAGTTCCGTTTCGTCCTACGGCAGAGCAGTTTGCAAAATATTTTTTTTATCGTATGTCAGAAAAAGGATACAATGTCAAAAAAATGACAGTTTACGAAACACCTAATAATTGTGCTGCGTATACAGGGGAGGAAAAAATTCGTGCTTGATGTAGCTGAGATGTTTGTCAGTATAAATGGTGAGGGAACTCTTGCCGGACAGCTTGCTGTTTTTGTTCGGTTTAGCGGGTGTAATCTCTGCTGTTCATACTGTGATACTATGTGGGCAAATCAGTCGGACACGCCATGCCGCACTATGACTGCCGAAGAGATTTACAATGAAATTTGTAAAACAGGAATACGAAATGTTACTCTTACCGGCGGAGAACCGTTAAATAGAAATGATATTTTTGAATTAATGGAATTACTGGCAAAGGACAGCCGACTTTATGTTGAAATAGAAACCAACGGCAGCATACCTTTGAAACCGTTTTTATCTATAAAAAACCGTCCGTCTATGACAATGGACTACAAGCTGCCGTCAAGCGGTATGGAACATTCCATGTATACCGAGAATCTAAATCTTTTGGATAGTCGTGATACCGTAAAATTTGTATCAGGAAGTATCGGTGATTTGGAACGTGCAAAAGAGATTATAAACGAGTATAAACTTATCGATCGATGTGAAGTGTATCTAAGTCCTGTTTTCGGAAAGATAGAACCGAGTACAATTGTTGAATATATGAAACAAAATCAAATGAACGGTGTAACTTTACAGCTCCAAATGCACAAAATCATTTGGAATCCCAATGCAAAAGGAGTATAAAAATGGCTATTGATCAAGAAGCAATAAAATATCACATTCGTGGAATTCTTACTGCCTTGGGAGATGATCCCGAACGTGAAGGATTGCGTGAAACCCCCGACCGTGTTGCAAGAATGTATGCCGAAATGTTCGAGGGAATGAATTACACCAATCACGATATTGCTCAAATGTTCGGAAAAACATTTGACTCTCCGTCATCCGACTGCGGGCAAAATCTTGTTGTTGTGAAAAATATTGAAGTATTCAGTCATTGTGAGCATCATATGGCACTGATGTATGATATGCGTGTAACGGTAGCATATCTTCCCAGAGGGCATGTCATCGGACTGAGCAAAATTGCCCGAATTGCGGATATGGCAGCTAAACGGCTGCAATTACAGGAGAGAATAGGTTCTGATATTGCCGATATTATTCAGGAAATTACATGCTCGAAAGATGTTGCCGTTTGCATTGATGCAAGTCATAGCTGTATGACTGCAAGAGGAATATGCAAACCGTCCGCACAAACTCACACTGAAACTCTTCGTGGAAAATTTGCATCAGACGAAAGTCTGCAAAACAGAATTCGTTAAGGAGAATTTATATGGAAAAAGCATTGGTTTTATTTAGCGGAGGTGTTGACAGCACAACCTGTCTGGCTCTTGCAATAAAAAAATACGGAAAAGAAAATACTGTTGCTTTATCTGTTTCATACGGTCAGAAGCATATTAAGGAACTGGAATCTGCATTGGCTATCGTGAAATATTATGACGTCGAACATATCAATTTAGACCTTGCTCCGCTGTTTTCATTCAGTGACTGTTCACTGCTTAAACATTCCGAACAGGATATTCCTAAAGAGAGCTATGCTGAACAGCTCAAAAAAACTAAGGGTTCTCCTGTTACTACATATGTGCCGTTTCGGAACGGATTATTTCTTGCATCAGCTGCAAGCATTGCTCTTTCAAAAAAATGTAATGTAATTTTATACGGTGCCCATCGTGACGATGCTGCAGGAAATGCTTATCCCGATTGCAGTGCCGCTTTCAACAATGCGATGAATACCGCAATAGTCGAAGGAAGCAGCCATCAGCTGCATATAGAAGCTCCTTTTGTTTCAAAAGGCAAAGAAGAAATTGTAAAGCTCGGCTTGGAATTAGGCGTTCCGTATGAAATGACGTGGAGCTGCTATGAGGGCAGTGACAAGCCCTGCGGAAAATGTGCAACCTGTCTTGACCGAAGAGCCGCATTTCTGGCTAATGGATTGGATTTAATATAGGAGAATTAAAATGGAAAAATCAACAAATTCGCTTACACTTTTAGGAAATCAAAAAACATCTTATCCTACCGATTATTCACCTGATATACTTGAAACTTTTCAGAACAAACATCAAGAGAACGATTATTTCGTAAAATTCAACTGTCCCGAATTTACAAGTCTTTGTCCGATTACAGGTCAGCCTGATTTTGCAGCTATAACAATTTCATATGTACCTGATATTCGTATGGTTGAGAGCAAGTCGCTTAAACTGTATTTATTCAGTTTTCGTAATCACGGAGATTTCCACGAGGACTGCGTAAATATCATAATGAAAGACCTTATTAAACTTATGAAACCAAAGTATATTGAAGTTTGGGGGAAATTTACTCCCAGAGGTGGTATTTCGATTGACCCATACTGTAATTACGGAAAACCCGGAACTCGCTGGGAGCAGGTGGCTTTTGAACGTTTGTCACATCACGATCTGTATCCCGAAAAAGTAGACAACAGATAATCCTGAGTCCGCAAAGTTCGTAACCGCTTAAAGAGCAACAAAACCTGATAAAACCTGTATTTCCGGTTTATTGTGTTTTCTGAAATTTTCTTCACCAAATGGGTGAAATAAAGTAATCCCCATAAATTGCTTAAAAATTCAGTATCTATGTGGATTTTAGATGATTTATTATTTTTGAGTTCTACGGATTCAGGATAATAATAACCTATAAAGGTTTGAAAGAGAATTGTTAAAGTTTTGATCCAACTTTTTTAAAAGTTGGCGGGTTCGAGCAGAGCCCGGTGGGATTTTTATGAAACTAAGACTCCGTTAAACTTTTCGGGCAGATCAATGTTCTTTGTGGGCTATTTTTTTCTTTAGAGTTGCACGTTCATTTTACAACGTGCCTTAAATTTTTTTCAAAAAAAGTGTTGACAAAACAAATTTGGTGTGGTATTATAGATAAGCACTCTTCAAGAGGGAGGAAAACCAAAGACCCGACAGACGGTGAATCAAGCGGTTTTCAAG
>CACWTQ010000161.1:4224-5783 GCA_902763835.1 uncultured Ruminococcus sp. | reverse complement strand
ATTATCTCACTTGTTGTATCGTTGGTTTCTATAAAAATCATATCGGCAATAACGCTTCAGATACGTAAATCTTCGGAGAATGCCGACATAGCAAGAGCAGCAAACGGCGAATTGGGAATTATCGGAACATTAATATGGATTGCAATTACGGTGGGTTTTGCATTCGGAATACAATTTTTCTGGGGCTACAAGTTCAGAGCGGCACATGCGGCGGTTGTGACTGATGCGGTGTCTGTAGGAGTAATTCCCGATGATATGAAGGGTATGGCTAAAGAGAGTCTTGAATATCGATTCCCTACCTGCAACGATTATTTCCTTTACAGCAGAATGGTCAAAAAAGCCATTGCACAGCTTCAGAAAGATTTGAACACCTATGCCGAAAATAAGATGGATAATCCCGTTTTGGGCAAGCTGATTTCGTTTTCACAAATTTTTATTGGCTGGGCATTAAGTTATACATACGATTTGATTCTCGGCTATACATTCTGGCGTGACGGAAAACCGCTTTATACAAGTGCTGCTGATGGTGTTGCGATTTACTACAACTGCTGGAAGAGAATTACAAGAGGTGTTATGTTCCTTGCACTTGAGATTATTGTCGGAATGTCGGTAACGTTTGTTTTCTGCGGTGCTATCGGTGCGGCTGTGCTTGCTCCGTCTTACGGTGCACTTGCAGGCGGTCTTGCAGGTGCGGCAGTTGGATATTTCATCTGCTCGGCTGCGAAGTCTTGTGTTGACAGTAATTTTATGATTAAAACTATGACACCGTATTTCGAGGAAGCTCAGTATGCCGAAATTACAGAAGATGAACGCGGCACAATTTACAGAACTTCTCCGAAGTATGCAAAGCTTTATCAGAAATCTCAGGCAGAGCTTGCACAGGAATCGGCTCAGGGCGGATATTGATAATTTAATATGAGTATTTCACGATAATAAAGAAATCGGAAAATTGTTGTACCAATTAACTTACGATGTTTCCTTTATTTCATGTTTCTCCTTTCGACTTATTCCCGATAGCAGCACTGTTGTCGGGAATATTTTAATACGTGAAGATAGTTTTTTATAAAATTACTTTACCTACCCGACCGAAAGTTCATCTAATGAGGTAGTTTTTGAGCGACTTTTTCGTATAATAACAGTCACACTAAAGTGTCCTCCTATGTCAAGACAAAAAATTACAAATTATAATGACCAAGGATAATTTGTATGATTACACAAAATAAATGTTAGGAACTGTTGGGAAATAAGTTGAACAATTTAGACAAGATAAATGTTCAAGTTATTTTCTGACAGTTCCTTAGCTGAGTAAATCGTCCTCTACACTCTATTGACCGGCAAAAATCGGTCTTTTTGTGTTGCAATGGGGCTGTTAGAGTGTGAATAGTAACGATTTTCAACCGCTCAGGTAGAAATTTAAAAAAAGTGTTGACAAACCCAAAAAGCTATGATATAATATAGAAGTCGTTTGGAGAGGTGTCCGAGTGGTTTAAGGAGCTAGTCTTGAAAACTAGTGATACCGAGAGGTACCAAGGGTTCGAATCCCTTCCTCTCCGCTTATA
>CACWTQ010000161.1:0-4202 GCA_902763835.1 uncultured Ruminococcus sp. | reverse complement strand
GGTGTCCGAGTGGTTTAAGGAGCTAGTCTTGAAAACTAGTGATACCGAGAGGTACCAAGGGTTCGAATCCCTTCCTCTCCGCTTATATAATATTCTTTAGGGAATTTCTAAAAAACACCAAATTCATAAAGCCAATTCAATGTATTATTCCTAATTTTTAGACATTCCCTTTTATATAACTTTACTTTTGGAGGATTACTCAAGAGGTCGAAGAGGCTCCCCTGCTAAGGGAGTAGGTCGGGTAACCGATGCGAGGGTTCGAATCCCTTGTCCTCCGCTTAAGCCGCATAAACACTGTTTTTCAGGGTTTAGCGGTTTTTCTTTTAGGAACTGTTGGGAAATAAGTTGAACAATTTAGACGCAGGATAATTTGTCGCAGGAATACTGACGTATTTCAAGGTGTTGTAACGACACACAGGGCAAATTAGACAAGTATAAATGTTCAAGTTATTTTCTGACAGTTCCTTAGTATGAAAAGATTTGAAAAAATTGAGAAAAATACTATCTATTACACATTAAAAATCGCCCCGAGTTGACTATGAAATCTACTCAGGGCGTTATTTTTTTACTTCCAAATTGCAATAAACCTGTAACTGAAAAAAATAAAAATACAGTCGTAATTCAATACTATGATTTACGGCTTATTTTTTATGATTAAAAACATCATATCACTTAATTCCTCCGCATAAAAATATAAAAAAACCGGAGGTGTTCAGATGCTGAAAAAAATAATAACAATCCTGCTGACAATAACTTTAACCATACCAACCCTAACCATCGTAACCTCAGCCGACGAAGAAACCGCTCCCGACACAACTCAAAAAAATGCCGCCGAAACTCAGCCGCCTGAAGTTGAACTGACCGCTCCGTCCGCCTTGCTTATGGATTACGAAACAGGTAAAGTTCTTTTTGAGAAAAACAGTCACGATATCCGTCCGTGTGCTTCAATAACAAAGGTTATGACGCTGTGCCTGATTTTTGAAGCGATTGAGTCGGGTAGAATCGGTTATGACACAATTGTCACGACTTCACCGATAGCAGCGGCTATGGGTGGTTCGGATATCTGGCTTGTCGAGGGCGAGCAAATGAGCGTGAACGATTTAATCAAAGCTATAGTCGTTGTTTCGGCAAACGATGCGGCAGTTGCAATGGCGGAGTGCGTGTGCGGCACGGAGAGTGCCTTTGTTGAAGAGATGAATAAAAAGGCAAAACAACTCGGTATGAACGATACAACTTTCAAAAACTGCAACGGTCTTGATGAGGACGGTCACGTTACAAGTGCTTACGATGTAGCATTGATGTCACGTGAACTTATGAAACACGATGATATTTATAATTACACCTCAATCTGGCTGGACTATATCCGTGACGGTGCAACTCAGCTTGTCAATACAAATAAACTCCTTAAATCCTATAACGGTATCACAGGCTTGAAAACAGGCACAACAAGCAAGGCAGGGGCATGTATCACTGCCACCGCACAACGTGACGGTCTTAACCTTATTTCTGTAATTCTCGGTGCGGAGAATACTGCCGACAGATTCACAGATGCTGCAAAACTCCTTGATTACGGTTTCGCAAATTATTCCTCAATAACTCCGCAGCTTCCCGAGGAAAATATCACCACAGTCGAAATTTTAAAAGGTATGCAGACGGAAGTACCCGTACAATGTGATATTAACGGAAAGTTCCTTATGAAAAAAGGTTCGGAGGAAAATATAACTTCCGAAACAATTATTAAAGAAGATATTGAAGCTCCAATCACTAAGGGGCAGCAGTTGGGCAAAATAGTTTATAAGTCCGAGGGTCAAACTCTGGGAGAATTTCCTGTTACAGCCACAGAGGATATTGCCGAAATAAACTTTAAAGATGTTTTTACGCTTCTTTTTAATGCTTTTATATCATTTTAAATCTGTAATATGTTGAAATTTGATCTATAATTTTTAGCCTTTATGGAGAAAATTATATAGTTATTACCTGCCGTTTACCTTAAATATATACAAAATATTAACTTTCTATCAAAAAAGCGGAAAATCACTTGAAAAAATCCTTTAAATATTGTACAATATAATCATACAGTTGTACATAAGGAGGAACTATTATTATGTCCACAAGTTTAAATAAGAAATATCTTTCCGGTTTTTTGAGTGATGCAGAATTTGATTACATTGCTCCGCAGGTTCAGGCTGCTCACGATGCCCTTCACAACGGCACCGGTGCAGGCAACGACTTTATCGGATGGCTCAATCTCCCAACCGATTACGACAAGGAAGAGTTCGCTAGAATCAAGGCTGCTGCCGAGAAGATTAAGAAGAACTCCGATGTTTTCGTTGTTATCGGAATCGGCGGTTCGTACCTTGGTGCGAGAGCGGCTATCGAGTTCTTGAAGTCGCCCAACTACAACGCACTCAAAAAGGATACACCGGATATCTATTATACAGGAAACTCTATCAGCTCCACCGCTTTGGCAGAGCTTATCGAAATCTGCGAGGGCAGAGATGTTTCCATTAATATGATTTCCAAGTCGGGTACTACAACAGAACCCGCTATCGCTTTCAGAGTTTTCAGAGAGCTTCTCGAGAATAAGTACGGCAAAGACGGTGCTCGTGAGAGAATTTTCTGTACAACCGACAAGGCAAAGGGTACTCTTAAGAAACTGGCCGATACAGAGGGCTACGAAACTTTCGTTGTTCCCGATGACGTTGGCGGACGTTTCTCCGTTCTCACTGCTGTAGGTCTTCTTCCTATCGCTGTTTCGGGTGCAGATCTCGATGCTCTTATCGGCGGTGCGGCTAAGGCTCAGAACGACCTTGCTAACCCTGATTTGAATACTAACGACTGCTACAAATATGCAGCTATCAGAAATATCCTCTACGCTAAGGGCTACACAACCGAGATTCTCGTTTCCTACGAGCCTGCGTTTACTATGATGTCTGAGTGGTATAAGCAGCTCTTCGGTGAGAGTGAGGGCAAGGATAACAAGGGTATTTTCCCGGCTGCAGTTACTTTCTCGACTGACCTCCACTCTATGGGTCAGTATATTCAGGAGGGCAGAAGAAACCTCTTTGAAACAGTTGTTTCCTTTGAGAAACCTAAGAAAGAAATCACCCTCGGCACAGACCCCGAAAACGTTGACGGTCTTAACTTCCTTTCCGGTAAGGGTATGTCTTTCGTAAACAGAAAGGCTTTTGAGGGTACAATTCTCGCTCATAACGACGGCGGTGTTCCGAACGTTGTTCTCAATGTTCCCGAAATGACAGAAGCAGAACTCGGCTATCTCATTTACTTCTTCGAGAAGGCTTGTGCTATCAGCGGATATCTTCTCGGTGTAAATCCGTTCAACCAGCCGGGTGTTGAAAGCTACAAGAAGAATATGTTTGCACTTCTCGGCAAGCCGGGTTATGAGGATGCTAAGGCTGCTCTTGAAGCAAGACTTGGTTGATATACATTCAGATAATTAAAATTCAAGATATGCAAATTGAAAGGATTGGTAACAAATGGTAACTTTACTTATTGGCAAAAAGGGTTCAGGTAAAACAAAGAGATTGATTGAAGAGGCTAATGCAGCTGTTGAAGCTTCAAAGGGCAGCGTTGTTGTAATCGAGAAGGGTGCAAAGCTCACCTACAACCTCACTCCTAACGCTCGTCTTGTTGACACGGAAGAGTACGCAATCAAGGGCTACGATACACTCTACGGCTTCCTCAGTGGTATCTGTGCAGGAAACTATGATATCACAGATATCTTCGTTGACTCAACATTCAAGATTGCAGGCGATGACAAAGAGGCTCTCGCAACTTTCGTTAAGAAGCTCAACGCTCTCGCAGACAACGCTAGGACAGCTATCACACTTTTGATTTCTGCCGCTAAAGACGATTTGCCGACAGACATCGAAGCTACTCTTGAGGAGCTTTAATTAATAATTTTATCAATGACAGCAGGGCAGAAGTGAACTTTCATTTCTGCCTTTTTAATATGTGAAGCGGCTTTTGCTATAATAACTTTATGAACCCAACTGAAAGTTAATTTAGCATTAAGTTTTTCTGTTATTTATATTAATAAAATATTTAATAAGCCCTTTTAAAGTTTCCTATATTAATCTGTGACGTTCGATTTTTAGGGAGGTAAAGTCGATAAAAATGGCTTAACCATCGAAAAAACTTAAATTTTAACACACCCTAATACGGCTAATGTTTAGGGGTGC
>CACWTQ010000160.1 GCA_902763835.1 uncultured Ruminococcus sp. | reverse complement strand
TACATCTTCCGCACCAATCGCTTCAAAACAATCACGCATATCCTTTATATGTTTTCTCAGCAAATCTTGCTTTTCGGGATTGCCGTCCCATAATATGCCTATCAGCTCTCCGTTTGTGGCAATCGCACCGTTTTTGTATATCAAATACGCAAAGAGTTCCATTGTCAGCTTGCGTTCAAACTGAAAGGGGTTTCCGTTTGCAAACACAGAAAAGCTTTTACCGCACCGCACTTGCAGTGCCTTGTCTAAATCAACAGGCAGCCGCAGATATTCCAAAGCCTCACGAATATCATTTTCATCAAAAGGTTTTGTCACGAACGCACAGCAGTGCAGTCTATGACCTACAAGGGCATACTCGGTGTGACCGGTGATAAAAATAATGTCTATCTTTTTGTACCTGTCATTCAGGAAACGAGCCGCAGCATCACCGGTCATACCGGGCATTTCAATATCAAGGAAAACAATACGCACACCTTCGCTGTCAATTATCTCAAAGCCTTTCTCCGCCGAACAGAAAAAGTAATGTGTGCCGTTAGGGTCTATTTTGTTAAGGATAAAACGCATAAGTTCTAATATCGCCTGATTATCGTCAATAGTTATCGTTTTCATTCCAAATCCTCCAAATATTTCAGTCGCACCACTGCACTTGTGCCGGTTTCGTCTTGCGAGAGTGACAGCGTACCCATACCCGATGCTTTCAGCCGCAACCGTACATTTTCCAAGCCTATGCTTTTGCGTTTTTTCTGTGCGTCTGTCAGCTTGTTTCCGCCTGAGCCGTCATCTTTTACTTCTATTTCAATGTAATCAGGCTCGTCACGGACAATAATCTGCACTAAGCCGCCCTGCTCATATGTACCGATACCGTACCTGACAGCATTCTCAACAAGCGGTTCAATACACAGTGCAGGAAGCATAAACTGATCAATCTCTATGTCATATTCAACTTTCATTTTATCATCAAAGTTAAGACGTTCAAGCTTCAAATACACTTTTATGCACTTCAACTCTTCCTCAAACGGTATCACTTCATTGTTAGTTATTGCCATAAAATTTGAGCGGAGATAATCGCCGAAACTTTTGATACCTTCGTAGACAACGGGATTATCGGTACTTTTAGATTGTAAAGCCATAAGAGAGTTATATATAAAATGCGGCTGTATCTGTGCAACAAGCAGTTTCATTTTATATTCTTGAAGCTCCTGCTTGCTCTTTTCAAGTTCCAATTCTCTCTTAAAAAGCTCCGTTTGTACTTTTGTGTGTTGTATTGCTGCGAGATAAAAATAATAGACGAGAATATCTATCGCAATTATTTCATCAGTGTGTTCTACGGCAATCTGCTCCAATTCAAAGTATGTTGTCAGTATCGTTGCAAATGTCATAAATATAACGATCATAGATTTTGAGTGGTTTCCGCTTTTGATAAATTGAGGAGAACAGAACATCAGCAGTACCAAATAGAAAAGCATCACCGCAGTGGGTAGCATTCGCAGATATCCTCCTGCAAACGTATGATCGGGGTAAAACATATATATTATGGGTACGCCGAACATATTTATCAGCACGATGACAGAATATATCGCATACGGTATCGCTGTCAAAAATTTGTGCTTTATCTGGGCAACAAGATATAACTCCAACAGGCTGATAAGCGGATATATCAGATAGACTAAAGCTGTTTTGAGGTATAGAATCCACAGAGGTTTATTGTATGTATCACACCAGTATTCGAGACATTCACAGCTTGTCAGAACGAAAACAAGTCCCATAATCGCCCATACAAATTGTGTGCCTTCTATTTTCGTTTTTCGATTGGCGAGCAGTATGACCGACAGTCCCGCAAGCAGCATAAGCGTGATGTAGCATTGAGAAATATATTCCTGTAAAATATTTAACACAATATCTACTCCTTACCATATTTGAAGCCTTGCTCCTTTTTCAGAGGGCAAGGCTTTTTTAGTTTTTCCTATTAATTCCGTTGGTTATTGCATTTTCTTTACCAATGCACTTTTCTTGTAAAACGCAATACCGTAATGCAACACTTGTCTGTAGCCGTCAAGTTTAGCAGCATATTGATTGTCAATAATTTGCTTGATTGCTTTATCACAGTCGGACGGCATATCTTCCTCACGCTCGGATTTTTTGGCTTCTATAATAATAACCCTGCGGTTTTTCTTATCCCTCAAGTCTATATCAGGTCTGCCCAGACCACGTTCTTTATTTGAATAAACCATGTAGCCACCTCGTCCGACAAACAGACCGCAGAGGAACGCATGATAATAATCTTCATGGTAATCCATGTAACTGATTGTGTGCCAAAGCAAATCGGAGATAATTTCGGAAGCGGTATCGGTATCGCCGTTCCATAGTGCATTCATTAAACCGTTAATTTCAGTTTTGTCTACGTTTTGGTTGAAGTGGTCGACTACGGCTGTCTGGAATATATTGGCAATCTCCCTGTTTGGAATTCGCAGTTCGACGGGGTGCTTATCGTTATCCACTCTATGATTCACGGTTAAATATCCTGTCATTAAAAGCAAACTCCACAGATTTCGTTCAGAACTATAAACTTGATCGTATGTCAATGAATTTGTAACAGTTTCGCTTATTGTTTCACCGTTTAAAAGAGTTTCAAACTTATCGGAAACGTCAATATTGGGCATATCAAAAAAAGCCTTGATTGCAGAATTACCGCTTGTATTTTCCCAGTAATTACTTGGTTCAATACTCTTATCATAAAGAAGATCTGAAACATAGCTCACAACGTCCCACGGACAGTACACATCTACATTACCAAATTTATATCCATCATACCATAATTTAATAATATCAGCTCTATCTGTAAGATTGAATTTTTCTAATATTTTCATTACTTCATCATTAGTAAATCCAAAGTACTTTGAAAATTTAAAATTAATTACCGAATATGATGCAAAATTATTTACACCTGTGAATATGCTTTCTTTCGGGATTCTCAAACAGCCTGTAACCACAGCAAATTTCAGATATTCGTTTGTTTTGAGAGATGTACTCATGATTCCACGAATTAAATCGAGCATTTCTCGATAATAATTGTTACTGTGTGCTTTAGCAAGTGGAACATCATATTCATCGATTAGAAGAATAACGGGTTTATTGTAAACCGCATTCATCATTCGCATTAAGGTTTTTAATGCATTTTTGATTTCTTCCTGACCTGCTGTTTCATACTGTAGTTTATCGAATTTCTCCACATCAGCAGGATTTACTTCTGAATTTTTGGGTAATCCCTCAAATTTCTTACATATATCGGCAATCATAGCCCTAAGCATTTTAAACGCAGATTCAAAACTCAGTCCTTCTACATCTTTAAATGACACAAACAGAACAGGATACTGATTCATGTATTCATCACAAAATTTGGGGTGATTCATTACATCAAGCCCGTTAAAAACTTCCCTACTGTCTTTCTTGAAAATACTGAAAAAACTCTCCATCATACTCATAGTAAGAGTTTTCCCGAATCGACGAGGACGAGTGAACAGGGTAACACTGTTGTTAGTTTTCTCAACAAGTTCATACAGCAGTTCGGTCTTATCAACATAGTAGCTGTTAGCCTTACGCAGAGTGATAAAATCCTCACCACCAACTGCAATCTTATTTGTCATTGTATACGCCTCCCTTTTACAGATCATATTCTTTTTTCGTTTACGGCTTTCTCTATTATTTTTATTATACTGAATAAAAGGAGTTATTGCAAGTTGTTTTTTCTATTATCAAGTTTTTGTTTGTGAACTACCCATTGTCTAAAGCCAATGGGCTTCCTGCTTCATTGTCCTCGTAACCTACTAACTCCACAGGCGTAAATTCGGGCTGAACCGTCCCTAC
>CACWTQ010000159.1 GCA_902763835.1 uncultured Ruminococcus sp. | reverse complement strand
TAGGGACGGTTCAGCCCGATTTTACGCCTGTGGAGTTAGTAGGTTACGAGGACGATGAAGCAGGAAGCCCATTGGCTTTAGACAATGGGTAGTTCACAAGACCGTCAAGATATTCATTTTCCGCATTGTTGCTTTTAAGGTCACGGGAAGTTTCGATAAATTCCTGCACACCCTCATTCAAGTCGATTTTTGCAGCTACCTGCTTGCGTGTAAAATGATTCTGAACGCGTTTTGACGTAAGAACAATAATAAGCGAAATCGGCACGACCCATACAGCCGCAATCGCCATTTTCCAATGGAAGAAAAACAATCCTACACATATAATAAGCGTTGAAATAATACTTCCGTAATACTGCGGTATCTGATGTGAACCTGCATGTTCCAAAGCTTCACTGTCCGACATAATGGTGCTTGTCAAATCCGCTAAGTCACGTTTTGCAAAAAATGAGAGCGGAAGTTTTCTGAGTTTCTCAGCAAGGGAAATTCGTCTTGTTCCCGATTCGATATATGTAGCGAAAAACGTTGCGTTATATTGCCATATTGTTGTAATCAGAATAAGCACCAAACAAATGATAATTCCCACTGCATAAAACGGAATTTTTGCACTTAAATTCTCTCCGTTGATATAATCTCCCGTGAACATATACAAAAGACTAACAGGAAACATCAGTGCCAGATTAGATGCAACAACAGCGATTATTGCAATAATCATATCCTTTGCACCCTTATCCGACAATGCAAATTTTCTTTTCAAAAGATTAATCATACAGTCTTCCCCACTTTCCAGCTTACCGCTTTTTGGTATTCGTCCCACATTGATTTATACAGTCCGCTGCGTTTTATCAGTTTTTCGTGATTACCCTCTTCAACTACTTTACCGTTATCAAGGACGTAAATCTTATCGGCATTTCGTATTGTCGATAGCCTGTGTGCTATCATAATTACGGTTGATTGCTTGGTTAATTCGGTAAACGCTTTCTGTACAAGTGCTTCATTCTCCGGGTCTGCGAATGCCGTAGCTTCGTCAAGAATTACAACCGGTGCTTTTTTCAGAATTGCCCTTGCAATAGCGATTCTCTGTTGTTCGCCGCCCGAAAGATATGTTCCCTCACTACCGAGTACAGTGTTTATTCCCTGCGGCAAACGTGCTATAATATTGCTGCACTGTGCCGCTTTCAAGGCTTCTGCAATCTCCTTATCCGTTGCATTTGGTTTTGCAATACGGAGATTATCCGCAATAGAACGCTTTAACAGCTTACTGTCTTGGAACACATAAGAAACTGTATTCATCAAAGTATTCTTATTAATGTTTCTTACGTCTGCTCCGCCGATTTTTACAGTTCCTTCTTCTGCATCGAAAAATCTCGAAATAAGCCCTGCAACAGTCGTTTTACCGCTGCCGGACGGTCCTACCAATGCAATAATCTGATCCTTGTCTGCCTTTATGGAAATATTGTCTACAGCTGCCTTTGCATCTTCCGAATAATGATATGTAACATTTTTAAGCTCTACAGAAGTACCGTTTGGCGATTCTGTTTTTTCCGATTCCGCAAGCGGCTTAATATCGAGAATAGAGTTTATTCTTGTAATAGCGTCATTTATCTGCATAGTATTTTCAGACATAAACATTACACGGTTCATAGTTGTAACTATAATAGGAGTAAAAATAACATAGAATAGAAAATTGATTAATATATCCTGTGTATAATTTCCGCTTTTTGTAAGAAAAAGAGTTAGTCCTATCAAAAACGCAAAGGCTGTGTTTACAAACAAAGTAAAAAGAACCATCGGAGTTCTGCACGATTTTGTATAATGAATGCAGAAGTCGCTGTATTCGTCAATTGATTTCTTGAATCTGTGGAATGAAAAAACTGTCTGTCCGAACGTCTTTACCACAGGTACTCCACGGATATATTCAACAGCCTCGTTGCTCATATTTTCAAGTGCATTCTGATAATTACGCATATCCTCCTGCATTCCGGGGCCTGCCATTCTCATCATCATTGCAAATGCGATTATAACGGGAACAAGGCACGCAAAACCGAATCTCCAATCATACACAAACAGCATTACAACCATACAAATCGGAGTTACAACAGCTTGAACCATATCTGGCAGATTATGTGCGAGGAGCGTTTCGGTTGAGGACGTTGCGTCAAGTACAACACGCCTTACTTTTCCCGAACCCATCTCATCGGCAAATCCGACAGGCAGCATTGCGATATGCTTAAGAAGCTCCTTTTTCATATTGCCTGCGACACGGAATGCCGAAACGTGCGAACACATCAATGCCGCAAAGTAAACAAGCATTGAAACAAGTGCGGATAAAACCGCCATACGTCCGTTATGCGTAATATTGACCGCTTCATTGAAGTTTGGATTGACCTCTATCACTTCTTTGATAATTCGCCAAAGATATACAAAAGGCAGCAATCCTACAACAGCAGCGGCAGCGGAAAGTACAAAAGACAAATATGTTAGTGCCTTATGCCCTCCTGCGTACTTCATCAGCACAGAAAATGC
Source organism: uncultured Ruminococcus sp. (assembly GCA_902763835.1). Classification (GTDB taxonomy): domain Bacteria; phylum Bacillota; class Clostridia; order Oscillospirales; family Acutalibacteraceae; genus RUG592. The sequence continues at coordinate 6,440 of CACWTQ010000159.1, read as the reverse complement.
CGATGGTTTTTTCTTTTCTTCCATTAATAATAATCTCCTTTCCAAGTATCTTTATAAATAAAAACGGTTGACACAAGATTTATTCCCTATTTTCATTCTTAGCAGCCGTCTATATTCCAATGGTGAATCGTTCAAATATCTTAAATCGCAAGAATCACAGTTTCTCCCTCTTTATCTTAAAAAATCAAAATATTGGTTTGACCGACAAAAGCCCAAATTCAAAAAGCCGTTCGTCATCATAATAAATGGTTGAATTTTAAGTCAACAGCAAAAGAAAAAAGGACTTTTGGGTTGCTTTTTAAGTCTTTTATTGTTCATTTTGCCAAACTCAATTTTGAAAAGGTACTTTTGTCAGTCTAACCAAATATTACTTTCTCGCAACCAAATGCAGACGCATTTTCTTTCTGCGTTCCAGGGTAATTGCTTCAAGCCCTGCTTTTGCACAGAACAACTGTATCTGTTTTGTAGTATAACAGCGTACATCTCCATGTCCTGCTAAATTGGCAATCGGCATTTCAAAATGATTCATTAACCAAACAATGAAACTCACCGAGGTGTAATCACGAAGAATAAGTCGTCCGCCGGGTTTGAGAACTCTTGATACACCGTCGAAAAACTTCTGCGGATGCGGATAGTGATGAAAGCTGTTTGCACATATTACGGCATCAAAACTTTCGTTTTCAAAGGGCAGATTTTCGCTGTCGCCGACAATAAATTCTGCGTTATGAAGGTCCTTTGCATTTGCAGTTTCTATCATCTTCGGCGTTAGGTCAAGACCCGTATATTGCTTATCCGGATATTCGGAAACAAGCAATTCTATCATCGGACCCGTTCCACAGCCTACATCAAGTAAATTTTCAAAGGGTATTTTTTTCAGTTCCTCAAGTATCGGCGGATAGTCGTCCTTGCACATCTCATAGATACCGGCTCTGCCGCTGTCGTAGATTTCCGCCGCCTTTGTAAATTCCTTAATTGATAGTTCTTTGTACTGTTCGCTGTTCATATTTTCCTCCTATTCTGCCGCCTTTTATGCAGACTGTCAACATTAAGCCACGCATTAGTTCGGCTTCATTAAAAATCAATTTAATGATTAATTTGAACTAACTTGATTACAAGAATTCAAACTATCTCTTTAACACAATTATGGTGTTAAGTGTCATAAAAGGATAGCTAACAACATTTATTATACAGTAAGTTGTAACTAACGTCAAGAGGGATTTTTTCATCAACCAAATTTAGGAACTCCTTGAAATACGTCAGTATTCCTGCGGTGTTGTGCCTAACACAGAACAAATTATCCTGCGTCTAAATTGTTCAACTTATTTCCCAACAGTTCCTAAGCCGCCTGCCGTTCGATTGAGTTAAGTGTGAGTAATTTTATTCGTCTTCTTCAAATTCTTCTTCATAACCGCCGTCACCGGGATTGCTTGTAGTGATAATGTCTTCGGTTTCAAAATGAATTACCTCAATTTCAACCTCTTCATACAAATTCTTTGTATCCATATTCAATTTCTCCTGTCGGTTATTAATTATAGTATTCACTCGTCTGCATATCGGTCATCTGAGTATGTGTATTGCCCTTTGCGTCGGTGTAAATAACATATCCCTTTGAGTAAACGGTCTTTTGCTTTGTGGAATAGCTCATATTAACAGTAAGGTTGTATGTGCCGTTTGCGTTTTTAAGGGACGACTTGTTCTGTGTTACACCGTTTGCCTTTGCGGTTTCGGGGGTAATCTCAGAAATATCCCGGTCGTAAGCTCTAAGTATGCCTGCTTCAACAAGCGTGCTGCCCTTGGGGAGCGACCAACTATACGAATACTTAATCTTCTGATTGCCATAATAATATAAATCTCCCTCACGTGTAAGGGTAAGCGAAACAACAGCAGCCTCGTCTGTTTCCTGCTCCTCGTACTTTGCGGTAATGGTTGTATCTTCCTTAACGAAGAATGTATAGCTCGGGTTTGTGCTTACGCACTTATCGCCAATGTACCAGCCTGTAAAGAACTTGCCGTCCTTCTCCTCGTCGGCTTTTACTGTGACGCTGTCACCCGACTTGTACTCGTCTTTCTTAGTTGCCGCCGTAACAGAACCGCCCTCAACGGTAACGGTATATTTTGTGGATTCCACAAAGTAGTCGTATGTAACCTCATGACCGCTCGTGTGCCAGCTGTACATATCCTCGTCTAATGGGCATACCGCAACAGCGTGATAAGTAGTACCCTCTTCCGATTCCTCCGAAGTAACCGTTGCTGTAACATACGTTGTGTCCAAATCGCCACGTTTACAGCTGAACTTTGCAACTGCCTTGTAATCTCCGCTGCTCAGTTTAGTCCAGCTCCAAGCAACCTTTTCACTGTGACCGTAAGCACTCCAAACAGTATCTTCCAAACTATCATACTTATCAAAGCCGTAAGCGTCCTGATAATAATTGCCGTCTGAACCAATGTAGTATTCATATCTTCCGTCCTGTGTACAGGTTGGTTCTACTGCTTCTACTTTTGTGTAGGTGACGTCGCCGCCTTTAAAGGAAACCTTGGCATTACCAAAGTATGAGCTGGGATCAGCATTTCCGCCTTCGTTGTTATCGGGATATATATAATCGCTGTAAACTGAAGCCTGACCGCCCTTTGATTTTTTGGGAATCTCAACCGATACATCTTCTGTCAATGAGCCAAAAGCGTTATATCCGAAATAAATTCCGTCGTCGCCCGAAAACTCAACAGATTTCAAATTCGTACAGCCGTTAAATACTTCCCAATTAATCTCGGTAACACTTGCCGGAATAACAACAGATTCAATACCCGTACAATTTTCAAATGCACTATCTTCTATTACTTCAACGCTATTCGGAATATCAATAGATGTTAAGCCAGAGCAATTAGCAAATGCACTATATCCAATTGTCGTAACATTCTCGGGAATGTCAACAGACGTCAAAGCTGTGCAGCCGTCAAATGAAGAAGCACCTATCATCGTAACACTGTCGGGAATACTGACAGACTTAAGACTTGTGCAGCCTTTGAATGTGCCTTCGCTTTCATAGTAAGGGTTATCGGATATTGTTGTAACTCCATCGGGAATAACAATTGACTCCAAACTTGTGCAGTTTTCAAACAGACCCAACGGAAGAATCGTCAAATTATTTGAAAGAGTAACCGAAGTAAGACCTGTACAATCTGCAAAAGCAGATTTGCCAAGTTCTGTGACGGTATCGGGGATAATCAGAGTTTCCAACGCTGTACAGCCGCTGAAAGCACCGCTTCCGATTTCGGTAACAGTATCAGAGAAATTAATCGTTTTCAAAGATGTACAGCCTGAAAATGTTCCGAATCCACTGTAACCATCACTATTAATACTCGTAACACCGCTTGGAATGTCAATAGACGTCAAGCTTGAACAGTTTTTGAACACACCTGCTTTCAACTCTGTAATGTTCTTTGAAAGAGTAACTGATTCCAGTGATTCACAGTTTTCAAATGCCCCTGAGTTGATTCCCGTAACGCTGTCGGGAATAACAACCGATTTAAGACTTTTACAGTTTTCAAATGCACTGTAGCCAATAGCTGTAACACCATCGGGAATATCTACGTTTTCAAGTGCTTCACATCCACTGAACAGACTACTGCTGATTGTTTCCAAACCGTTAGGGAGAACAGCAGTTTTAAGGGCTGTACAGTCCTTAAAAGCATATTCGCCTATTGTTTCAACGCTGTCGGGGATTTTAATTGATGTCAAAGCAGTACATCCGTTAAATGCACCGTAACCGATTTCTTTAACACCCTCTTCAATTGTCACTGTTTCAAGAGATGTGCATCCATTAAAAGCCGAATTATAAACATTCTCAACACTTCCGGGAATAGTGATTGATTTAAGGCTTGTGCAGCCGGAAAAAGCCGAACCCCAAATGTTTTTAACACCATCTTCAATTTCAACAGTTTCCAAAGCAGTACAGCCTGAAAAAGTGTCAGCTGTAACTGCTTCAAGAGTACCGGGAAGTTTGATGGACTTTAATGATGTACATCTGCCGAAAGCAGAACGCCGATTCCAGTAAGTACCGCTTGCTATTGTTGTCAGGTTCTCGGGCAAATGGACTGTTTCCAAGTTTGTACAATTGTAAAAAGTACCATTTTGGAGAATTGTAATATTATCCGAAAGATGAACCGATTTCAATCCCGTACAGCCATAGAAAGCATCTTCGCCAAGTGATGTAACACTGTCGGGTAAAGTGACAGACTCCAAAGAGTTACAGCCCTTAAAAGCTTCATTGCTTATACTTACAACAGTGTTAGGAATAGAAATGGATTTGGCATGACTAAATCTTATATACTTAATAGAAGTAAAACCCTCTACTGCTCAAATCCAAATATCCTGTTCCCGAAATGGTCAAAACCTTTGTTTCCTGATCATAGCTCCAGCTATCCGTACTATTCAATGTTCCGCTGACAACCTCTGCACTCGCCGTAATGCCGGCATCTGCAAACGGTGCAAAATTCTGCACAGGTGCAGCACCTGCAACAAGCGTCATAACGATTGCCGCCGCAATAACTCTTTTGTTCGGTGTCCCGCTGAGTACATGGCTGCGTTGTCGTCCTTGCCCTGTACTCAGCGGAATCACCTCCTTTTGTCCGTCTATGTATTTGGATTGCTATAATTGTATATATAAAATATTGCCCACATTAATAATACTATTCTTCCACTTCTACAGTTTCTTCGTCTGCATTATCGGGAAGCTTGTCTTTAAGACTTTCAATCAGCTTTGGATTATTGGCAGGCACAAACACGACCTCTTCTCCCGGAATATCGGGAGAATCGTCTTTGTCACCCATTGTGACCGTTTCAAGCCAATCAACGGTAATTCCTTCGCCGTCATATTTCACAGCACCAAACCGGAAAATTCCCGAATCACTATGACAAATACAAAGACGATTCGTTTCATCGGAAATATATGCCGTGATATTCGAGCCGTCGAGAGAACCTATATTTTCAACAGCATCTTCGCCCACCGTATAAAACTCAAACTGACGGTCTTTCTCGGAATCACCGTATAACAAAACAAGCTGATAATCTTCGCTGCCGTCAATCTTACAGATTGTGTAGCCGTCGGCGTCGGAATTTTTCAGAACCAGTTCTGTCGGTGAATTACCCAAAAGGTCTGTATCCATTTTATTAACACTTGCATCGGAGCTTTCTCCGTTCACGGCAGACACAACCATTTCTTCTGTTTCAACATTTTCTTGTGTGTTTGTTAATTCACTGTTTGATTTTTTATCCGAACTACAGCCGGCAAAACTCAAAAGCATTACCGCCGCAAGTGCTGCTGATGTAAAAAATTTAAGTTTCTTATACATATTACTCCTCTTCCGAATTATTCCCGGCTTTTTCTATATTCACATTAACACGATATTCAAGCGGCGTAGCACCGTAGTAATTATTAAAAGCCTCTCCGAATTTGGCTCGGCTGTGATAACCGACTTTCAAAGCTATCTCTTTGACTTCAATTTTAGTATCACGAAGAAGTTCGGCAGCCTTTGTCATACGTATTTTAACTTGATACTCCTTAAATCCGCAACCGTAAACATTGCGGAAATAATTCTTAATGGTTGACGCACTCAAATTGTACTTCTCTGCAAAAACACCAACTGTCCATTTTTCTCCGTATCTTTCGGTAAGACATCTGTGAACGTCCTCGGCTATACATGCCTGAATCGGTGCGATGAAATTATGTACATTCGGAACTGAGGCGGTAAGATCCGTTCCGATATTATGACCAAGCTCGGATATTTTTATAATAACAGCCTCGCAGTCATAATCGTTAAAGCAGTATTTGAGCAGCTTTTCGAGTGTGTTCTTCGTATCTTCGGAAGAGTCAACAAAGTACAAAGAGTTGATACTTGTCGCATACTCGGGCAAGTCCATTCTCTTAATTGCTTTTTTGAGCATAGAAAGAGTGGGAATTTCCGTAATGACTTTGTCTACCTGCATAAGGATTTCAACACCGATATAATCATCGGCTGTCAGCGAAAATGTACCGTCATCATCTATATAGAAATCCATAGCCACTTCGCCCGAAGAAATATAAGCACTCTTTCCGTCCTTGCGTTTAAACTCGCAGCGACCGCTCTTGCAGCAATTAACTCTGAGGTATCTGCCCGTACCGCTTTTTTCAAAACCCATATTGGGCATATCGCTTGTGTGAATGTCATAAGCAATAATCTGAATACTTTCAGATGGGAAATATCCTACAATTCGGCTTTTACTGCCATCGGGCAACCGAACTACAAGTTCGACACGTTTTTTCTCTTCGTCGATTACTGCACCTTTTTCTGTTAAGTATCTTAAATCGTGAACTACCCATTGTCTAAAGCCAATGGGCTTCCTGCTTCATCGTCCTCGTAACCTACTAACTCCACAGGCGTAAAATCGGGCTGAACCGTCCCTA
>CACWTQ010000158.1 GCA_902763835.1 uncultured Ruminococcus sp. | reverse complement strand
CCGCAGGAATACTGACGTATTTCAAGGTGTTGTAACGACACACAGGGCAAATTAGACAAGTATAAATGTTCAAGTTATTTTCTGACAGTTCCTAAGCATAATATTGTCTTTGATACTTTTTTATCCGCTAAAATTCAGTCATTTAGAAAAGCGATAGTAATGTATATTACACTAAGTTGATGACATTGCCTATAGAGGTCGGAGTCTTCTTGCCGAGGTAAGATAAAATCACACTCACAAATAAAAAATAATATAATGTTAAGGGTGGATTGTATAAACCGTTTTAAAAGTGGCTAAACTAAAATCAAGGGAAAACCACCCAACATATTTTAAACATAAAAAATCGGAGAGTGAAAAACGTGAATATTAAACGGGGAGATATTTTCTATGCCGACCTCAGCCCTGTAGTGGGTTCGGAACAAGGCGGTGTAAGACCTGTGTTAATCGTACAGAACGACGTTGGAAACCGATACAGTCCTACCGTTATTGCAGCAGCCATAACAAGCAAGCAGGACAAAGCGAGCATGCCGACACATATCAGAGTGGGTGCAGTGACAGGGGGACTTGCAAAGGATTCCGTGGTGCTTCTGGAGCAGATACGTACTATAGACAAAAGACGGCTCAAAGAAAAAATGGGTTGTCTTGACACAGGCTCAATGGGTAAAATAGACGAGGCTATTTCCATAAGCTTCGGACTGAGATAATTTGTATACAAATTATCATTGATGAAGTGTGCCTTGCAGCATATGAAGCTTGCTTGGCAAATCTGCGGTTTGCATTTTGTAACTTTAATAATTATAATCAAAAGCACTTGTCGAACAATATATACGGCAAGTGCTTTTAGTGCAGTATATTAACAAAAGCAAAGTGAATTAATATGACATTTTCGTCCTATACAATGCAGTGAGGAATAAAAGATTTAAATTTGTTATACCAAATTCCAAACTCCTAACTTTTATAAATAACCTCCGTTTGATTTCAACAAACTTTCGTCTGTCACAATTACGCATTGAATATCACTTGTTTGAAAATGTCAATAGTAAATCACAGTCGCCGACTTCGATTTCCTTTATGTAACCCGAGCTGAAATCGGTCGTGACTTTGTAATTGTATTTTTGTGTCTTTCCCGTGAATATCGCCGTTGTGAGCGTGCTTGACTGCGGCTCTTCTTTTTGAACGTATGTCAGTGCGTTCTCGCCCTGCATTGAACTCATAACATCGCATATTATCTGAGGAAGTGCCGTATCTCCCATAAACGAGCGGTCGGTGCTGAATGTTAAATCCCCGAATATTATGCTGCATCCGTTTCCAGAAAATGTATATACTATTCCGTTTATGGTGTCGGGTTCGGCAAAGGTTATGCTTGTCACACCCTGCAGCATATGCGTGACGGTTGCCTTGTAGCTGTTTTCTCCGTATTTGATATTGCAGGTATCACCGCTTAATTCAACTATCGGTGGTGAGAGGTCGGGGGGTGAAAATGTGCATGAAACAAGCAGTGGCAAAATTAAAAGTCCTATTACCGTCATTTTCAGCTTTTTTATAAGACATCACCTACATTAAATATTTTATGGCTTCAATAACATCTCTTGCACTCACACAGGACATAGAATATTCGTCTATACATTCGTTTGCGGCATAACCGTGAAGATATACCCCCGTGACCGCTGCTTCAAAATATTTAACACCCTGACACACAAGTGAACCGATTATTCCTGCAAGAACGTCACCGCTTCCGCCTTTCGCAAGACAGCCGTTGCCTGTGGGATTTACAGTCAGTCTGTCACCGTCCGTGACAATTGTCCTCACACCTTTCAGAACAAGTATACAGCCGTAACGTTCCGCAAAGTCGGCGGCGATTTTTTCACGGTTGTTCTGAATTTCCGCAGTACTGCATTTGCACAGCCTTGACATTTCTCCGGGGTGCGGTGTTAATATAGTCGGGTGCGTTCTCTGCCTTAATACATCTATATGCTTGGATATGCAGTTTATGCCGTCCGCATCTAGGATTATCGGTTTTGTACAGCGTGTCAGAAGTTCGCACACAATTTTCTCGGTGTCGGTTGTCACCTTTAAGCCGCAGCCGATTACAACAGCGGTACATTTTTCGGCTTCGGCTAAAATCTTTTCAAAATCCGAATAGCGGAGAGTGCCGTCTTTGCTTTCGGGCATAGGTACAAATACGGATTCCCATAGATTGGCTGCGGCAATAGGATATATCGAATTGGGGAGAACCATTTTCACAATGCCCGAACCGCAGGTCATGGCGGCACTTCCGCAGAGCATAGCCGCCCCTGCCATTCCGTAGCTTCCGCAGATACAGGCAAGTGTGCCGAAAGTACCCTTGTTGCAGTCGGATTCACGGAGGTCGTTTAGGTAGTCGAGAACATTTTCGTAAATGCTTTCGGGATATAGGGTATCGTCTTGTTTTTGAATTGGATTAGGATTAGGGTTTGGAACGTGGTCGAAAAGATTTACTATTTTCATAAAAACATCCTTTCTGAGTACTCATATATAAAAAAGGAAGTTTGACAATATAAACAAACTTCCTTTATACATTTTTCAAAATACAAAAATCTACTGTTTCTTGCCCTTTTTCTTCTTTGAAGAATTGCCGTTTGAGCCGCTCTTATTATTATTGCCGTTTGACGCATTATTATTCTCTGATTGGGATTTTGAAGAGGTATCGGATTTTTAGTTATCCGATTTATCAGTTGTCTTGACCTCGGGTTTCTTAGCTGTTTCGGCAGCTGTCTTTTTGGCTGAGGTTTTCTTCGCACTGTTTTTGAACATCTCGGCTTTGATAGTGTTTTTCAGATACGGCTTCATAGCGTCGAGAGTTTTCTCTCCGGGTGAGAAAAGCAGCAGGCACTCGCCCCCGAATTTTTCGAGGTGCATTTCCGCCCCGTAAACGTCGTCACCGTCCGGGGTAATGCTTGCCTTAAAAATCTTGCGGTAGTCTTTTTTGGCGAAGTCGCTGTCTTTAAGCTTTTTCAGACTGTTGAAACGCTTTATGTCAACGCTGATAACTCTCTTTCGGTTACGCTTTGCGATAACCTTGTCAACGGTGATATTGCTGTTTGTAACGGCATATTCAAACTCCTTGTACAATCCTGTCACTAGATAATACGAGCCGTAGACAGCAAAAAAAGCGGCACATAAGGCAACGATTATAAAATAGCCGTTTACTGTTACGCCCAGAAGTATGAATATTAAAGGTACTGTGAAAATTGCCAAAAGATATATAACAAGTTTTGCGATATCTTTTGAAGTATTTTTCTTTACTACAAGCTCTTCGGTAAAAGTGTCCATATTCAATTCTCCTATTTTAGACTTTATTCACTATAATGATAACATATTATGATATAATTTTCAAGGAGTTTTTTAGAAAATAATTTGTAATTATGTTTTTTTGATAGTTAAAAGTTGATTTGCAAAGGAAAGCTTTGTTTAGGAACTGTCAGAAAATAACTTGAACATTTATACTTACCTTGAAATACGTCAGTATTCCTGCGGTGTTGTGCCTAACACAGAACAAATTATCCTGCGTCTAAATTGTTCAACTTATTTCCCAACAGTTCCTTAGTGTTGCAATTGCACATTTACTTCATACTGAATATTTTTAATAAGAATTTTTTAAAGCTACTTGAAAATTCTACAAATTAATGATATAATTTAATTTATAGTCTGTTAAAACGGCGGACAACGGTCGGCAACGCCGACTGGAGATACGTGAAGACAGTTTATTGAAGTAATAACTTCACGTACCCGACCGAAAGTATATGGTGTGACTGTTATTGTACGAAATAAAGTTGGTCAAAAACTACCGCACTAAATCAACTTTCGGTCGGGTAATAAAAGTTATGGATAAGACCAACTATCTTCACGTGTTAAAAAAACGAAATAAAGTTGGTCAAAAACTACCGCACTAAATCAACTTTCGGTCGGGTAATAAAAGTTATTCTTCACGTGTTAAAAAAACGAAATAAAGTTGGTCAAAAACTACCGCACTAAATCAACTTTCGGTCGGGTAATAAAAGTTATTGGTAAAACAAACTATCTACACGTGTTAAAAAAACGCAGTGATAAAGAAAAGTAACATAAGAGATTCTCGGACAGAGAGGGTGGGTCAAAGGCTGAAAGCCTGCCCGTGAAGAAGCTTGTGTGAAGTTCCCTTTTGAGCGGCAGGGCTGAACGGTGTAAAATCCAAAGTAGGCTTTGACGGCAGACCCCGTTATCGGTCGGCAGAGTGTTTGCTTTGTATTGTAAACAAAAATTGGGTGGTACCACGGCTAAGTTCGTCCCTATGGATTTTTTCCGTAGGGATTTTTTATCATATATAAAATTATAATCGAAAGGATTGAAAATTATGAAAGCCAAGCTTGAAGAAATTCGTGAGAGAGCAAAAGAAGAACTCTCCAAAGCTAATGCTATCGAAAATCTTGAAGAACTCAGAGTAAAATACGCAGGTAAAAAAGGTGAGCTTACAGCTATCTTAAAGCAAATGGGCAAGCTTTCCCCCGAGGAACGTCCCGTTATAGGTCAGCTTGCAAACGAGGTAAGAAGTTATATCGATAACGCTATCGAAACAAAGAAAGCCGAGCTTAACGAACTCAAGCTTCAAAGACAGCTTGAAGAGGAGAAAATCGATGTCACTCTTCCGTCCAATACTGAGCCTTTGGGTCATAAGCACCCATTGTCAATTGTGCTTGACGAGATTAAGGAAATTTTTGTCGGTATGGGATTTGAAATTGTTGAGGGTCCCGAGGTTGAGTACGACTACTACAACTTTGAAGCTTTGAATATCCCGAAAGACCACCCTGCACGTGATACTCAGGATACTTTCTACATCACCGACAATATCGTTCTCAGAACACAAACTTCCCCTGTACAGGTTCGTGTTATGGAGAAGAAAAAGCCGCCGATTAGAATTATTTCTCCCGGCAGAGTTTTCAGAAGTGATGCAGTTGACGCAACGCATTCTCCCCTGTTTCACCAGATTGAGGGTCTTGTGGTTGATAAGGATATCACGTTTGCAGATTTGAAAGGTACTCTCGAAACCTTTATCAAGCGTTTGTACGGTGAGGACAGTGTGGTTCGTTTCCGTCCGCACCATTTCCCGTTCACAGAGCCGTCGGCAGAGGTTGACGTTCAGTGCTTCAGCTGTAAGGGCAAGGGCTGCCGTGTGTGCAAGAACGAGGGCTGGATTGAGATTCTCGGCTGCGGTATGGTTCACCCGAAAGTTCTCGAAAACTGCGGCATTGACCCCGAGGAATATTCGGGATTCGCTCTCGGTCTTGGTCTTGAAAGAGTTGCAATGCGTCGCTACGGCGTTGATGATATGAGATTGTTCTTCGAGAACGATACAAGATTCTTGTCACAGTTCTAATTGAAAGGAGTAAAAATATTATGAATTTATCAATGAAATGGTTAAAGGAATTTGTTGACATCGGAAATGTTGCTCCCAGAGATTTTTCAGAAGCTATGACAATGAGCGGTTCTAAGGTTGAACTGTTTGAAATCGAGGGCGGTCAGATTGAAAATATTGTTGTGGGTCAAATTCTCGAAATCGAGAAACACCCCGACGCAGATAAACTCACCGTGTGTCAGGTTGATATCGGTGAGAAAAAGGTTCAGATTGTTACAGCAGCTACCAACATTAAGGTCGGCGACTATATTCCTGTTTGCAAGGATAAATCTAAGCTTGTTGACGGTACACCTATCAAGAAAGGTAAGCTTAGAGGTGTTGTAAGTGAGGGTATGTTCTGTTCTGTTGCGGAACTTGGAGTTACTGTTCACGACTTCCCGTATGCCGTTCAGGACGGTATTTTCATCTTGCAGGACGACCCCGATTTGAAGCCTGTTGCGGGTACGGACATCAAGGAAACTATCGGTCTTACAGATACTAAGGTTGAATTTGAGATTACATCAAACCGCCCCGACTGTTTCTCCGTAATCGGTCTTGCTCGTGAGGCAGCGGCTACCTTTGACAAGCCTTTAAAGCTTCACACTCCCGAGGTTAAAGCTGTCGGAAAATCCTGTGACGGTATGCTTGATGTTGAGATTCATAACCCCGAACTCTGCCCCGTTTACAGTGCAAAGATTGTTGAGAATGTTCGGGTTAAGCCGTCGCCGCTGTGGCTTCGTGAAAGACTTCGTGCAATGGGTGTTCGTCCTATCAATAATATTGTGGATATCACTAACTATGTTATGCTTGAATACGGTCAGCCTATGCACGCATTCGACCTCAGATTCATAAAGGACAGAAAAATTAACGTCCGCCTTGCAAAGGACGGTGAGGAGATTACAACTCTTGACGGCATTGAAAGAAAGCTCAACAATACAAACCTTGTTATTGCTGATTCCGAAAAGCCTGTTGCTATTGCAGGTGTTATGGGCGGTGAATACAGCGGTATTATGGACGATACTGCAACCATAGTATTTGAGAGTGCGAATTTCAACGGTTCTTCCGTTCGTCTTACAGCTAAACAGCAGGGTATGAGAACGGACGCTTCTTCAAGATACGAAAAGGGTCTTGACCCGAATTCCTGTATTCCTGCACTTGAAAGAGCCTGCGAGCTTGTACAGCTTCTTGATGCAGGTGATGTTCTCGACGGTGTTATCATTGACGATAAGTCAAAGAGTGAGCCTGTAAAGATTAAGTTCAACCCCGAATGGATTAATCATTTCCTTAATACGGAGCTTTCCGCAAACGAGATGAAAACTATTCTCGAAAAGATTGACTGTAAAATTGAGGGTGACGAAATAGTTGTTCCGACATTCCGTCCCGACCTTTTGCACAAAGCCGATATTGCGGAGGAAATCGCACGTTTCTACGGCTACAATGTTATTCCGTCAACGGCTATCAAGGGCGGTGCACAGGGCAAATACAGTGTTCGTCAAAAATTTGATATGACTATAACCGATACTCTTATCGCTCGTGGCTTGAATGAGATTATGACATATTCGTTCATCAGTCCGAAGTACTACAACAAGGTTCAGATGCCCGAAAATCACCCGTTGAGAAACAGTGTTGTTATCTCGAATCCTCTCGGCGAGGATACATCTATAATGAGAACGACAGCGTTGCCGTCAATGCTTGAAATTCTCTCAAAGAATTACAACAACCGCAACGAGTACGCTTATCTCTTTGAGATTGCAAAGGAGTATATCCCGACAACTCCCGATAAGCTTCCTGTCGAGAAGAATGTTTTGACAGCAGGCTTCTACGGCGAGAGTGTAGACTTCTTCAAAGTAAAGGGTGTTGCGGAGCAGGTTTTGGATCGTGCAGGTGTTAAGAATTACGACATCAAAGCGGACAGCGAACAGTTCGGATATCACCCGGGCAGATGTGCCGTTTTGACTATTAACGGTGAGCAGTTCGGTGTTATCGGTGAGATTCACCCGAAAGTGCGTGAGAACTACGGAATCGGAACAAGGGTTTATTGTTTCAGTCTGAATGTTGACACTATGTTTGAATATGCGGAGCTTGAAAAGCATTATAAACCTCTTCCGAAATACCCGGCTGTTACCCGTGACCTTGCACTTATCTGTGATAAGGATATCCCTGTACTGGAGCTTGAAAAGGCAATCAAGGAGGGTGCAGGAAAGTATCTTGAATCCGTGAAGCTGTTTGACGTATATCAGGGCAAGCAGATTTTACCGGGCAAGAAAAGCGTTGCGTTTAGCTTGACTTTGAGAAGTGCCGAGGGTACTTTGACGGACGAACAGGCTACAAGTGCGGTTAATAAAGCTATTAAGTCGCTTGAAAAAGTCGGTGCTTTCCTAAGAAGCTGATTTTTAATGCTTAAGGAACTGTCAGAAAATAACTTGAACATTTATACTTGTCTAATTTGCCCTGTGTGTTTGAAATACGTCAGTATTCCTGCGGTGTTGTGCCTAACACAGAACAAATTATCCTGCGTCTAAATTGTTCAACTTATTTCCCAACAGTTCCTAACACAGAACAAATTATCCTGCGTCTAAATTGTTCAACTTATTTCCCAACAGTTCCTAATTAATTCGGTGAACGATTTTATTTGTTTCAATAGCTTTTATTTAGGTGTTATAATATGAAAAAGAAAAAAGTTATTGCGGTTATTGTTTCCTTAGTGATTATTCTTTTTGTCGGAATAGGTTTGTTTTCCGCCGTTATGATTAACAGATATCTTGACGAATACGATACGGGTTCGGCGACTTTCCGTGATGTTGTTGATGTTAATCTTAATATCAAGGACTATGTGAAAGTTCGTGAATCGGAAGAGTTCGATTATGTTCTGGCAAGAAGCGGCTGGTCTTTTAAAGATACGGTTATGAAAGACTTCAACTATACCGACAGACTGGGTTCGGCATTCCTTTTTAAGGATAAAGAAGATAATCCATACTGGGTTATTGAAACGGACGATTGGTGTTTCTTTTTCAGAGTTTACGGAATTACAAAAGGTGTAATTGAGGATTAATCCGTTTTCGGAATACTATAAAATAAAACTTCCTTTATAGTGCAGTTGTAAAATTGTGATGTAGGGGGAGTTTTTGTTTTGGGAACAATTACGCATTAAAAATTTCTGTTGCAATTATAAATACAATATGTTAAAATAAATATAGAAAGAGGTGATTGCAATGCCCGATATAAAGGAGAACCAAGACAAAGACGAATTAAAACAGGAAGACAAAAAGAAACGCAAAAAGAGAAGAAAAAAGAAAAACAAAAAACAAAGCAGAACAAACAGAGAATATAAAGACAGACTGTTCAAATTCATTTTCGGAAATCCCGAAAACAAGGAATGGACATTAAGTTTATATAATGCAATTAACTATACATCATATACCAATGCCGATGATATACAGATTACGACTATTCAAGACGCTGTATATATGAAAATGAAAAATGATGTATCATTTCTTGTGAACAACATTATGAATTTTTATGAACAGCAGTCTACTTTTAACCCCAATATGCCGATGAGATTT
>CACWTQ010000157.1 GCA_902763835.1 uncultured Ruminococcus sp. | reverse complement strand
AAAAGACAAAGATATTCATGAATCTGTAATAGGAACTTTTATTAATATTTTTTTCTTTGAACGTAGTTTTGATTATTCAACTGTTTTGTGACACCACCTATTATTTTGCTGTGACTATCTCCATTCCGTTTTTGAACCTTACCACAATCTTCTCTTTGCTGTAAACCGTCATCGTTTCAACCAAGCTGCACCACAGGTTTTCGTCAAACTCTGTTACAAGTCCTTGCTGTTTCTTTAGTTCCTTGATAAAAACATCAAAAATTCTGCTCTTCGCAATATTGTCGGAAATCAGCTGTTCTTTTTCTTCTATCTGTGTTTTCAGGCTCTCATATTTCCCCACAAGCTCGTTGTATCGGCTGCGATATTCAGCTTGGTCTTGAACTACTCTTGCATTTTCCGATATGTACATTTGTACTTTGTTCACTATCACATTCAGCTCTTTTTGCAGTTCACTGCACTCTGCTTCAATGGAATCATTACTGCATAACAGCTTTTTGGCAGTTTCAAGATTTGAAATAATCTCATTCTTGTTCTTGATAAGCTCGTTCACTGCAACTATAAAACAAGCCTTTATCTGCTCTTCCTTTAAATGCGGTGTTCCGCACTTTATGTGACCTTCGCCTTTCTTGTACTTTTGGTTGCAGCGATAAACTGTGCAGCGGTATTTATCGGTGGAGTGCCAAAGCTTTGAGCCGTAAAAGTGTCCGCACTCACCGCATATAATTTTTGACGAGAAAATATTGTGTCCGCTGTAATGTCCCTCGGTCTTTTTTCTGCGTTCTCTCTCCTGTTGAACCAGTTCAAATATCTCGTTGCTCACGATTGCAGGATGACTGTCTTCAACGTAATACTGCGGCAGTCTGCCGTCATTTTTTACGGACTTATGTGTTAAAAATGACTCAGTGTACGTCTTTTGTAAAACAGCGTTTCCAGAATACTTTTCATTTGTTAATATACTCAAAACAGTAGACTGCGACCACTTATCTTTACCTTTTGGAGTTTTTATGCCCTCTTCTGTAAGAATATTTGCGATAGTGTGAGTACTTAATCCCTCAAGATAAAGCTTATAGATTTTTCTAATTACCACAGCTTGCTCCTCGTTAATAACAAGTGTTCCGTCTTCACCCTTATCATATCCGAGAAAAGTGCTGTAAGACATACTGAACTTTCCGTCAGACATTTTCTTCCTGACACCCCACAGCACATTTTCCGAAATGGAGCGAGATTCTTCCTGACTCATACTTACGAGCAACGTCAAAAGTATTTCTCCTGAATTTTGAAAAGTCCATATTTGCTCTTTCTCGAAAAATATTTCAGTGCCATGTTCTTTTAGAAGTCGAATATTCGTCAAACTATCAACCGTATTTCTTGCAAATCTGCTCACACTTTTTGTAATAATAAGGTCAATTTTGCCGGCTATTGCGTCATTAATCATACGCTTAAATCCCTCTCTGTTACAAGTACTCGTACCTGTAATTCCAGCGTCCGCATATACCGACACAAATTCCCAGTCATCACGACTTTTGATATAGTTCGTGTAGTAATCGACCTGTGCCTCATACGATGACTGCTGTTCTTCCTGCTCTGTCGAAACTCTCGCATAGGCGGCGACTTTTCTTTTAGCCTTACTGCTGATAGGCGCTGTTGTGTACCTGTCAATGCTCGGCGGTATTACTGTAACGTTTCTCATTCTGCACTCTTCTTTCTGCTGTTAAAGAATTTTTCAAGTTCCATACGTCTTCGCTCCTTGACCTTTCTGTTAAGTTCAAGGTCTATCAAAGGTTCGTGGTCGTTCTCGATAAACTCATCTTCTCCGCTGTCGGTGAACTGTCCTTTTATAGTTCTGTGTCCGATATAAAAATCGCTGTCAAGAACACGAGTTATTAGTTTTCTTGAAATTGCCGTTCTTGCTTTGAAACCTTGTGCTTCAAGCCGTCTTGATATTTCAATGATCGCCGCTCCCTCTGAATAGTATTGGTACATCAATTTGACTGCTTCACACTCGTTTGTAATCATCTGATAGCCGTTGCTGCTCCAAGCATAACCGAAAACTTTTGTATGCGGGTCTGTGTGCTTCTTCTCTTCCTGACTGAAATAATGAATTTTTGCAGTTTTCATTCTTCCGTCATAGAAATAAAATTCAAGTATATCGGTATCTGTGGTCACGATTTTTTCAATCTGCTTGGAGAATAATTCTTCATCAAACTCGGATATTTCAAGCACTTCACAGCAAGCCGCTCTAAGCCTGTTTCCTCGGATTCCTTTCGCATTGCAAAAATTCAATCCTTTTTGTAACTATTCAGTGCCTATCAAAAAAGCATAAATTTATCAAATAAAGTATAGATATAAGTAACGAGATATGATATAATAAAAACATAGATGGAGGTGGGGAAAATGCCGGAAGCAAAAGAAATTATTGACTATTTGATAAATCAAAATGCTGAACTAATTGCCCAGGTAGAAAGTTTAACAGACACTGTAAATAAACTTAATGAAACAATAAGAGAACTGAGAGAGCAATTAGGAAAGAACTCCGGTAATAGTTCAAAACCACCTTCAAGTGACGGATTGAAAAAGAAGCCGGTGAAAAAAGACAGAAGTCTGCGAAAGAAAAGCGGAAAAAATCCCGGTGGTCAAGAAGGACATACAGGAAGCTATCTTAGTGTACTGTCTGAAGCTGATGTTGTAGAAAAGCATATGCATAATGACTGCGAATCTTGTCCACATCGTGCAGAGTGCATGGCTAAGGCTTGCGTAAAAGAAACTCGTCATGTAATAGATACAGTTGTAGAAGTACAGATAACAGCACATGAGAAGTTATCTGTAAAAGAGTGCCTTCTTTGTGGTAAAGCAAAAGAGGGTGAGTTTCCTGCATCTATAAAATCCAATGTACAGTATGGAGATAATTTAACGGCATTGGTTGTAGCGTTTAACACAGTAGGTGCTGTAAGCATAAACAGAACACATGAGATACTGAGCAGCGTTTTTAATATACCGTTGTCCACTGGTACTGTAAAGAATATGGTTACACGATGTGCAGAAAAGGTAAAACCGACAATTGAAATGATAAGACAAAAGCTGTCCGATTCTTACTTGATTCATTGTGATGAAACGGGAACTCGTGTTGACGGCAAAACGAACTGGGTTCATAACGCTTCAAATGCACTTTATACATATATGACAATTAATGTAAAACGTGGATATGAAGGCATAAAAGCAGCAAATATACTTCCGGAGTACAAAGGAATAATTATTCATGATTGTTGGGAATCCTATTGGAAATTCTCAGATGTAACGCATGGGGTTTGCTGTGCTCATTTGCTTAGAGAGCTTAACGGAGTTGAAGAAAATCACCCGGAACAAACTTGGGCAACAGAGTTTAAAAAGTTGCTGTTAAAGATGAAAAAAGCAAAAGAAAAAGCAATAGCACATGGAAAATCATCATTAAGCAAGTCATCTGTTTGGGTTTACAAAAAGCGGTATGATGAAATACTTCAAACTGCATATGAAGAAAATCCATTGCCGCAAACAGAAAAAGGGAAACGGGGTAAACCTAAGAAAGGCAAGGTTCTAAGTCTAATTGACAGACTTAGAAAATACAAGGGAGCAGTCTGCCTTTTTTTAGAAAACCTTTTTGTACCTTTTGATAACAATCAAGCGGAACGTGATATTAGAAATATAAAGGTTAAAACCAAGGTTTCCGGTTGTTTCAGAAGCATGGAAGGTGCTACAGAATATTTAACTTTGATGTCTTATGTTGGCACTGCTCGTAAGCATGGTATTAACTCTTTTAAAGCTATTAAACTTGCTGTTTTAGGTACTCCTGAATCTATATTTCAATAGAAGGAAAAATAGAATAAAGCCTTTGACGATTTTCCTCTATCTTACCTTTTAAACCTAAAGTGATAACAATATTTCTTTGCTCCAGTCTGCTGGAGTTATAAAAAGAACCGTCATAACTGCCGCTAACAGAAGTGTTGATGACAGCTGACGGTGGTGTTAAACCAGTTATGGATTTTACATAGTAGCGTTCGTAATTGTGGGTGAGTTCGTATGTTTCGTCTTTAAAATTTTTGATTTTCAATGTAAACACATTCTCACCTACCTCTTTACTGTTGATAATAAGTTCTTGCTTTGACGATATATTTCAAATCGTGAAAGCGACTTCGGGCTGTTGTTTGTCTGGTTAAAATTGTATGTGACATTCTGATTACTGCTTGACGAATTTGCTGAATCAGAATTATTATTATTTCCGTTAAGCATAGCATTGACATTCGGATTTATCACCATATCTCCCGATACATTTTTGATTGCACCCTGAATAAGACTTCTGCTTTTCTCTATTCCCTTAGCCATACCTTGCATAAAATCAGGCATCCAACTCTCATAATCTGTTAAAGGACCTTTATCGGGAACAGAAAAGTGCAGATAATCACGAATTGTATTCGCAACGTCAACAACAGCATTTGCCAAATCGTTGATTTTATCACGAAGTCCGTTGATAATATTCTGAACCATATCGGCACCCCAAGACCACGCACTGCCGATAAGTCCTTTGACATAATTTACAGCGTTGTTGAAACCCTCAACTATTTTATCCTTAATGCCGTTTATTTTGCTTGAAACACCGCTTTTTACGTTATTCCAAATATTAAGAATATTGGTTTTGATGTTATTCATAATATTAGAAATATTTGTTTTTATACCATTAAAGATATTGCTTACTGTATTTTTTATTCCGTTTAAAATCGGAGTAAGGAAAGATACGATAGCGTTCCAAACTGTGGTTATGAAATTTTTCACGTTATTAAAGACCGTGAAAATTGTTGTAAAAATCGCAGTCCATATGGTTTTGTAGATATTGAAAATAGTTGTTAATATCGGCTCTAAAAAGCCGTATATTGCGTTCCAGATTTCAACAATTTTATCGTGAATTGCCGTAACTGCATTGTGTATCAGAATTTTTATCGCTGTCCATATCGTTTCAAAGAGATATGCAAACGCTGACAGTAACGGCTCGAAAAATGTATAGATAGCTGTCCAAACGGTGGTTATTGTTTCTTTGATAGTATTCATAACTCCCGATATTGTATTCCACACATTTGTGAAAAACTCGGAAATAGATGTGAATATTGCTACTGCTTTCTCTTTTATAGAAGTAAGTATTCCCGAAAAGAATGTAACAATAGAGTTCCAAAGATTAACGTAAAAATCTTTGATTGTTCCCCAAAAGTTCTCCCAATTAGTACCCCACAGCTGTAAGATATTGTCCGCTATATTTTTGAGCATATTGAGAACATTTTTTAATGTGTTGACAATAAAATCCCAAAGAGCAACGAATATTCCCTTTATACCTTCCCATACCTGCTCCCAATTGCCTGTGAATATTCCGATAAATACATCAAGCACACCGACAAGAACATCGAGTACGGCAGATAATGTATCTGATATTAACTGAAAAGCACTCTCGAATACGGGTGCAATGACGTTACAAAAACTATCCCAGAGATTTTTAAGGACTTCTACAACTGTACTGAAATCTATGTTGAGTGATGAAAAACGCTCTTTTATTGCTTCAATGAAAGTCTGTATTTTGGATACAATACCTTCCCAGATTGCTATGATGTTGTTTCTGAAATTTTCGTTATTTTTCCATAGATGAACAAAAGCTGCAACAAGAATGGCTATAACCGCCACAACCGCCAACACAGGTGCTGATATTCCGCTGATAGCTGTTCCTATCTTGGAAAAAATACCGCTGAATCCGCCCATCTTACCCATAAAGCCGCCTATCGCAGAACCCATTTTTGAGAATGTAGAAATTGCTCCGCCTATGCCGCCGATGAATTTTCCGAGAACAATTAAAACGGGACCTATCGCAGCCGCTATCAGTGATACAGCTACAATGGTTGTTTTTGTTTTCTCGTCCATAGCGTTCAGTTTATCGATAACTCCCTGAACCCATGATACTATCTCTTTTATTTTCGGTAATAAAATCTCACCGAAAGAAATAGCCAGCTCTTGCAGCTGACTTTTCAAAATGGTGAGCTGACCGGATAAGTTATCCTGCATTGTATCAGCCATTTCCTGTGTTTTTCCGTCACAATTATCAATAGCAGATGTTAATTTTCCTAAATCTTCATCGGACGTATTTATGAGAGCAAGCATACCGCCCATAGCCTGTGAACCGAAAATCGTACTCACAGCCGCCGATTTTTCGGCTTCGGATTTATCTTTCAGATTTTCACGGAGAAAAGCAAGCGTTTCACTGAAACTCTTCATAGAGCCGTCTTCATTTTGAATAGCTTTATTATATGAATAAATAGTCTGAACTT
>CACWTQ010000156.1 GCA_902763835.1 uncultured Ruminococcus sp. | reverse complement strand
CAAGGTTGGAAAAGATATGGTATTCTCCACAAAGCTTATTGTAAAAGCTGTGCTTGCAATGGACGAACCTGTTACAAAGCAAATATCGGAAATGAAACCCGATGTCATTGTCGGTGATTCTGTTGCATACTGGGGAAAGCTTATTGCTATGAAGCTTGGAATACCTTTTGTTTCGTCAACAACAACTTTCGCATTTAATCGCTACTCCTCTTCGATTATGAAGACATCTTTTTTTGATACGATAAAGATGATAGCCGCTATACCAAAAACTAAAAAACTGCTTGAACCGCTGAGGAAAAAGGGCTACCCTGCCGAAACTATCCTGGACATAGTTCAGAATGATAATGACACAACTACTGTAGTCTATACTTCCAAGGAGTTTCAGCCATTTGCAGATACATTTTCCGATAAGTACCATTTTATAGGTCCGTCCATAAGGGAGGCTTACGGAGAGTTTGAAAAAACTGCCGACAAGCTCGTTTATATTTCGCTTGGCACGGTCAATAATCTTAAAGCAGATTTCTTCACTAGCTGCATAAAGGCTTTCAAGGGCAGTGATTATCAGATTGTTATTTCTGCGGGCAAATCGTTTGATATTGCTTCGTTGGGAGTACTGCCGGAAAATATAGCTGTTTATTCATATATTGACCAAATGGCGGTATTGAAAAAGGCTGATGTATTTATTTCTCACTGCGGTATGAACTCGGCAAATGAAAGCCTGTATTTCGGTGTGCCGCTTGTGACTTATCCTCAAACTCCCGAACAGGGCGGTGTTGCAAGACAGCTTGAAACAATGGGTGCAGGCTTGCCTTTGAAAAAGAATAATCCGTCGCAAATAAAAAAAGCTGTTGAGAATGTTCTCGATGATTCTTCATTTAAGACGAATGCAAAGAAAATTTCGGACAGTTTCAAAAAATGCGGCGGAGTTTCCGAGGCAGCGGATACTATACTGAGTATGGCAGGAAAGAAACAATAAAAATACACAAAACACAAAACGGACGAGGCTGTAAAAACATTCCTCGCCCGTTTTGCAATTTAGGAGAAAAATCACGTTAGATTTGTGTTACTCTGATTTTATCAAACTCGATTCCGCTCTGCCCCATAACGATGTCTTTAATTGCGATCAGCAAATCGGATTTAAGTTCCTTGCCTGTTACTACTACGCTACATTCGCCGTTCTGGATAAATGCAACGCAGTCCTCGAAACCTTTTGCTTTGACAAGGTTTTCGATATTGCCCTGCTGCTGAACTATGTTTGAAAGGTCGTTAAGCTGCTTGACAGCCTCTTCCTTGCCCTTTCCGCTTGTTTCGGTAGCTTCAACAATACTCCTTGCAAGCTCAATCATTTCGTCCTGAGTTTGCTTGCGTTCAAGACGCACTCTTGAGAAATAGTCCTCCGTTTCGGATAGCTCGGAGTTTACGCTTGAAGTCTTTGAAGATGTGTCGGACTTGGCTTTTTTTGAAGCTGTATCTGAGGTTGCTATATTTGCATTTACATAATGTGCAACTCCCAAATCATCATCATTGTTCTTGACATCAAGCTTATCGGCATTCGCTCCGAACTGCCAATTGAGATAAACCGCCGCTCCAAGCGACACAACAAGTGCTGACATAATTAATTCTCTTTTTCCGAAACTCATATTTTACCTCCAAAAAATGATAATTAACGGCTTAATAGGTTACATAAACTTTACCGCTGGATATATTCAAAACGCTTGCAACCGCCTGAGTGATTTTCTCTCTTGTAACTGAATTTCCTCCGCCGTCGCAAACTACAAGCACACCTCGTATTTTCGGCATAACCTGTTTTTGAAGTACTGTCTGTTCGCTTCCGTCTTTGCTTTTTATAATCACATATTCGTTTTCCTCCTTATATTCGGTTTCACTTTCGACAGCATTTTCGTCGCTGTTGTTGACTGATTTTTCGTTGACGTTTTTTTCAAGAATATAAACGTCCTCAATTGTGCTGTCCATTGTGATGAGAATTTCCACTTTGCCTGCACCGTCTATTGCGGAAACTATCCTTGTAAGTTCCTCTTCAAGCTGCTTTCGATAACTCTCGACTGTCAAGGGTTCACTCTCCTGCGGCACAGATTCCTCCGTGCTGCCGCTTTCGGTATGTATGAAATTGGATAAAAAAATCAGTACTATCCCCGCAATTCCGAGAACAACAATAAAAGCTCGCTTCTTATCCGCCGATACATTCGACAATAATTTTTTAATGTCCAATTTCATTTTTTATTCCTTTCTGTCTTATTATTACATCTGCATTAATTCCGAGTGTTCTGTAAATTTCATCGGCTGTTTCATCGATTCTGTCGGTGTATTCAGGGGATAAAGTGATTCTCACCTTGTCAATAAATATGCAGTTGTCCTCGTTAATATCCGTATGTACGTAAATATTTTTTGCTTTAACATCAATATCGGCAAGGCACTTTTCAATCAGTATTTTTACGTTGCTTTTAAACATCTCGTCTGTTGTGCGGTTGAGCCAGTCTGTATTTTCATTCAATAAATCAGTTTCGTTTTTTATCTCTATTGCCGCAAGCTCAATATTTTCAATTGGCGATATAAAACAAATTACAACAACAATTCCCAGCACAAAATAGACCGCTTTCTTTACATTGCCCTCGGGCATTAGATTTTCGGCAACTGCAATCGCCACGGCACATACACACAGTTCAACTATCCATAAATTCAATCCGTTCATTCAACCACCAACTATTATAATAATCGCCGTACTGATAATATAAATAACCATTGTACAGAGAAGAATCGCACATATTGTGGAAACCGCCGCCGCCAGAGAATTGAGGAGTGATGAAGTTTTTCCGATATTAAAAATATCACAGACGGAAATACTTACAGCAATTACAAACTGCCAGATAACACACTTTGCAACGGCAGGCAAGAATATAGCAAACACCGCTGCCATTGCCGCAACTCCGACACCCGATTTCAGCACCGTAACGCAGCTTATAACAGTCTGATAGGCATCGCTTAAAGCACCTCCGACAAGCGGAACAAAGTTGCTTATTGCAAATTTCACTGCCTTGTTTGAAATGCTGTCCTCCGAAACAGCGACTATGGATTTCATCGTCATAAATGCAACAAACAGCGACATACAAAATGTCAAAATCCATTTGATAGTTTTTTTGAAAAGATTTATTATACCATCAAGGGAAACCTTAGTTGATACAGAAGTTACAATTGACATTGATATAATGCACTTTAAAAGAGGAATAATTATTTTTGATTCTATCTGCAAAATCGCATTGCTGACGTAAATCATCACTCCGTAGAACATACTTCCGCTTAAAGGCTGACCCGAGGTGATTATAAGGGTTGTAATAACGGGTACATACAATATCATAAAGTTACTTGCATTTATAATTGTTTCCGACAATGTATCTATTAAAACAAGCATTGAGGGTGCTAAAATCGAAACCATACAGAGTGCAGAAATTACAGACAGTGTACTGTCTAGCGAACTGCTTAAAGAACTGCTTTTAAGTGTGTCGAACATTGCTGTAATCAAAATAATTCCTATAACGCAAATTAAGATTCTGAACGGTTCTAAAACATTTTCTTTTAATATGTAAACAATGCCTTCAAAGATAGTTTCAATTGTGACTTTATCGGTGCTGTCGGGTTTGAAGCTTTCAAATTTTATTTCGCTTAGGAAATCCCTCGCCTCATCGGGAATATTGTAATAAAGCTCGTCCGCTCCTACTTCGTGATAAAGTCTGTTAATGATTTCTGCTGTGTCGCTGCTCTCTACAATTTCTTCGGCTTGCACGGTGATTGTATCGGCGGAAATTACCAGTATTAGTATTGAGAATATGATAAGATATTTATAAAAACAGCTGTTCAATTTTTTCACTTCCGTTTGTTATTTAATCTGTAACGTTCGATTTTTAGGGAGGTAAAGTCGATAAAAATGGCTTAACCATCGAAAAAACTTAAATTTTAACACACCCTAATACGGCTAAT
>CACWTQ010000155.1 GCA_902763835.1 uncultured Ruminococcus sp. | reverse complement strand
CCTTGAAATACGTCAGTATTCCTGCGGTGTTGTGCCTAACACAGAACAAATTATCCTGCGTCTAAATTGTTCAACTTATTTCCCAACAGTTCCTAATTCCTCTGTGAAATTCATAAAAACTCACTCCCCTATTTTAACAGAAATGAATTTTTTGAATTTCTCAAAATCTCCTCCTACAAACTTATCCTTGTAAAGCCTGATAACCATTTTCTTTTTTGTATCTAACCAGATTTTATTTCCGTCATCTCTCATTCCGGCGATTTCGCTGTAGGGAGTTCTTATTGTAACATTGCCGTCCGTGCTGACAATTTCATCTTCCTTAAATTCAATGGTTCTTATCCAGTTTTCACCGTCTAAAATTTTCATATTTCTTCTGTACTGAGAAGCGGTCAGAACCAAATCTCTGAAAAATGCTCTGTAAATACAATAACTCATCATTGTCACGGCATACACATACAAATATGCTCTGCCGTCACCCGACATATTCAAAAGCAAAATAAAAACAACAAGCAATACTGCCGTAAAGCTCCAAAGAATTCTAAATTTTACCCGTGAGCCTTTACGCATATTTTCTTTGCCCCACGACATATAAAGTTCTTTTGTAACCTGAAATTCGTTTTTCATAATCGGCAGCTTCCTTTCCCAATTTTTTCTGTTTGTCGGTTTGTTCAGCGGTCTGCGATTAGTGATTAATAAAACTCCTAATCTCAAATCTTTATATCGCCCACAAAACTTCCGACCACCACAATTACGCACTATATTATCATATTCTTAAGTTCATAAAGTTTATTCAAAGCTTCAATCGGAGTAAGAGTATTAACGTCAAGCTCACGCACAAAATCCTCAACCTTTGAATTATCCGAACCCAACAGTGACATCTGCGGTTCGGGCTCTGTGATAACTTCTTTCTTTCTCTTCTTCGGACCTTCCGTTTTCTTTCCGCTTTCAAGCTCTTTTAAAATAGCCTTTGCCCTCGTAATTACCGAATCGGGCAGACCTGCAAGCTTTGCAACCTCAATTCCGTAGCTGTCGTCCGCACCGCCCGGAACTATCCGTCTTAAAAATGTTATATCGTCGCCACGCTTTTTAACGGCAATATTATAATTCTTAACACCGTCCAGAAGCTCCTCCATAACTGTAAGCTCGTGATAATGCGTCGCAAACAATGCCCTTGCACCGAGTTTCTTTTTATCGGCAACATATTCAAGCACTGCCCTTGCAATGCTCATTCCGTCAAATGTCGAAGTACCTCTGCCGATTTCGTCAAGAATAAGCAGACTTTGTGAAGTGGCATTTTTTATAATTTCCGCCACTTCGTTCATCTCTACCATAAAAGTAGACTGACCGCTTGCCAAATCGTCGCTTGCTCCGACCCTTGTATAAATTGCATCGGTTATGGCAATCTTCGCACTGCTCGCAGGAACAAACGAACCTATCTGAGCCATTAAAACTATAAGTGCAGTCTGACGCATATACGTTGATTTACCTGCCATATTCGGACCCGTGATAATCGCAACTCTGTTATCTTTTCCGTCAAGCGTTACGTCATTCGGCACAAACGGAGTATCGCTCAAAAGCTTTTCTACAACAGGGTGTCTGCCGTCCTTAATGACAATTTCGCCGTTCAAATTAACATCGGGTCGGCAGTACCTCATATCAACCGCAACAACCGCAAATGAAGTCAAAACATCAAGCCTTGCAATTGCTCTTGCGGTGTTTCCTATTCTTTCAAGATTCTCCGCAATCTTATCACGCACTTTCACAAACAGCTGATATTCAAGTGCAATAGCCCTATCCTTTGCCCCGAGAATTTTTCCCTCTAATTCTTTAAGCTCGGGAGTTATGTAACGCTCGCAGTTTGTAAGGGTCTGTTTTCTTATATATGTATCGGGAACAAGTTTTTTATATGAATTGGAAACCTCTATATAGTAACCGAAAACTCTGTTATAGCCTATTTTCAGTTTAGGAATACCCGTCTTTTCTCGCTGCTCCGCTTCAAGCTTTGCAAGCACACCCGTTGAATCCGACATATCGCCTTTGAGATAATCAATCTCCTTGCTGAAACCCTCACGGATAATATTGCCCTCACGCACCGAAAACGGCGGGTCTTCGACAATTGCCCTGTCGATTAAATCTCTCATATCTTCAAGTGTATCTATACTTGCATAGATATCCCTCAGCTCCGCAGAGGAAGCATTTTCGAGATTAGCTTTTATTTCGGGAATCTTTCCGAAAGCCGATTCAAGCGAACGCAAATCTCGGGCATTTGCCGACCCGAAAACTATCTTAGTCATAATACGTTCAATATCAAAAATACCTGTCAATGAAGCGATAGTTTCACCTCGGAGTACTGCATCTCCGACAAGCTCCTCAACGGCATTCTGACGGCGGATAATCGCCGCACAGCTGATTAAAGGCTGTTCTATCCAGCGTCTGATTAAACGCTTTCCCATAGCTGTTTTCGTGTTGTCGAGAACCCAGAGAAGAGAACCTTTCTTTTCCTTTGTACGCAT
Source organism: uncultured Ruminococcus sp. (assembly GCA_902763835.1). Lineage (GTDB taxonomy): Bacteria > Bacillota > Clostridia > Oscillospirales > Acutalibacteraceae > RUG592. Next base: position 1,491 of record CACWTQ010000155.1, on the reverse strand, counting down.
AGTTTCGGTAAGCTCAAGATTTCTCTTTGTGTTAAAATCAAGGTGCATAAAGCGGTCTTCGCCGTACAGCTCAACGTGATTTATTCTTTCAAGTCCCGATATCTGCGTCTTTGAAAGATAAATCAAAAGACAACCGAGAGAACGGACTACTCCGTCATAATTTTCAAGAGATAACTCTTCAAGACTATCCTTTTTGAAATGTGCAAGAACAGTTTTCACTGCGTTGTCATAGTCAAAATATTCGTCCTCAAGCATTTCAACGGAAACTTTCATCTTGTCGTTGATAAACGAAACTATCGGTTTTAACTTGTCAACCTCACCGCCGATAAGCATTTCACTTGGGTTATACCGTGCAAGTTCGCTTTTCATCTGCGAACCGTCTTTAGTTATCTCAATGTCGCAGCAATAAAGCTCACCCGTGGAAACATCGCAGAATGATATAGAATACTTATCCCCGAACGTGAACACCGAGCATATGAAATTATTTCTGGACTCATCAAGCATAGTATCTTCCATAACCGTGCCGGGTGTGATAACTCTGATTATCTCACGCTTAACTATACCCTTTGCGGTTGTGGGGTCTTCCGTCTGCTCGCAGATAGCGACCTTGTAGCCCTTTTCGACAAGCTTTGCAATATACGTTTCACTGCTGTGATACGGCACGCCGCACATAGGGGCACGCTCCTCCTGACCGCAGTCCCTGCCTGTTAGGGTAAGTTCGAGTTCTCTCGATACAAGAATTGCATCGTCATAGAACATCTCGTAAAAGTCACCCAATCTAAAGAATAATATGCTGTCCTTGTTCTGCTCCTTGATACTGAAATATTGTTTCATCATAGGGGATAATTCCGCCATATTTCCACCTCCGAAATTGTATTGCTTCGCAATATGAATTGTGCTTTGCACATTATTTTTCTTAAACAGTTGATTAAATATAAAATCTCATTCGCCGTAAGGCACGCTATCAGCCGCAGCCTCCGCAGGAACTGCATCTTCCCGAACAGCCCATACCTCCTATAAAGTCTGTGGTTTCGGGGTCGTCACCGTCTGCCGAGTTTTGGATAATTGCAAGCACTCTTTGAAGTTTTTCGTCAAAGTCTTTCTTTGCCCTATTGTAATTAACCATATTTTCGTTCTGCATAACCTGTGCATAAAGATGACGCATTTCCTTATTTAGTTCCTGAATTTTCTCCTCGTTCTTGTCAACCTTTGAAGCTTCGTTGTTGATTGCCATTCTCTTTATGTTAAAGTTTGTGATAAGCTCCTGAAGCTCTTCGTCCGCTTCGCTTGTCTGCTCCGCAAGACGCATTTTTATATATGTTTCGTCTTGCTGGATTTCCCTGCCTATCTGTCTTGCAAGCTCTATCATATCCATTTTACTCAAATCCTTTCTGTTAGGAACTGTTGGGAAATAAGTTGAACAATTTAGACGCAGGATAATTTGTTCTGTGTTAGGCACAACACCGCAGGAATACTGACGTATTTCAAGGT
>CACWTQ010000154.1 GCA_902763835.1 uncultured Ruminococcus sp. | reverse complement strand
CAAAAATGCCCCAAAACCTCGATTTTACGAGATTTGAGGCTTTTGATTTCTTAGAGTTTTCTCCCATTTTTATCTTAGGTTAGAGTGTGAATAGTAACCATAAATAAAGACAAGGGATTGAAAAAAAAACAAGTGACCATGATATAATGAAAATAAAGCAAAAGAAAAAACGGAGGTCAAATTTATGGGAGAGCGAACAACATATACAGCAGAGTACAAGAGCAAAATAGTGATTGAAATTTTGCAGGGAGAACACACGATCAGCGAGATAGCAACACGAGAGAATGTGTTTTGTGAGTTCGGTCAGTAAAACAACCGTCGAAAAAAATTAAAAAATAAAATTTATATCTTGACATATTGGGAAGAGTGTGATAATATATAAATAATATAAATCCTATAAAACCAATATGAATTGGATAGATTAGAATAGAGATGAATTTATGAATTTAGATTTTAATGATGAAGAGTTGAAAAAAGTTTTTTTCTCAGCTGAATTCGGTTTGGAAAAAGAATGTCTGCGAATTAACAAGGATGGTTTTATTTCTCACACCAAGCACCCTTTTGGCGATAACCCCAATATTCAAAAGGATTTCTGTGAAAGTCAGACTGAGTTTGTTACAGATGTTTTCAACAGTGCCGAAGAAGTCTGTAGAAGCTTGAAATCTCTTCATAAGCTCGCAGCGGAAACGCTCCGTGATTTGCCTACGGGTCGTGAATTTCTGTGGTCGTTTTCAAATCCACCTTATGTTCGTGATGAGAATGATATATTTGTCGCGATTTTTGACGGAGATATGCAGAATAAGAGTTTGTACAGAGAATATTTGGCTGAAAAATACGGAAAAATGAAAATGCTTTATTCGGGCATACATTTTAATTTTTCGTTTACAGAGAGTTTTTTAAGAAACATTTATAAAAATGCTGAAGATAAAACTTTCGTTGATTTTAAGAACAACCTTTATCTGGAGCTTTCAAAGAAAATTGTAAACTATGCGTGGCTTATAGTTTATCTTACCGCAGCGAGTCCCATAATGGACGGTTCTTTTTTGAAAGGTGAGGCTATAGGCAAATCGGTGCTTTCGGGTTACTCTTCAGCCAGATGCAGCGAAATCGGTTACTGGAACGATTTTACACCGATTATATCCTATGACAGTCTAAAAAGCTATGTTTCAAGCATTAATAGCTATGTGGAAAACGGAAAGCTTCGTTCGGCTTCAGAACTGTATTATCCTGTAAGGCTTAAGCCCAGAGGAGATAATTCTCTTGAAAATCTTCTTGAAAAGGGAATTAACCATGTCGAGATAAGAATGTTTGACGATAATCCGCTGTCGCCGATCGGTATTTTTAAAGAGGATATTGAATTTATACATATTTTAATATTGTATCTTATTTCTAAAGATGATTTTATTTTTGATGCCGAATCACAGATAAATGCCGTATTAAATGAAAAGAAAGCTGCAAGCTTTGATGATACGGTAGTTATCACATTTAACGGAAATGTGAAATCCGTTCGGCAGCATGCTCTTGATACTATTAATGAAATAGAAGAATATTTTAAGGATTTTGATTTTGTATCGAAAATTATTTTTTATCAAAAAAATAAAATCATAAACACCGAAAAGCGTTATGCAAATATCGTTGCGGCTGAATTCGGTGACGATTATGTTAAGAAAGGAATCAGGCTTTCTGAAAGGTATGCCGATGAATTATTGAATGGGGAGTGATTGAAATGTGCGAGCTTTTTGGGTTTAGTTCCGAAAAGGAAGAGCTTGTAAACGATTATTTGAAAGAATTCTACAGTCACAGTGATAAGCACCCTCATGGTTGGGGTCTTGCTTATTTATATGACGGACAGCTGTGTATTGAGAAAGAATCGCTGCAAGCTTCCAAGAGTAACTATTTAAAAGAAAAGCTTTCCACTCCGATATGCTCAAGTATGATATTGGCTCATATAAGATTTGCGACTATCGGTAATGTTTACAGGAAAAATTGTCACCCTTACCATAAGAGAGATAATTTTAACCGCAGGTGGACACTTATACATAACGGTACGATCTTTGATTATCTTCCGCTCAGAAACTTTATAAAGTATCAGTCTGGCGATACGGACAGTGAAAGAATTTTGCTTTATACAGTTGACAAAATAAATACGGCTCAAAAGAATTTGTTCCGTCCGTTGAGTTTTGAAGAGCGATTTAACCTTCTTGACCAGATTGTTGCCGATATGTCGAAAAACAATAAGCTTAATTTGATTATTTACGACGGTGAGTATTTGTATATTCATACTAATTACAAGAATTCTCTTTATTATCTTGAAAAGTACAACAACATTGCAATATCTACTCGACCTCTTTCTTTTGAGAGTTGGAAAAGTGTTCCGTTTACTACCTTGACCGCAATAAAGGACGGACGTTTTATTTCCTACGGAAAGAAGCATAATAATGAATATATTGATAATGAAGAGAATATGAAGAACCTGTATAGAATTTTCTCAGGTCTTTAAGGAGAGAATAAAATTATGGAAACTAACGAGATAAAACAGCTTTTGTTTGATAGGTATATCAAGCCCACCAAAAGTGAACGCAAATGCTGTATGGGAATAGAGATTGAAATGCCGATTGTCAATTTGAACAAAGAGGCTGTTGATTTTAATAATGTACACAGTGTTACAAAGAAGTTTATCGATCACTTCAACTTTGATATTGCCGGAATAGACGATGAGGGAAATATTTATTCCGCATCTAATAAAGAAAACGGCGATATTTTATCTTACGACTGCTCTTATAATAATCTTGAATTATCTTTAGGCAAGGAGTGCAGCATTTTTACAGTTTGGGAGAGATTTCAAGATTATTATAAATATTTGCAGTCTGAGTTTAAGGTGTACAACTACACATTGACAGGTATGGGTGTAAATCCGTACAGAATTTACAATCATAATGTACCAATCCCGAACGGCAGATACAGAATGCTGTTCCACCATTTAAAATCCTACAAAAAATATTTAAATATTCCTATGTATTTCCATGAATACCCCGAGTACGGAACATTTTCGAGTGCTTCGCAAGTTCAGCTTGACATTGCATATGATGAACTTCCTGTGATTCTGAATGTATTTTCAAAGCTTGAACCGCTCAAAGCTTTGATATTTTCAAACTCTGTTATCCTTGATGAACACGAAGATATTGTCTGTTATCGTGACTTTTTCTGGGAGAACAGCACGCACGGCATAAACCCACATAATATCGGTATGTACAATTCGGATTTTGAATCTGTTGAAGACATTTTGACATATATCAGTACTACAAGTATTTATTGTGTTGAACGTGGCGATAAGTATATTAACTTTGAGCCGATAAGATTTGCCGATTATATTAATACAGATGAAATTATCGGAGAGTATTACGATAACGGAGAGTATAAGAATATCACAGTGAAACCCAATCCCGATGATATCAGATATCTTAGAACGTTTAAATTTGAGGATATGACATTCCGTGGTACGGTTGAATTCAGAAGTGTCTGCTGTCAGCCGATTAAGGATAGTATGTCGGTTGCGGCTTTCCATATCGGTGCTAAAAAACGTTTCAGAGAGCTTAACGACCTTTTTGAATCAGATACTGTTATTTACAATAACGGATATACGGCAACGGAGCTTCGCAAGATGTTCTTGTATACCAAGCTTCCGGAGTTCGTTGACCCGGACAAGCTTTATCAGCTTATGGAAAAAGTACTTGACATTATTTCGGACGGATTAAAAGAACGTGGATTAGGCGAAGAAGAGTTCCTGAAACCTCTTTATGAAAGAGTTAAGAACAGAACCAATCCGGCGAAAGATATGATTAACCTTAGAAATAATGGCATTGATCTCAATGATATTATCTTAAAGTATGCCGAAATTTAATTTATTTTAAAAATTTACACCTATGCAAAACGCTTTGGATTTTTGTATAGGTGTTTTTTACTATTAATCTGTAACGTTTTGAATTAGGGGGTATGTAATTCGTTACATACCGCAAAACAAGATAAATCAGAAATATCAATATTCATGTCATTACAAAGCTTA
>CACWTQ010000153.1 GCA_902763835.1 uncultured Ruminococcus sp. | reverse complement strand
AGAATATATCCAAAAAGACTAATAAAAACAAAACCGTGGGACACACGGGGTTAGCTCGCTGATACTGTACAGGGTGCTGTACTTGAACGAGAAGCCCCCCACCTCTAAGCGAACTGCCAACGGCAGACGAAAATCGCGTACCGACTTCTTGAGTTCGGTAACCTTTATTGCTCGCGTCCGAAATTTTCCCTAAGGAGAGTGCACCGGAGCGTAGGTGGGGGGAGTATGTCACCTGTCAAAAAAGGAGCATAGAAAAACTATGCTCCTTTTAAAATTTAGATATTATTCATAGGTTGCGGTATATTCACGAACCCTGAGAGGTACGCCTACACTGTCGCAGACCTTTTGACATTCCGCAATTTCATCTTCACCGATAACGTCAACCACGGAGAAAATTACATTGTCGGTATACTTCTTGCACTGTCTGCCGAAGTCGAGCATAGCATCAAACGATTTGAGTCCGAAAGCAGGATGAACGATAGCGTTGTACTTCTCCGCATTCGGAGCGTTCAGACTTATGGAGATGTAGTCGATGTTGTCGCAGATATCCTTTGTGATATCTCTTTTGTGGATAAGATTACCTAAACCGTTTGTGTTCAGACGTGTTTTAATGCCCTTTTCGTGAAGATACTTCGCTGTTTTGATAAGCACATCAAGAGAGCTTGTCGGTTCGCCGTAACCGCAGAAAACGGCTTCGGTGTAGCCTGTGAAGTCGAAGCGGTCTATAGCTTTTTTCACTTCCTCGAACGGCGGATTATGCGACAGCCAAAGACTTCCCGAATCACCGACCGTATCGGTAGTTCTGCGGATACAGAATTCACAGTTGCACGGACAGGCATTTGTGATGTTGAGGTATACGTTGTTGTAGTAGGTGTATAAGATTGCGTCTTTTTGTTCACTCATAATTTTAATACTCCTTAATTAAAATATTTTATTTATAGCTTTTAAAAGAGGTGAAGCATAAATCAGCTCCGCCTCTCTTAAAAATTATTATGCCATTCTCTTTGTTCTGCCGCTCATTAAACTTGGGTAAATTTTTGACTTGAACTTAATTCCGTCAAGAGCCGCACCCAGTAAGAGATACACAATACCGCTTGCCACGGGCTGCATCCAGCCTGTTACGAATATCGAAAGGAATGCAATGTCAAAACCGAACATAATGCCTGTTGCGATATAATAGTAGCCGATAATTGTAATCAGGCTTGTAGGCAGAAGCATAGCTATATATGCAGGGTGAAGTATCTTGTCGTCTTTGCTGCGTTTTTTCAGAAAATGCCTTACAATAATAAACGGAATAGTGTTGATAGGCTTGATAATAGCCGTTGCCAAAATCCACTCGGGTGCACCGGCAACCACATCTGCCATAGCTCCGCCTATCGATGAAGCAAGCATTGCATACGGTGCGGGAAGTAGGCTTGCGGCTATGTAAATGATTGAATCGCCTGCATGATAGTAGCCGTTGTGTGCCACAGGTATTCTTACGAATGTTGTGGCTACCGTAATAAGTGCGGCGAAAAGTCCTGTTAATGCGAGTAGTCTTATTTTTTCACTGTTGCTTTTCATATTCGATATATCCTTTGCTTTAGTATGTGCAATAATAATTACAACAAAAACTATCGGTAGGGTACGTATAGTTAAAATTAATAATAACTATCTTCACGTATCTCCTGAGGGCGTTGCTCGCCGTTAATCAGATAGCCGAGGTTTTTTTCAAACTCAACTCCGTAATTCGGGTCGATATCCTCCTGACAAATAGTATCAAGTATTGATATCTCGATAAACTTCCCGGCAGTTTCGAGAGCCTTCTGAGTGCTGAAACCCTGCATAAGACTTCCGAAAAATGTTGAGGCAAATAAATCGCCCGTTCCGGAAAAGCTTATATTATAATATTTGGTGGTAACAAGTAATTCGATATTTTGACCAAACACACCGTTGTAGATTTTATCACCATCAATGATACCTGTTACGGTGACGGTCTGATTATTTTTATCGGCAAGGCTGTAAGCCATTTCCTCAACTGCGGAAATCTTCGCACGAAACGGCAGACCCGAAACCTTGAAATAATCGTTTCCCGTAAGAATGCAAAGCTCGGTCAGGTTCGGCGTGATGAAATCCGCCTTTGCTGCAAGCTCGCCCATTTTATCGCACATCTTACGGCTGTACTCTCTATAGACCTCGCCGTTGTCGCCCATAACGGGGTCAACGAGGACAAGAGTATTTTGATCTTTAAATGTATCAATGAACTCCGTGATAAAATCAACCTGTTTGCTGTTGGCGATGTAACCGCTGTAGATACCGTCGAAAGAAGCGTTATTCTTTTTCCATATGTCGATGTAGTCGGGCATATGCTCCGTGAAGTCAACGGTTTTGTAAATCGGGAATTGAGTTTGGTTTGTTAAAATCGCTGTGGGAATGGAACATGGCTGAATGCCGAATGCCGAAAGCACGGCTATTGCCGCATTCAGAGAACATTTTCCGAATCCCGAAAGGTCGTTTATTACTGCTGCTTTTTTTGCCATATGTTTTTCACCTGTTTTCCTGACTGTCAGTAATATAATGATACAACAGAACTGGCTGTTTGAAAATAGCCAGTTTTATAATTTTTTAAGTGTACAGATATTAAAAATAAACAGGCGAATAAAAAGTATCGGTCAATTTTAAAAAAATTTCCGAAAAGCTATTGACAAACCTCCGATATACTGTTATAATAATATGGCAATGTGAATGGACCATTAGCTCAGTTGGTTAGAGCAACCGGCTCATAACCGGTAGGTCCCGGGTTCGAATCCCTGATGGTCCACTTAATATTTTAATAGAAGCTGTGTTATCAAGAGATAGCACAGCTTTTTTCGGCATTTAAAATTTAAATTTTATTGTGTTTGATTGTTTTCAAGAGGTACTATGGCAAGAGTTTTACTAAGTGGGGTGAGAACCTTTACACAAATTGGAGAGAAATTTTATATATCCGCATTATGATAATATAATATTTGTTATAATGTTTGTTGATTTTATATTTAATCCCGGCATTAACCCAAAAAACCAGCCCCAAATTAAGAAAAAATCAAAAACGGCAAATGTGACAAAAGAGTTAATTTCTTGAAATATCTTTTTGAGTTATTCAATAAAAACAACACTTAATTTTGTAACTTTATTTTTCTTATAAATCAATTTTTTCGTTTTTATAAACAAAAAATTGATTTATCTTTAGGTCAATTTGATAGTCTGATATGCCCCTTGCACAAATCAAAATTAATTTTTTTGTTGACATTTACATAAAATGTGTTATAATTAAATTACAGGTTGAGAGAAAACAAATCTCCAACCCGCATACATCCGAAATGAGATGAAAATCCAAAGTAGGCACGAATTATATAAGGAGGAATAATTTATGACACCGATTCTTGAATTACATGACATTGATGTTACTGCATTCCTTGCCGTGCTTGACACTTGCGTAGGTAATGTATATTTGGTAACAAAAGAGGGCGACCACCTTAACTTGAAGAGCAAGCTCTGCCAGCTCGTAGGCTTGACACAGCTCATTGAGGGCGGTAAAATCGCTGAAGCTTACATCATTGCAGAGAATCCCGATGATGAAAGCAAGCTCTTTAGATTTAACTTGCTGGGCGATACAGGCGATGCTGTTATCAAATGATTTTTAGCATTCCGCAGCGATTTTCCCCCACTTTTTAAGTGGGGGGCTTATGAAACAATAACCTAGTGGGACGGAGATAAATCGGTATGCCCACTGTTTATGGAATATATATTTTTTTTTGAGTATCTGTGTTATAGTAAACGACAAAACAATATGAATGTGCAATGTGCAGTGTGCAGTGTGAAATGTGCAGTGTGCAACAGCTTTGAGCTTTGAGCTTTGAGCTTTGAGCAAATACTTATGTCGCTTACTATAAGATACAGATTTTATCCTACCTCGGCAAGAAGATTCCGACCTCTATAGGTCGGGGATGAATTGTCGTCAGCCCGTAGGATCCAAAAAGACTAATAAAAACAAAACCGTGGGACACACGGGGTTAGCTCGCTGATACTGTACAGGCTGCTGTACTTGAACGAGAAGCCCCCACCTCTAAGCGAAGCGTAGGTGGTGGGAGCATGTCACCATCGTACTCCGCAATAATACCGAGCGTTTACAGAGTATTTCCTTGTAATTTTGATGTTAGATGTTAGACCCAAAAAAGGACTGCTAAGGCAGTCTTTTTTTGTTTTCGGAATATGTTTTTAACACTGGAAGATAATTATGGAAAACCGTTACTTTACGAAACCGACCGCAGCTTTGTTTTTTTGTCAATGACTATTTTGTAGTATTTGGACGATGATTTTTCGTTCTTAAAAATTATGCTTTCTTAATCGGCAGTCTGATAACTGTTTTAAGCCGTTCGGGTTTAGCTCGCCTTGGGTCACTCAAATATATTTCGTGGTGAAGACGTTTGTCTGTTATGTCAATCTCATATCCCGATTCATTGGAGAACCTGTGCATAAGCTCAATTGTTGCCGGTTCATTGTCATATGACCCTATGTGCATACACTGAACACATAATCCCTCGGTGTGCGTAAAAAACTTAACCTTTGAAAAGTCGGTTTTCTTCTTTTTAGCCGCTTCTTCAATTGCCCAGTCGAAATCTTCTTTATTAATGAAATCGGGAAGTCTGATTAAAGAAATCCAGTTTAAATTTTCCTTGTGTGAGATGTCAAAGACTTGGACTGTTTCGGAATGCGTTGCCCACCATAAACCCTCTAACGGCGGAACAATAAAATCAAAATAACCGTCTATTTTGCGGCTGCCTAGCTTGCTCATTTTTACGGTAAACGCTACAGCATACAGCAAGCCTATCGCCTGCTTGTATTCACCGTCCTCAATATTAGGGTCGCCCTTGCCACGAACGGCAATAAAATTCATAGTCGGCACTTCGACTATATTCGGCTTGTTTTTCGGCATATAAAATTCCTTGTACTCTTTTTTGTAGTCAAACGGCATAGTGTCACCTTTTACCTTTCCTATTTTTCTGTTTATGAAGTTCATCATACATACAGTTAAATAATTCAACTAAGAATTGTTTGTCATCAACGTTGTCAACCAACAGCATTTTCTTCGCACCGTCATACGGTATTTCCAACGGTGAATCAGGCATTAAAGACCTTGCGGACGTAATGTTCTTAACAAGAAATCTATTGTCATAAATACCGCCGACAATTTCCCCTTTGTAATAGATTATGTACTCGCTCATCATTGCACGGTATGTGACATCATCAAGTTCGGAAATCTGCTCCAGAACAAAATCAAGATAATCTTTGCTTGACGGCATAATATCACCCTTTATATTCCTTTGTGTAAGTATGTTTTTCAAAGTCCCAATACTCCATAAATGGTTTAGTTTTTTCGTAACCCCAATTATAAATCAAAGTCGGTGAAAATTCAATTAATCGCTCTGTCACAATACACGAATAAAGCTTGTATGCAATATAGAAATGTTTTCTGAAAAATTCAAGGAAAAACGCATTTTGTGGTTCATCGGGCTTGCCTATACATCTGCACTTTACCTCAATGGAGTAGCTTTTAAAATTCAATGCGGCATTCGGATTCTCGGAAATCTGCCTAAGGAACTGTCAGAAAATAACTTGAACATTTATACTTGTCTAATTTGCCCTGTGTGTCGTTACAACACCTTGAAATACGTCAGTATTCCTGCGG
>CACWTQ010000152.1:2927-7021 GCA_902763835.1 uncultured Ruminococcus sp. | reverse complement strand
CTTGAAATACGTCAGTATTCCTGCGGTGTTGTGCCTAACACAGAACAAATTATCCTGCGTCTAAATTGTTCAACTTATTTCCCAACAGTTCCTAATTAATTGGGTAGTTGATGATTAGAAACAAGAATCCCTGAGTACTGAGATTAAATCGCAGTTATTCAGGGATTTTTCGTGGATACAAAAGAAAAAACCGCTTAAAACCTATAGTTTCAAGCGGTTAAGTCGAGGTGACAGGACTTGAACCTGCGGCATCTTGGTCCCAAACCAAGCACTCTACCAAACTGAGTTACACCTCGAAGCATCGGCTTATCACCGACAGCTTTTATATTATACAACAAAACAGAGGACTTGTCAACCCTTTTTTCAAATTTTTTGCATTTTGAATTTTATTATCTCGTTCAATTTTAAACAGGCTCTTAAGAAAGCGTACCGCCGTAATCTCTCGTGAATTATCCTCAACCGCAATACACCCAATCTGACTTCCAAATTCAAAATGATTTATGTTTTCTGACAGTTCCTTATATCCGTACTTTCACGCCCTGCTGTTCACAAGCTCAATCAGCCTTTCAAGCTCCTCGTCCGTGGCGGTGCATGTTCCTATCGGGTTCACTCTTGATGTATTCATTCCGTGAAAGTCGGTACCGCCTGTTTTAATCAGTCTGTGTTTCCCGCAAAGCTCCGACAGCTCTCTTTCGTCGCTCTCTCTTGACCGTGGGTAATGCACTTCGATTCCGTCAAGACCTTTCTCTATCATTTCAAGCATAACGTCATAGCTGTTGTAAACCGCAGGGTGTGCAAGAACCGCAGCACCGCCCGAGTCTTTGACAATCTCCAGTGCATAAAAGACATCGGGGTAATCAAATAAAGTCTTTGCAATTCCGCTGTGTGAATCAAAAAGCTTTCGGAAAACCTCACCGAACATTTCGTCGGTATAGCCTGCGTCCATAAGTGCCTGCATAATATGCTGTTTGTAAATACATGTACTTCCCACTGCTCTTCTCAGAATCATATCATATGGAACAGGGTATTCTTTAATAACTTTCGGTATTGCCGTTTTCATAGCTTCGTTTCGCTTTTCGACTGTTGCCCGAATCATTTTTGAAATTTTCTCCGTTCTTTTCGGAAGATAACACAGCAAGTGTACCTTGCGTTTTCGGCTGTAGTCAAAGCAGGAAATTTCCGTGCCTTTAATGATTTTTATGCCGTACTTTTCTCCGAATGCAGCGGCTTTTTCCGAACCTGAAAATGTATCGTGGTCGGTAACGGCTATTGTGTTAATACCTTTATTTTTTGCAAGAAGAACAAGCTCCTCAACATCGGTTGAGCCGTCCGAAATTTTTGAATGACAATGTAAATCAGCGGACATATTTTTCACCTCGATTTTATTATACTCGTTTTAACATCTAATTGCAAGTGCGTGAAACACTCCTACAAGAATGAAAGAAAATACCACAAAAAAGCAGCAAGATGAACTGACAAACATCTCGCTGCTTTTCGGATTAATTTTATCTAGGGGCTAATTTGGTGTATAAACTATATTTTTTCCTAAACTGAAATTCGTCAGGGTTGGCAATACCCACAGGAAATTTTAAAGGTTAAAAATAAACAATGTACTGAATAAACCTAAAACTTCCTCATTAAACCAATTATCAGTCGAGTACACAAAGTCAAACTTTAAAACAAAGCCGCTTCACGTGTTTATTTAACGCTGTAAAGGAGCTGACCGTAGGAAGCGTAAGGCCAAGCCTTTGCGTCCATAGACATTTCCATTTCGTCTGCAACTACTCTTGCTTCCTGCATTGCCGGGAATACCTCGTCTGCATAGTAGTTTGCAAGCTCCTGAATATCTTTGATGTCGTCTTTCTTGAGCAGAATAGAATCAAGCTTATCAATTCTCTTGGAGAAGCAAAGCTGTAACTTTGAAAGCTTTGTTGCAAGCTCAACTTCAAGCTCTGCTGTAATGTCTGCGGAAAGTGCTTTCTTAGCACTTGCGGTGTCAACAAGCTCCTTAACAAACTTAGATACAGCCGGGATAATATCTTTCTTAGCCATATCAATCATTGTAAGTGCTTCAATGTTGATAATCTTAGAGTAGTTCTCAAGGAGAATCTCGTAACGAGCGTGGAGTTCTTCCTTTGTGAAAATTTTGTGCTTCTTAAAGAGAGTTTCGTTCTTCTCATCAATGTAATGTGCAACGGCTGCCGGAGTTGTGCGGAGATTCATAAGACCTCTGCTCTCAGCTTCTGTAATCCACTCGGGAGCATAGTTGTTTCCGTTGAATACAATTCTCTTATGCTCTGTGTATGTCTTCTTGATAAGGTCAACAACTGCTGCGTCGAAGTCATCTGCTTTTTCAAGTACATCTGCGAACTGTGAAAGCTCTTCTGCAACCATTGTGTTGAGCATAATGTTCGGGCAGGAGATGTTCTCGCTTGAACCGAGCATACGGAACTCGAACTTGTTGCCTGTGAAAGCAAAAGGAGATGTACGGTTACGGTCGGTTGTATCTTTCTTGAAGTCTGCGAGAACTTCAACACCTGTTTCAAGCTTCTCATCGGAATCGGTACTATAATCCTTACCTGCAACGAATGCTTCAAGAACACCCTCAAGGTCTGTGCCGAGGAACATTGAAACAATTGCCGGAGGTGCTTCGTTAGCACCGAGTCTGTGGTCGTTGCCTGCGGATGCTGCGGAAATTCTGAGCAAATCCTGGTACTCGTCAACAGCCTTGATTACCGCAACAAGGAAAAGCAGGAACTGATGATCGTTATAAGGGTCTTTGCCGGGGTTGAGAAGATTCTTGCCTGTGTTTGTACTGATTGACCAGTTGTTGTGCTTACCGCTGCCGTTTACTCCTGCGAAAGGCTTCTCGTGGAGAAGACACTCCATACCGTGACGGTTAGCGATTCTCTTCATCATTTCCATTGTAAGCTGGTTGTGGTCAGTTGCAAGGTTTGTAGTTGTAAAGATAGGAGCAAGCTCATGCTGTGCCGGTGCAACCTCGTTGTGCTTAGTTTTAGCGTAAATACCGAGCTTCCAAAGCTCTTCATCAAGATCCTTCATAAAAGCGGAAACTTTATCCTTAATTTTGCCGAAGTAGTGGTCTTCGAGTTCCTGACCTTTTGGGGCACGAGCACCAAAAAGTGTTCTGCCTGTATATGTGAGGTCTTTTCTTGCATCGAACATTTCCTTGTCAATAAGGAAATACTCCTGCTCAGGACCTACTGTTGTAAGTACTCTTGTTGTTTCTGTATCACCGAAGAGCTTAAGTATTCTTACAGCCTCGTTGCTGATAGCTTCCATTGAACGGAGAAGCGGAGTTTTCTTATCGAGAACATCGCCTGTGTACGAACAGAAAGCTGTCGGAATGCAGAGTGAACCGTCCTTAATAAATGCATAGGAAGTCGGATCCCATGTTGTGTAGCCACGAGCTTCGAACGTAGCACGAATACCGCCCGACGGGAAGCTTGACGCATCAGGCTCGCCCTTGATAAGTTCCTTGCCGCTGAACTCCATAATAACATTGCCGTCGTCTGTAGGATTGATGAAGCTGTCGTGCTTCTCAGCGGTAACACCTGTCATAGGCTGAAACCAGTGAGTGAAGTGAGTACAGCCGTTTTCAACTGCCCAATCTTTCATAGCGTTTGCTACGATGTTGGCAACGTTGATGTCGAGCGGCTGACCGTCCTTAATAGTCTTCTTAAGTGCTTTATATGTCTGCTTGGGAAGTCTTTCCTTCATTGTCTTCTCATTAAAAACAAGACTGCCGAATAACTCAGGTACATTTGACATAATATTCTTCCTCCAAAAATAAATTACTAAATTGTTCATACAAAAATAAAAAACGGCACTGAGGACTATTACGTCCGCAGCACCGTTGCTGTTGTCTACATTTATTATTATACGCATTTTTTCGGAAAAAGTCAATAGGTTAATTCTAACAAACATCAGGGGTATTTGAAAAAAATTTAAATATAATCTGTCGGAATAATGCGTAAGGAACTGTTGGGAAATAAGTTGAACAATTTAGACGCAGGATAATTTGTTCTGTGTTAGGCACAACACCGCAGGAATACTGACGTATTTCAGAGCCT
>CACWTQ010000152.1:0-2883 GCA_902763835.1 uncultured Ruminococcus sp. | reverse complement strand
CTTTTGACGCAGTTAGCAGGAAAATTTGCCAAAAAGACGTGTATCGCTAAGATTTTAAACAGGCTCTCACGGTGTTGTAACGACACACAGGGCAAATTACACAAGTATAAATGTTCAAGTTATTTTCTGACAGTTCCTTAGGGTTGCTTTGATTTATTTTTTTCTACGGAAAGTTTATCTGATTTCGCTGAGGGTAGTTTGCTTTTCTCTAGAAAATTTGTTCCGTCAGCGAGCAAGGGCTCTGCCCCTGCTGGTGCAAGACCACTAGGAACACCTTCCAATCAGCTTTCGCCTGCGGCTCGGCTTCTTGGGGTGTTCCGTCGCCCGCAAGCTTTGAAAAGCTTGACCAAACTTTAACAGGCTTCGCAACCATACAGCTACCATAAATTTATTAGCTTTTTAATTTTCCGCCTGTTCTCTTGCCGCTGCTCTCTCTCTGATAATCTCCTCCAACTGTCCCTTAGTGAACCTATGATTTTTATTGCAGAAATGACAATTCGCAACGGCATAGCCTTTCTCATCTGCAAGAGAACGGATTTCATCGTCCGTAAGCTTTGAGATAGCCTTTACAACTCTCTCACGGCTGCAACCGCAAACATAATCAATCGGCTGTTCGTCAAGAACCTCAACCTCGTAACCGTCAAGTGCCTTTTTGCAAATGTCGAGAATTGACATACCTTTTGCAAGCATAGTGGTAATGGGTTCAAGCTTTGTGATATTCTCCTCGATTTTAGCTATAGTGTCATCTGTAGCACCGGGAAGAAGCTGAATCAGCATACCGCCTGCAAGAAGAACTTCTCCGTCCTCTTTGTTGACAAGAACGCCCAATGCACAAACTGTCGGAATCTGCTCGCTTACAGCGTAATAGCTTGTGATATCCTCCGCAATCTCGCCCGAGAAAAGCGGACAAACACCGATGTACGGTTCGCCTGTACCGTAGTCACGCATAACGTTTATAACACCGTCCTTGCCAACAGCCTTGGCAACGTTGATTTTACCGTTCGGATAGTAGTCCGTTTCGGTTTGAGGGTTCTCGACATAGCCACGGCAATTTCCCTTGCTGTTTGCAACGGCAACAACCGCACCGAGAGGACCTCCGCCGTTAATTCTGAGAGTTACCGCCGCATTACTCTGTTTAAGCATAACACCCATAATTGACGAAGCGGTGAGAAGTCTTCCGAGAGCTGCCGTGGCAACGCTTGAAGTATGGTGAAGCTTCTTTCCCATATGGACAATATTGGTAGTATCGGCGGCAATAGCGATAACCGCACCGTCGGAAGTGATACAGCGGATAAGTTTATCCTGATGCTTGGGGGCATTTTCGTCTGCGTAAATTTCCTGTGAATTATTTGTATTTTCGTTAGACATATTATTTATTCTTCTTTCCTTTTAAGATTTCCTTGCAACAAACGTTGCTCGCTGTGAATCGTTTCTCGGCTCGTCAAAACTCATATCGTCATAAACTCCGAGAACATTAAATCCGCTTTCTTCAAGCATACTCTTTATATCCTCTGAGGAATATGCAAACTCCCTGAAACTCTCGCTGCTGCGTACAAAGCAATTTTGTTTCTCTTCAAGAGGTACGAAAAAATCAAGGTCAATTTTTACGCTGTTGTCGCTGCCGTCAAAGGTATTCTGCCATACACAAAACACCTCGTCGGTATCGTACACAAAAGTATTATTCCCCAAAATCTCACGGTGTTTATACAGAGTATTCACATCAAAAATGAACAGTCCGCCCTTTTCGGTAAACTCCGCAACCTTTTCAAATGTTTTCCGAACTTCGCCTTTGCCCTGCAAATGACTGATACTGTCGAGCGTACATATGCAGGTATCGATAAGACCGTACAAATTCAGCGACTGCATTTTTTGACAGAGAAACAGCATTTCGATATTCTCCTCGGCGGCTTTGCTCTGAGCCTGTGATAACATTTCAAAAGACGCATCAACACCGTAAATATCGAAACCACGCTTTTTAAATTCAACGGTCAAAGTGCCCGTACCGCAGGCAAGGTCAAGCATACATTCGGGGGTATGATTGAAGTGTTTGAAAATATCACATATATAATCGGCTTTTGCCTTATAGTCAACGTTGCGTGTAAGACCGTCATAGAACTCTGCAAATACATCGTAAGACATTATTCCTCACCCTTTTCCTCAAGAGCCTTAAGACGTTCAAAAACGAGAGCATAGCCGTCGCAGCTTGTATAGTTAAGTGAACGGTTCACACGGCTGATAGTTGCGGTTGACGCACCTGTTTCGGCAACGATTTTACTGTAGACAGTTTTCTCGCTGAGGAGCTTGGCGACCATAAGTCTTTGTGACATAGCCTTAAGTTCGGGAACTGTACAGAGGTCTTCAAAGAACTTGCGGCAGTCTTCAACGGTTTCAAGAGTTGTGATAGCCTTGAATAGATAGACAAGATTATCTTCGTTCAAATTCGCATTCATAATTGAAACTCTCCTATTCAAAATACAATAATATATCAACATACCGCAAAAGCACAGCGGTATGAAAATTACTTCTGTTTATTTTATGCACTAACGCATTAATCTATTGAAATTTTAACGTACTAAAATTTTATCACAAACTAAAGCAAATGTAAAGTCTTTTTAATACGTGAAGATAGTTTTTTTTCGCACGTGAAGATAGTTCTTTTTAGCCTAACTTTATGAACCCGACCGATAGTTAATCTAATGCGGTAGTTTTAGAACAGCTTTATTAAGTGCATTAAACTGTAATGTCCGTTTTTTTAGAGGAGTGAATGTTAAAAAATAGCTTAACCTGTAACGTTCATCAATTAGGGAGTATATCTTTGATTTTTCCGATAACAAAGCCAAAAGTTTTAAAAATAGCACCCCTAAACATTAGCCGTATTAGGGT
>CACWTQ010000151.1 GCA_902763835.1 uncultured Ruminococcus sp. | reverse complement strand
CTGATTTATACTGCCTTGTTCTCATTTGTTATTCACCTCTATTTTAGTATAAATCAAATCTGTTTATTTTTCAATATCTTTTGACGTTTACTATAAAAATGGAGTTGGACGATGTAATGCTGTTGGCTCACGGTTTCGGTCGTGACGGCGGAGATGAACAGGAAGTCACGCTGGGTCACTTGCTGTCGAATTTGTTTATTTCAACTCCAAATCAACCCTTTGAAAATCTTGTACTGCTTGACACTCCCGGTTATTCAAAAGCCGATACGTCGGGATATTCCGCTAAGACAGACGAGAAAATCGCTCGCACTCAGCTTAATTCGAGCAACTTTATTTTGTGGTTTGTTCAGGCGGACGCAGGCACGATTACGGACTCCGATATTGCGTTTATAAAAACTCTCAACGAGTCTATTCCGAAACTTATTATCGTAAACAAAGCTGATAAGCTTATGCCCGACGAAATCGAAGAGGTAGTTTAAAAGATTCATGATGTACTGAATTTGAAAGGTATTAAATATCTTGATGTGCTTACATATTCGGGCGACGAACCCGAAGACTATCAGAAAGACGAGATTATCGAGTATCTGAACGAATGGAACAGCGAAGTAACACAAAGCAGATTTGCATATAATTTCAAGGTACTGTTTACAAAGTGCCGTGAATATTACGACGAACGTCTTGATGAGGAAAAGAAGCTTCACAGCAGATTGCAGCATATTCTCGGAGATGTTTCTCTTGACAATGGCGAGGCGAGGCGAGGGATTATCTCAACTCTATGGATAACAATGCCAAAAGGAACATTGCGGATTTAAAAGAGCTTATCGCAAAACTTAAGGAAACGCAGACGGCTTTCTTTACCGAGATAAAAACCGTTGCGGATAAGGTAAATATCGAAATGCCTGAGCCGTCGGAAATTGACCTTATACGTGACAGCATTGCAGACCCGAAAGAGGTGCTTGACCAATACTGTGAGAAGAAAGGCTTGAACACACCGAAGCATATAGGACTTAGAAGAGATGCGGCGGAGATTATAGAGGATATTTTCAGAGATGTATCGTCTGTTTTCAACAGCATTTCGGGAACTTTGGGTTATCAGTCGGAGATTGCGGACGAGCTTGAAAGTCTGCTGAATGTCGGGGAGATACATTTGAATGATGATTTGAAATATCACTCCGACACCGTATACAATACATTTTGGGGGTGACTGAATGTCAAGTGAGATTAACAAACAAGTGGACAAAAAACGCAAATTTTTCAAAAAGGTGCAGCCGCAGAATCACCCGATAAAAGACCACCCTGTCGCAGGGTGTGACGAGTATGTCAAAGAAATTTATTTTGATATGCTTTGCGTGATAGCTATGTATGAGAATGACGACACGGAGAATCAGAACCGTTTTATTCAACGGCTTATGGCAGGTAGTGGAGATACAATTGCTATTACCGACCATATAAAAAGGGCTATGGAGATAAGTACCGAGAAAGTTAATGAGTTTATTTGTCAGGTACAGAGTAATAATTTAGTTAATATATTTTTTATTGATTCGCTTATTATTTCCTGTGCCAACGGTTCGCCAAACAGGAAACAGACGAAGTTTTTAGCAGAGCTTGGGGATGCTTTAGGTTTGAATAAAGATTCTATTAAGCTTTGTAGTGAGCTGACTGTTGGAATACTTGAACAGAATTTTAATAAGATTATAGAATGCATTGATATGTACGATAATATTGAAGTTATCTTTGACAGTGCAAATTGTTACATTAAGCCAATGACTAAATATATTGTAAATCAGGATATTTCTTCAGTTCCAAATAAGATACATTACTATTCATCTGTAATAAGTGACGCATCACTTTTTTCTGAATATAAAACATTTGAAAACTATGACCGTATTGTAATGGAGAATATAATATTTTACAAACCGCTTACATTTATTTCGATTAAAGAAGTTAAGCTTACGGGCTGCGTTTTTGAGAATATGTCCTACTCTTTTGCAGTTTCATTCTCAGGAGTACAGAAAGTGATTATTGAGAATTGCAAGTTTAAACATTTAAAGGGTGTATTGTGGTTTAGTTCTTCAGATATTAAAGTAACAATTTCTAATTCATTATTTGAAGATTGTTACAATGATTTTAATGATTGTGGCTGTATTATTACTTCTGATAATTATACAAAAATTACACTTAATAATTGTGTGTTCAAAGATATTGCATCTGCACTTATTAGTATAATATCTTATAATAATGATATTACTGCAAATAATTGTAATTTTATCAATTGTAACATTGGGTTTATTTTATTTGATTCAGGAAGTTTGTCCGGTACAAACAATACTTATAAAAACTGTGCATCAATACGCGGATTGTAGGAGGAACTCACAATGCCCATATTCCAAAAAACCGCTGCCGAGCAGCAGCGGATAGACGATTTCAAAAACAAGCTCCAACAGTCAATAGCCAAGCTTGAACCCTACAGCGAACAGATTGACTTCACTGAGCTTAAACGACTGCTTGAAAGCTTTAACGCCCAAGTAGACGATTTTTACAGAAGTGACCGCAAGCTTAACATAGGTGTTATCGGACAGGTTAAGGCAGGAAAGTCAACCTTTTTAAACACGCTGTTATTTAACGGCAATGATGTTCTGCCCAGTGCAAGAACACCGAAAACCGCCGTTTTAACTATGATAGAGTATTCCGAGAACAACAGGCTTGAAGTTGACTTTTATAACCGTGAGGACTGGCAGAAGCTTGAAGAAATTTCCCGTTCGGATATTCCCGACAACACGCACGAAGCCGCAAGAGAGATAATGAAGCTTGCAAACGCAAACGGCATTGACCCTTATAAGTACATAGGCACAGGCAGCGATTCAATAGAGTTTGAGTCCGCCGAAGAGCTTATGGGAAAGCTTAACGACTATGTCGGCGAAAACGGTAAAATTACACCTTTCGTCAAGAGCGTTACAATACGCATAAACAAACCCGAACTTGAAGAGATATGCGTTATTGACACTCCTGGTCTTAATGATGCTGTTGCCTCACGAACCGACAAAACAAGAGAGTTTATGGAAAAATGCGATGTTGTGTTTTTCCTCAGCCGTACTTCGCAGTTTCTTGACGCTGTGGATAAGGAGCTGGTATCCCGACAGCTGCCGAGAAAAGGTGTTGAAAACCTAATTGTTATAGGAAGTCAGTTTGACGGAGGAATTTTAGACGAACTGAGAAAGACACGTTCGATATCAGTCGCAGCCGACAACATCAGACAGAAGCAAACGGAGCATGCCATTGATATAGTGAAACTCAGTCAAAATGATAGAATATCCGAAAAATGCTTTATGGAAGCTTGCAGAAACCCGATATTTATATCGTCACTGATGTATAACGCTTCAAAGAAAGACATTTCGGAATATTCAGAAATAGAAGCTTTTTATGTCAAAAAGCTCAATAAGTTCAAAGAGCTTGAAGATGAACGCACAAGAGCGGATATTCTCCGCAGCATAGGCAATATGGACGAAGTCAGTGAAAAATTCAATGTGATAATCGCCCAAAAGGACGCAACTCTTCAAGACAAAGCAAGTCATATTGTTCCAAATGCACAAAAAGAATTTTCTGCCGTATTGCAGGAGATTACACGCAATACCCGAAATACCCTTACACTCCTGCAAACAAGCGACAAGGAGAGTATTATCAAGCAAAAGAAATTTGTTCAATCGCAGATTTCGGAGATTAAAACCTCGCTTGAAAACGTTCTGGGCGAGCTGCTTATTTCTCTTGAAACGTGCAGGAGCGATTGCATGAGAAAGCTTCGTAATAATGCCCGTGACAACTCGAGAATTGAAGAGCGTGAGGGTGTTGAGTGGCACACCGGCAGTCACACGGTAGGACGAAAACATTTTCTGTTCTGGTCGTGGGGCGGTCATACGGAACATTACAGCTATTCCACAACATACACTTACCTTGCTGCGACGGACGCACTCGAAAACGTCAGAAACTTCGGCTATGACGCTTGCTATAAAATGGTAGGAGAAAGGAGGACAAAATCCTGATAGATATTAAAAAGCGTGTATGCGAAATTGATAGATAATAAAACGGGTATACAAAAACCTGAT
>CACWTQ010000150.1 GCA_902763835.1 uncultured Ruminococcus sp. | reverse complement strand
CCGCAGGAATACTGACGTATTTCAAGGTGTTGTAACGACACACAGGGCAAATTAGACAAGTATAAATGTTCAAGTTATTTTCTGACAGTTCCTTATACTAATTTTCGGTCGGGTTCATAAATTAACGGATATATAGAACTATCTACACGTATCTTCTGCGGACGTTGTCCGCATGGTAAGACTGATTCTGTTCTTTACAGGGTCAACCGAAAGTATTTTAACATTAACAATATCTCCGACTTTAAGAACTTCGCTCGGGTGCTTGATGTACTTGTCGCAAATCTGAGAAATGTGAATAAGACCGTCCTGATGAACTCCAATGTCAACAAATACACCGAAATCGATAACATTTCTTACAGTGCCCTTAAGCTCCATACCCTCTTTCAAATCCTTGATGTCGAGAATATCATTTCTGAGCATAGGTGCAGGGAGTTCATCACGGGGATCTCTTCCGGGTTTGGAAAGCTCCTTTGTGATGTCAATAATTGTAGGAATGCCGATTCCGATTTTCTCCGAAATTTCTCTTATGCTGTTTCTGCTCAAACGAGCCCTGATGTCGGTAAACTTTGAGTCGGAAATTTCGTTTTGACTGTAACCGAGAATATCAAGAAGCTTAAGCGTTGAGTCATAGCTTTCGGGGTGAATTCCTGTGTTGTCGAGGGGGTTTGTACTCTCCGCAACTCTCAAAAATCCTGCACACTGCTGGAACGCTTTTGGACCCAGCTTTGGAACTTTCTTAAGCTCTGCCCTTGACATGAATGCTCCGTTTTCCTCTCTGTAAGCAACAATGTTTTTGCATACCGTGTCACTAAGTCCGGAAACTCTCGAAAGCAGGGCGGGGGAGGCGGTATTCAGGTCAACACCTACAGAGTTTACACAGTCTTCGACAACTCCGTCAAGTGATTCGCCAAGCTTTTTCTGCGGCATATCGTGCTGATATTGTCCTACACCTATAGCCTTCGGTTCAATCTTAACAAGCTCGGCAAGCGGGTCTTGTAAACGTCTTGCAATTGAAACGGCACTTCTAAGGGTCAAGTCAAGCTCGGGCAGCTCCTGTGCGGCAAGCTTAGATGCGGAATAAACAGACGCACCTGCTTCACTTACGACCATATAGTAAACTTTTCTTCCGCAATTCTTGATAACATCAGCAGCAAATATTTCTGTTTCCTTGCTTGCTGTGCCGTTTCCGATTGAGATGATGTCAACATTGTGCTTGTTAATCAATTCAAGAAGTTTTTGTTTCGATTTTTCAACCTGCTCCTTTGAATGTGTTGGATAAATAACTGTTGTGTCAAGTACTTTTCCTGTAGCATCAACAACGGCAACCTTGCAGCCTGTACGATATCCCGGGTCAAGTCCGAGAACGACCTTGCCTTTAACGGGCGGCTGCATAAGAAGCTGTTTCAAATTTACTGCAAAAACCTTAATTGCACTATCAGATGCTTTTTCAGTAAGTGCGTTTCTGACTTCTCTTTCGATTGAAGGGTAGATAAGTCTTTGATAAGCATCATCGCAGGCATCTTTCACAAGCTTTGTACTCTCACCGTCACCGTGAAGTGTCTGACTGTAAATAGAGTTAAGAGAACCGTCATCGTCATTGGCAACATCAACCTTGAGAATACCCTCTTTTTCACCTCGGTTAATGGCAAGAATTCTGTGATTCGGAATTTTAGCCACACCCTCGTTGAAGTTGTAATATTGAGTGTAAACACTATCGCTCTCTTCGTCAACGGCTTTAACCTCAATAACACCCTTTGTATTTGCAATTGTGCGGATATTTTTTCTGATATCTGCATTATCCGATATTTGCTCCGCAATAATATCCATTGCACCTGCAATAGCTGCCTGAATATCTTCAACACCTTTTTCGGCATCTATGTACTTTTCTCCCTCAGCAAGCGGTGAGAAATCAGACTTCTGTTCAAGAATGGAAAGTGCAAGCGGTTCAAGACCTTTTTCCTTTGCAACAGATGCCCTTGTCTTTCTCTTTGGACGGAACGGACGGTAAATGTCCTCTAGTTCACTGAGGATTTCTGCCTTATCGAGAGCCTGTGAAATTTCGTCTGTCAGCTTCTCCTGTGCGGAAATAAGCTCACGAATTTCTTCTCTTCTCTTATCAAGATTACGGTAGTATTCCAATTTCTCGGAAAACTCTCTGATAAGCTGGTCGTCCATAGAACCGTGCATTTCTTTTCTGTAACGTGCGATAAAGGGGATAGTGTTTCCCTCGTCAAGCAGACTGATAATATTCTGAGCATAATTTTCTTGAATATTAAATTCCTGCGATAATACTTTTGAATATTCCATTGTTACCTCCATATTAAATAGTGTAATTCTATTATAGCACAAAATTTACCGTTTGTACAGATTTTAATGAAAATATTCGAGATTTTGGTATTTCGGTCAAAACAAAAATAATTTTTTATTTTAAAATATCTGTTTACAATTTCTAAAAGATGTGATATAATATAATATAATATATATTTCATTTAAAAGGTAGTAAAAGCATATGAACAGTCGAAAAGAGTTCTATCCGGATTTTTATAGAAATTTCAAATGTGCGGCAAGTCGCTGTCCCGATACGTGCTGCAAGGATTGGGACGTTGTTGTAGACGATGAAGCATATGCTTTTTATTCAAATGTTTCGGGTGAGTTCGGCGATAAGCTTCTAAACAGTATAAAGATTGACGAAGACGGTGACAGAGTGTTTATTTTTAAAAATAAACACTGTCCGTTTTTGAATAGAATGCGGCTGTGCGATATTCAGATTAAGTTGGGAGAAGAACACGTATGTGATACGTGCAGAGAATTTCCAAGAATAAGTCAGGATTATACAGAGTTTACGGAATATATGCTGTCGCTTGCTTGTCCCGAGGCTTGCAGAATGATTATTGCAGGTGATGATATATTTGATTTTTCCCATATTACCCAAATTGAAAATGACGATAACGGTTATTCAAAAACCTTTATGAATTTTCTTTTGAAAGCAAGGGGATTAACTGTCAAAATTTTATCGGATAATACAAAATCTTTCAGATCCCGTTTAAAGCATTGCATAGCTTTTACAGAGTATGTTCAAATGCTGATAGATGATGAAATCTTTGATGAAGATAAAATCTGTGAATATGAGTATCGGGATATCAATGTCGAAAAAGTAAACCGCCGATTTGTGTTTGATATGCACAAAGACTTGGATATTATGGATAATAATTGGATTGAAGGCGTATATGCTGCAAAAGATTGTATATTAAACGATACATACGAAACAGACCGTGAATATACAAATATGGCTTTGTATTATATTTACAGATATTATCTCAACGCTATAGATAATTATGATATTATTACAATTGCAAAAAGAATTTATTGTGCATATATAGTGTGTTCGTCAATGACGGTGGCATTAGGTGCGGAGAATGAATTTGACAAACGAGTTATGATAATTCAAAAGTACTCGAAAGAGATGGAGCATTCTTTTGAAAACACCGAATTTTTTACAGTTGAGTTCATAGATAATACGAATTTTTCTTCGGAAAATATTATTAAAACATTATAAGACGGTGAAATATATGGATTACAAAACCGCAGTACAGGCGGCTTTAAACGGAGATGAAGACGGATTTTTATATCTGTATGAAAATACATATACAAAAATGTATCATAAAGCCTTGACATATGTAAAAAATAAATGTGATGCGGAAGATATATTGCAGGAATCGTATATTAAAGCAGAAAAAAATCTCGGTACTCTTACAGAACCAGATAAATTTCCAATCTGGTTTTCTGAAATCGTTGCTAATACCTCGAAAAATTTCCTGAAAAGTAAAAAGAGAAAACCTGTTACCTTTTTTGGATTATACAATAATTTATCGGATAAAGAAATTGACAATTACAATATTGAGGATAACGATAATTTATTTCAGCCCGAAGAGCATTACAGCGAAAAAGAGATTAAAAAAATTCTCAGCGAAATGATAAACTCGCTTTCCGATGAACAAAGAATATGTATACTTCTGTATCACTTTGACGAACAAACAGTCACCGAAATTGCCAACTATATGAGCTGTTCCGTCGGTACTGTTAAATCACGTTTGTTTTACGGCAGAAAAGCTCTCCGCAAAAAAGTGGAGGATATGCAGAAGCAAGGCTACAGATTTTACGGTGCTGCTCCCATTCCCATTCTAAAACTACCTTGAAATACGTCAGTATTCCTGCGGCAGTGTGCCTAGCACAGAACAAATTATCCTTCGCTTAAATTGCACAACTTATTTTGCAACAGTTCCTTATTGAAAAGTACAGTTTGACTTCGGGGTTTATTGAATCAGCTAATACCGCAATGGAAAATTCAAAATCGGCTGTTTTTTCCAAAATAGGTATGACAGAAAATATTCCCATAATATCAGGTGTAAAAAATACGTCTGTTTGGAAAATAATTGCAATGGGTGTAACGATGTTTGCAGTGAGCGGCGGTGTGCTTGCAATGATTAAATATTCCGATTTTGACAGTTTTGTAAAGCATACCGAAATAAATAATGAAATGAATGTAAGCTCTGTATCATTTGAAAATAATTTTGATACGGATATAATTGATACTAAAAGTTCCGATACAGACAACAGCTACGGTATTGACAAAATTGCAGACATAGTGGCTACAAAGGATTCAGCAGACTCTGTTTGGAAAATTTCAAGCAGCTATTCAACCGATACAGACAAAAATAAAAGTTCTCCGTCAAGCTCGGTGAGTAAACAATTATCAAAGCTACTCTTCTATTCCGACTGTAACGGAAAATGTTTCTTCGGAAGTCGCTTCAATTACCGACTCGAAAGAAGATATAAACAAACTCATTTCGGAAAGCTATTCCGAAGTGCTGAACAGCTTAGACGGAACAGAAACCGAAAGTAACAAATATGAATATTATCTTACCGATATAGACAATGACGGAATACTTGATATGATTCTTATTACTTATACGGGGAAAAATGAGGAAACCGTTAATGACTTCGGCGAAATTATTGCAGAAGATGATTACAGAATTAAGTTTATGATTGAAGTTTATACCGTTGTAAAAGACGATAACGGCTATAAACTGCAAAAGCTTGAAAAAAGCTTTGATGACGACGTTATATTTATAAATATATCAAAGAGTCCGTATTATTCGGATAACGATATATACAGAATTGCGGGTAAAAAAAGAAGTGAGTATGTTTTTGACCCTTGGAATTTTGAATCTTATATATCGGTATTAAAAGATGATAATGATATGTTTTTGGAGCGTGTGAGGGAATCAAAAAATGATGATATGATATTGTTTGAATTTGCAGGAAGCAATAATTTAAAAATAGAAAAAGCAGGGAATAATCTTGATTTTGAATATATTTATGAGGAATATTATGA
>CACWTQ010000149.1 GCA_902763835.1 uncultured Ruminococcus sp. | reverse complement strand
GCCTTTCAATATTTTCTTTACTTTTAGTATATCACATTGAATTTATAATTGCAAGAAAATTTTTAGTATATTTTGCTGTATATATTCTCTTTATAATTCATATATAAAATATTTTTGTATATAAAAAACAGCCGAAAGAAAGCAATACTCTTTCGGCTGTTTACTGTATGATATACCGTTTAATTCTTTAACTTTAACTGTATACCTGTAAAAAAGATGATATAACAAACCAACTCATAATTACTTGCTGTTTTTATATTTGTAGAGTGCGTTCCTTGCCCAATCTCTGTTAATCAAAAGGAAACTTCTGCTTGACTGGTCGACGTCATAGCCGTTGGCAATCTCCACACTCTTCTCGTAAATCTCAATCCTTGTAGTCTGTACAAGATGTTCGTTGTTTTCGCCCACAAAGAACGTAAATCCTATACTGCCCTCTTCTACGCTGTACTTCGAGAAATAACCGCCCGTTACGGCTTCGCCCGTTCTCTTTGTTACAACGTCGTTTAAAGCAATCTTTGCAATCTCAATTGCCCTGTCGTCAAGACCCGATTCAAAAATATGAATTTTTTCTTTAAGCTCGTTGAACGAACCTACAATTCTTCGGGTAACGTCACCCAGTTCGCTGTACTCCGCTTCAAGCGATTCATCGGTTATTCTCTCACGCTCGATTTCGGGAATATAGTACACCATAAAACGGTTCTTCATATCGTTGTAAAGCATAGGATATCTTAAGGTTGCTTCATATCCACAGCTTTCACAGCAAAAGTTAAAAAGCCGTCCTGCAAGAAGCTTTTCCCTGAACTGCGGGTCGGTTGTTGCGTTGACTGTCTTAAATATCTTAACTTCATTATCGTGGTTACATTTTGGACACGATATTTTTTTCATTTCTGTATTAGACATTATTAATCACTCCCCCATAATAATTATAAATAATCTCAAAACAATTTTTTCAGTGTTGCAAGGTCTTTCCTTATATCGACCTTTGACCCGGAAATATCACTAAGTTCTTCAAAAAACACACTGATATACTTTATTATAACACAAAAGCCAAGGGTTTGTATATACGTTTTTTATTTTTTTACTCAAATTTAATCATAATAATGTATTAACCACAAACTGTTTAACAAAAACAATTTAAATTTATTGACATTTTATATGAACTATGGTATAATTATAAAAATTGGAATATTGTAAGCGAGCCAAGTTACATTATTGTAATTTCAAAAAATTAATTTTAAAAATATTGACCCAGAGCGTTTTTTTGGTTAATATATACATATAGGGTTTTTAGCCGGTTGAGTGTTGTCACTCGTGCTAATATACCAAAGGAACTGTTGGGAAATAACTTGAACATTTATACTTGTCTAAATTGTTCAACTTATTTCCCAACAGTTCCAAAACATTATTTCGTGAAGACAGCTTCTCTTCGATAAGGGGCATAAATTCACGCACAGCAATGAACTGTCTTCACATACAGAAAAGGAGAATTTTTACGATGAGCATTTACAATGAAATTAAGAAAGCCTTAGCAACAACCGTTGATGTTATTGTTGACAAAACCACAACACAAGCTCAGAAAAGCCGCCTTATTACCGTTATGAATAACGAGGAGAAGATTGCAAATCAGGTTTATGTGGAGCTTGGAAAGTATTTGTACCGCAATCTCAGAGAGGAAGTTCCCGAGGACGTTCAGCAGCTTTGCACTAAACTCGACCAGTCTAAGGAGCGTATGAGCCGTGCACAGCAGATTTACCGTGAGGTTATTCAGCAGGAGCTTGTAAACCGTGAGATTAACAAGAGCGAGGCTAAGGACAGCTTCCGGAAGATTAAAGACCCTATCGTTACAAAAGCAAAGGATACTGCCGTAAAGGTTAAGGATACCGCTGTAGACACCGCTGCCAAGGTTAGGGGTACTGCAAAAGAAACCGCCGTTAAGGTTAAGGACACGGCTGTTGAAAGAGCAGAGGAGCTTAAGAACAAGACACACAAGCCGGCGGAAGAGATTTCTGAAGAAGCTGCTGTAGAGATTGAAACAACGGAAGTTATCGTACCCGAAGTACAGCAAGAAGAAGATATTGCTAAACCTGAGGAGATTGTTGAACCAATCGAAACCAGGGAAATTGTAACCGAGTCTGCCGAGGTGCTGACAGTGGGTCAGGGGCTTTCAAACAACGTTGAGGTTATAGAGAATGCTATTTTCTCCGATTCGCCTTTAAGCGAGGAAAGCGTTTCCGAAACGGAAGCAGAGGACACAAACGAGGTTTTCAGCGACAGCGAAACTGTTGAAGAAAAGCCTGCATCCGAAGCCGAAGATGTTGAGGAAAGCTTTGTTCCCGAAACCGACACGGTAGACCAAGAGTTCCAGAGAAATGTTCCGGTTGACATTATCTCCGAACACGAATTTGAGCAGGACGAGCCGGAAATTAAGCCTGTTGATAAGAACAATCCGATTTCAAAAGCTATGAAGCTTAAAAACATCATTACAAAGAAAAACACCGACGAAAAATGATTTTTAGGAGGACATTTCTATGCCTTTCATTGATTGTAAAGTAAACATTGACCTTACGAAGCAGCAGGAGCTTGAACTTAAGGACGAGTTTGGCAAGGCAATCGCACTTATCCCCGGAAAAAGCGAGAATTGGCTTATGGTCAACATTCAGCCGAAATGCTCGCTGTATTTCAGAGGAAGCAACGAGAAGCCCACGGCTATGA
Organism: uncultured Ruminococcus sp.; assembly: GCA_902763835.1. Taxonomy (GTDB): domain Bacteria; phylum Bacillota; class Clostridia; order Oscillospirales; family Acutalibacteraceae; genus RUG592. The sequence continues at coordinate 1,582 of CACWTQ010000149.1, read as the reverse complement.
TTTCCGTTACCGTTTACGGCAAGGCTAACCCAAACGCTTACGATGCACTTACAGCAAGATTCAATACTATTCTGCGTAACGTACTGAATATCGAGGAGATGTATGTCAGCTACAGCGAAACGGGGAATTTTGGGTATAACGGAAGTAATTTTTAATCTAACCTCAATCCGCAAAACTCAAAATAATTAATCGCTATAAAATCCGCATGAATGCTAAGGAACTGTCAGAAAATAACTTGAACATTTATACTTGTCTAATTTGTTCAACTTATTTCCCAACAGTTCCTAAAACAAGTCCACTGCTTCTGTAAGCGGTGTGTATACTCAAAATCTAAAAGAATTAGCATTTTAAAGTTTGGTCAAGCTTTTCAAAGCTTGCGGGTCAAGGGCAGAGCCCTTGTCGCTGAAGAAACAAATTAGCGTAGAAAAGCAAACTTCCCTCAGCGAAACTAAATACACCTTTCAAAGAAATACAAAAAATAAAAACACACACCTTAGAGCCTGTTTAAAACAATATCTTCCTCTCGACCGGCAACAGCGTAGCGAATTGCGGGTCGAGAGGAAGATAACCTATGATTTAAATTCAACCGTACAGGTAGAAAAGTTTTTGATGATTGAGTTCGGCAGAGAAAAGAGATAAGCTTTTTCTGCCGAATTTTTATAATGTTAATTATTGGTTTTTGTTGGCATAAGTTCTAGTGGAGTACATCTGCAAAAATTTCAAAACGCTTTTTAAACGATTAATTTTCATTTTATTAGTTCCGTGTGAATTTAATTAAAGGATTGTGGACACTATAATATCAATGCGTAATTGTGCGGATATTAGTTTGTCAGTATGTGTTCAGACTTATATATACTCAAAATTTAAAAGAATTAGCATTTTAAAGCTTGCGAGCAACGGAACCCCTCAAGAAGCCGAGCAGTAGGCGACAGCGTAGCGAATTGCCGGTCTAAGAAAGAAAAGTGCTAAATCTTAACGTTTTCGAGTATAACAAGTAAGTTTAATTGCTTTTACTAAGAATTAAAGTTGGTTTGCGTTTGCCGGTGTTGGTAATATTAGAAAAAATATAAAATAAGCACAAAAACCAACAAGTCGGGTATCACTACCCGACTTGCCTTTAAAAGTTAATTAAGTACTAAATGTTAAATCGTACCAACAATTACATTGTACCGAGAGAAGCGATTGTTGTTTTATCTGTAACAGCGTCACCGGAAACTTCGTTATCGCCTTCACCTGAAACCCGGAGGTCACCATCGTCGTTACTAACCTTTACCCATACCATTGTGTATGTTGCGTTACCGATCTTTCTAGAGTAGTAGTTATCACTGTCATCGATACCATTCTCTGCACAAACATCACCAACTGTAGCCTCAGCAGCTGTCTTCTTGTTCCACGTAGTTGTTGTGATAGATGCCTTGGAAGTGTTGACAGCTTCCTTGATGAGCATGTTAAGAGATGCTGTGTCAGACTCCATTGTGGAGATCTTAGCACTGTTGATTGTTGTTGTGATTACCGGGATAGCGATTGCTGCCAAGATTGCAAGGATTGCAATAACGATTACAAGCTCAACGAGTGTAAAACC
>CACWTQ010000148.1 GCA_902763835.1 uncultured Ruminococcus sp. | reverse complement strand
TTTTTAAAAAAACTGATGCTATGCCTATCTTTGGCTTGAAAGTTACCGTTGACGCTGTGCAAGTTGACGGCTACTATGAGCTGTGAAGAGTTAAACGATTTTATCATTTTAATAAGTAAATAATCTGACCAAAGGAAACAACGTGGATCTACGCTATGTGGAATCAGAGATTCACCAAATTAAGGACGTTGGCGATAAGCGTGTAGAGCAGATGCGGCTTATTGTGGAGAGAAGATTAATGATATTTGATGATTATCATTCCGAATAATGTAGTTTGACTGCGGAATCTCCGCAGTAGATGTTTCATTATCATTGTTAGTGAGGATTTTATTATGGAAGCACAAAATCAACAGAAAATTGAATTTAAAGGTAGAATAATATCCGTACAGCCGCGTTCCAATGTGTGGCGATATAGGCTCGATAACAGAACCCACAGCTTGACAGGGTATAATCTTTTTCTTAGCGGAGAAGTGAATGGAGTTGTCTGTGATTTCTCTGTTGCAATCTCCGAAAAACAGCAGCAAAAGCATTCTTTTCATATCGGTGACGAAATAAAGGGCACTGCGTGGACAAAAAAATACCCCAAATTGGAATATGCAGATTATTATCGTGCAGGTTCATTCAAAAAAATAATAGCTGCAACATTACAGGATATAGAGTGTGTTTCTCCTTGGACAGGAGAAGTTCCGAGTCTGTCCGTATATGAGTGGCGAGGATGCAGAATGCTTGATTCAAGAAGATGGAAGAGCAAGTGCTTTACGTGTAAGTGGGCATGTATGGCTAACGTAGCTATTGAATACAATTGGGGTGTAAGTCAAAAATTCCGCTTTGAGAGCTTTTGTTACGGTCCGAAGAATTGTAAATTGTATTCAATGGGTAAACCGAGAGCAGTTCCGTATAAAGATTGCGGATCTGACTATGACTGCGGCTGGCTTGATGAAATATGTACGGAAAGACGCGGAGAAGATGAATGAAGCAGAAAATAGCGTAGACCCAAAATCATTTTAAGCTCAACTTTGTCAGTGACATGGAGTTATTGTCGCTATAAAAGCAGAGTCGAAAGCTTACCATTAGATTATCATTGAAAAAGAATTGTTGAAAACCAAGCCTACAAGGTAAAGCACGTTGCTTAACTTTGTAGGCTTGGTTTCATGTTTTCCAAAATATTTCGTTCACTTCAATGGAATCCGTATTATCACCTTTGTCCCTCCGCCTTCGCGCGGCGTTATTTCAAGCGAGCCGCCGCACATTGCTTTCAGCCGCTCACGGATATTATTCAGGGCGATATGCGGCTCGTTGTCGTTGGTCGGATCATAGCCCGGACCGTTGTCCTCGACGATGATCTCGTTTTCTTTATCTGTCAGACGGGTGGTGACCGAGATGTGTATCGGATCATCGCTGGTTCTCATGCCGTGCTTGACTGCATTTTCTACAAGGGGCTGCAGTGTCAGCGGCGGTATACGGAACACGGTGTGCGGAGTATCAAATTCCATGAACAGGTTATCTTCATGTTGTGCCTGCTCTACGGTAAGATAAGCCTGCGTATGCTTCAGCTCCTCGGAAAAAGGAATAGTGTTCTCACTGGCAATGGCGGTGAAGTTTTGACGCAGATAAGTGGTGAAATCCTTTGTTACCTGCTGTGCCTTGTCGGGATCCAGCTTGCAGAGGTAGTAAATGGTCGACATAGTATTATAGATGAAATGCGGACGCATTTGCAGTACCATAATATCGGTACGCTGATGGGCGATCTCACGCTGATGTTTTGCGTACTGCTCCATATTATCCCAGAGGATAAGCACGAACATTATCAGCGCAAGGGACGCTATACCGAATATAACAAATAATTCGACCCAGAAAAACATATGAACGGTTATCGTTACACTCATTGGAACAAGATAGACAAGCAGCGCCGTAAAATACTTTTTCGTGAGCTTTTGTCGCCTTCTGATAACGCCCGCTATGTTGAGGAGCATGATAAGCACAAGCGGAGTCAGCCACAACCACCACAACGAGCCTCGAAAAAACCTGTTGTCCGATGTAACATAGTAAAAGATGTTTGTGAACCGAGTGGAGATCATTATCACGAAATATATGCCCATCAGAGCCAACACGAGCCTGAACAGCAGGCTGCTTTTGAGTTTTTCGCCGCAGCTGTGCAGCAGAAAAATTGTTGGCATGAATATCGGAGTCGAAAGGAGCAGCCCCTCAAACAGATATACGATACTTGCCGCCGCAGCCATGGTGGGCTTTTCCCATAAGAGCAGGGCTAAAAAGCAGGTAACGGTGCAAAGAAAAAACAGAGAAAACAATGTTATGAAATACCGCCTGCTCCACTTGTCGAGTGACGGCATAGAAACGGAGAACGCAATTCCGAGTGCCATCATTGTAAGCATTGCACCAGTTAACGAGTAATCAAGAATATAGATCCAGTCTGTCAAACGCTCTTGCCTCCCATACTGAAAGGATATCGGAGTATTTTGAGCTGGTCTCTGACGCCGTCGGGGGTAAGCGGTTTAAGCATAAAGCCGCTTGCTCCCGTACTCCACGCATCGAGAGCGTAATCGCTGTATGCTGTAAGATATATAATATTGGTATGAGGATTGATGCCAAGAAGCTCGCGGCACACGTCCAGCCCGCTTATATTTCCCATCTCAATATCGAGAAAAGCGAGTGCGATGCGGTTCGCCTTTGCGTATTCAACAGCTTTCGTTGGCTTTGTGAAGCCTGTGATAATGGCGTTTGGCATTACCTCCTCCAGTACGGTCAAGGCTCCGCTTACTATGACTTTGTTGTCGTCCACCATAATGACGTTCGGACACTCGTCGCTGTTCGCCGCGGCTGCGAACAGCGTGCTCACGTCCACATTGAGCACTTGGGAAAGGCGGGTGATCATCGCAGCGTCGGGCAGACGGCTGCCGTTTTCCCACCTTGCTATCGTGGAATTGCTGACAAACATTTGTTGTCCAAGCTGTATCTGCGATAGACCTCTTTCGTTTCTCAGTTTTTTCAGAGTTTCGGCAAACTGTGTGTTCATTATTTAATATTCTCCTTTGTGCTTTATATATAAATTATAATCCACAAACCCTTCAAAATCAAGGATAAAGAAGAAAATAGGTTTGACATTCTGTCAACATGTTTTTAAAAAAATTATGATTATGTACAAATGTTAGCTGAAAAGTTCTGTAAAATTGCTGAAAATATTTGTCAGGGTTTGACACTCTGTCAAACCCCCTTGAAAATCAGAGCTATAAATGTTAAAATAAAAGCAATATAATTTTAAACGAGCTGCATTAGTTATTGCCGTATTTGAAATAGTTACCCTATTGTAAATACACTCGTTTTGTTATCATTTTGGTGCTTTACGCTTAAACGGATTTTTCTGAAAGCGGTTAATAGCATAAATAATCTACATAAATAATCTAAAACGTGTCACTGTGCAGTTGATTAGGGTCAGGTAATTGGCAGCACGGCGGCATAAAGCAAAGAAGGAAATTTTTATGAAACAAGAACACAAACACTGTTTAAAGCGAGTTGCTGCGGCAGCACTTGTAATGCTCATGGTATCCGGCACCGTGCCGTATCAGCCGATAGCGGAAGTCTTTGATACGGCTATTACGGCGAGTGCAGCGGAAAAACCCAGTAGCGGAATATTTGATAATGGAGTCAGCTGGACTCTTGACAGTGACGGAAAGCTTACTGTAACAGGTAAAGGTAATATACCTGAAGATGCCTTTTGGCGTAATAGATCTGAAATTAAATCGGTTGTCATTGAGAACGGCATTACGAGCATTGAAAATCGTGCGTTTACTCAATGTGCATATTTGACATCTGTTACGATTCCAAATACTGTTACAAGCATTGGTGGTAATGTTTTCTGGAATTGCAGTAGTTTAACATCTGTTACTATCCCAAATAGCGTTGAAAGCATTGGTAGCAGTGCTTTCGATGGTTGCAGTAGTTTAACAACTTTTACTATTCCAAATAACGTTACAAGCATTAATTTCGCTACTTTCAGAGGTTGCAGCAGTTTAACGTCTGTTACTATTCCAAATAGCATTACAAGCATTGGTGAAGATGCTTTCAGGCGTTGCAGTAGTTTAACCTCTGTTGTTATTCCGAATAGCGTTACAAGCATTGGTAAATATGCTTTCCAATCCTGCACTGGTTTAACATCTATTATTATTCCGAGCAGCGTTAAAAATATTGATAATGCCGCTTTTAACAAGGATGTTACAATAACTGATGTTTATCTCTATGCCGCTCCTGAAAATCTCACATGGAATTCTTGGTGGTATTATGGTTATGATTTCATAACTAATCCCTCAAAAGATACCAA
>CACWTQ010000147.1 GCA_902763835.1 uncultured Ruminococcus sp. | reverse complement strand
GTGATCCTCCTAAATCGTATTTAATTCATTATACCTGATTTTGGGGCAATTTTCAAGATGCCTCTCAAGGGCTTACCCACCATAAACTGCGAAAGACCAAAATGGTATAATAAATTTGTGCAAATTTTTCCTAAATAAAATTAATTGTACGTAAAAGTTTGGAATATAATTTAGTTGTTTTTAACAACATACTCTGCTATAATGATAGATGTAATATTTTGGTGTTTTTAAAATTGAGTGAAAACTATCGTTTTGTTGATATATTTGAAATAATTTTAAATTTAGGATATGATTATTGTTATGAAAAAAACGAGTAAAAAAATTTGTCTTTTTTTATTAATTCTGTCACTGATATTTACGGCGACTTCCTGCCGTAACGATACTCCTCACCCCGAAGAGGAAATAATTTCATTCACGTTAAGTGCCGACCCTGTCACTCTCGACCCACAGATTGCCAATGATTATTCTTCTTATATGCTAATCACAAATCTGTTCGAGGGTCTTGTCCGCACCGATTCCGAGGGCAATATAAAAAACGGTATGGCTGAAAGTTGGGATATTTCCTCGGACGATCTTTCGTATGTTTTTCATCTTTATGAAAATACTAAATGGAGCAACGGCACTCCCGTAACCGCCGATGATTTTGTTTTCGGCTTGAAAAGGGCACTCGACCCCGAAACAGGCTCAGAAGACGCAACCGACCTTTTTCTTATAAAAAATGCTTCCGCATATTATAACGGTGAGGTCACTGCCGACAAGCTCGGTGTTTCGGCTATAGACGAGCATACTCTTCAAATTGACCTTGAATACGAATCGAATGCACTTCTTATTGTGCTTACAGAGCCCGTCGCTATGCCGTGCAACGAAAAATTTTTCAATTCCTCAAAGGGAAAATACGGCAAGAGCGACGAACTTACAATCACAAACGGACCTTTCAAAATCAGAGAAACCTACGGCTGGGATCACGACAGTTATATTTACATCAGACGCAATGACTTTTACAATGCCGCAAATCCCGCAGTGCCGCTTGGTGTAAACTTCACCTACGGTCAGCAGTCGACAGATCCCATTAATTCGATACTTTCGGGCGAAACGGATATCTGCGAAATTTACGGAAACCAGCTGAACAGTGCAAAGGAAAATAATTTCAACATCACTACCACAAACAATACACTATGGGGCATATGTTACAACACAAATATTCCTGCATTTAAAAATGCCAAGCTTCGCGTATCGCTTTTAACCTCTCTCAACAGAGATTATCTTCTGAAAAACACACCCGAAAGCTATGTCAAAACCTCTCAGCTGATTGCCGACAATGTTCTGTTTGCGGGCAGAAATTACCGTACACAGGCAGGCGAATTTAAGATTGAATATTCTGCGGATTCTGCGGAAATGTACAACACAGCCGTTGAAGAGCTTGACGAAAAAAATATAGAGTTAAAATCGACTTATACTATATTATATCTTGACGATGAAACCTCATCAAAATTAGTCACATCAATTATAGAGGTCTGGAATGAAACCTCTGGCTGCTACTTCAACAAACAGCCGCTTTCACGAAACGAACTTGAAGAAAGAATTAACAGCGGCGACTATGAAATTGCTATTGCTCCTCTGAACACGGCAGTCGATTCCCCTATGGAATTTCTTTCAAGGTTCACAACCGACTCCCCCGACAATTACATTAATCTCAACTATCCTGCCTACAACGCATTTATTGAAACCGCCCTTTCCGAAAACGGCACGGACTCAATAAATGCGTTGATAGATGCGGAAAGCTATCTTATAGATTACGGTTACCTTTACCCATTATACTATGAAAGCAGATATTTTGCTTCTGCGGATAATATAAGCGGTGCAATATTCAGTACCACGGGAGAATCGATTGATTTTTCCCAAATAACTAAGGGGGTCACCGACTAGTTTCCGAAAACCGATACTGTAAGGATTGATATTATATGAAAATAATTGACATATCAAGAGAAACATTCACCGCTCCGAATTACGATGACGACCCACAGCCGAAATTCAAGTGGTTCAGGAAAATCGGTAAAAGCTCAGAATACAATCTTTCCGTTTTCGGTATGACACCGCATTCGGGAACTCACATTGACGCACCGCTTCACTACTTTGAAAACGGTGAAAGCATTGACAAATGTCCGCTTGAAAAATGCTACGGTTCTTGTACGGTTGTAAGCATAACGGGAATTTTGACCGGTGAAGATATGGATAAGCTTTTACCGTACTGTAAAAAACGTTTGCTTATTCACGGCAAAGGCAAGGCATCTTTGGAGTTGAGTGCGGCAAGAGTTCTCACCGACAACTGCATTGTACTTGTTGGGATAGACGCAGTATCGATATCTTTCCGTGAACAGGAAGAGGAAGTTCACAAGGAACTGCTTTCAAAGGGAACTTTGATACTTGAAAACTTAAACCTTGACGGTGTTCAGGACGGAAATTACATTCTGAGTGCATTGCCGCTGAAATTGGGAGGAATGGAGGCATCACCTGTTCGGGCAGTACTGCTAAGTAAATAAACAATGCGTAATTATTTGATTTTTGATAGGCGAAAGTTTGTAAATTATACGAAAGCTTTATTTTATTTTTAGAATAATAAAGAAATTTACTAATATTTAGTATATATAGAAAAGAAAGTTGTAAAGAAATAAGAAAAGAAGGAGTAAAACTACAATGAACAAGTACAACACATGCGTCTTTGACCTTGATGGAACACTGGTTAACAGCTTAGGCGACCTCGCCTCCTGCTGCAACGAAGCACTTTCCCTTTATGAGCTTCCCACCCACACCGTTGACGAGTACAGATATTTTGTCGGCAGCGGCATTAAGAATCTCATCAAGAAAAGTATGGGTGACAAGTCAAACGACGAAACACTTTCAACCGCAGTATACCGTACTTTCAACATACTTTATAATGAGAAGTGTCTTGAAGCTACAAAGCCTTACGAGGGAGTTTCCGAGCTTCTCTCCAAGCTTAAGGACAAAGGTGTAAAAATCGGTGTTCTTTCCAACAAGTCTGATGAATTTGCAAAGCGTATTGTAGACGCACTTTTTGAACACGGCGAACCCGATGTTGTCTGGGGCAAAAAGGAGAATTTCCCCATTAAACCCGAGCCGCAGTCGCTTTATGCCGTTATCGAAGAGCTTGACGGCGACAAGGATAAGTGCTTATACATAGGCGACAGCGATGTAGACGTTATCACCGCTAAAAATGCTCACATTGATTTTTGCGGAGTTGAATGGGGTTTCCGTGGTGCTGACGAGCTTATTTCCGCAGGTGCAAAGACGGTTGTCAAGAAGCCAGGCGATATTCTGAATTTGGTATGTACCAATGAATAAAATAAATTATCAAAAAGAACTTGATAAACTCATTGACATTCAAAAGGATAATGTTCCGACATTATTTCTTCACAGCTGCTGTGCTCCGTGCAGCAGCTACGTCATTGAGTATCTTTCAAATTATTTTGCAATAACGGTATTTTATTACAATCCCAACATTTTTCCCGACACGGAGTACACTTTCCGAAGCAATGAACAGAAACGGCTTATTTCCGAGATGAAGACGAAGTACCCTGTCACATACGTTGACGAAAATTACGACAGCAGTCAATTTTATAATTCCGTGAAAGGTCTTGAAAAAGAACCCGAGGGCGGAAAACGCTGTGAAAAGTGCTTTGAACTCCGTCTTGACCGAACAGCACAAAGAGCCGCCGAGGGCGGATTCGACTACTTTGCGACCACACTTACAATAAGTCCGATGAAAAACGCACAGCTTATCAATGATATCGGAAACACCATAGCAGAAAAATACTCCATAAAGTGGCTGCCGTCCGACTTCAAAAAAAAGGGCGGTTACAAGCGATCGATTGAGCTGTCAAAGATTTACAGTTTGTACAGACAGAATTATTGCGGCTGTGTTTTCTCAATGCGTAATTCGTAATTATGATAATATTTCCCCCTCTTGTCGGAGGGGGATTTTTTAGATATATTTATTAATAATATTATTTATATCTAATAGTAATTGATTTATGAAATACCAAAATTAAATTTGTTATACAACAAATTTCCGTCTTTCATAACTACGCATTACGCATTACAAATTTTCTTAAAATTCTATTAATAATTTACAAACCGTTAAACTATTAACAAAAGAATTAAAGTATAATCATAATGGGTTGGTAATGAAAAAAGCGGGCAACCCCCGTCGGAATTGGTGACCGTGACAGGGTAAAACAAATTATAATAAAGTAAACTAAAACTACCTAAGGAACTGTCAGAAAATAACTTGAACATTTATACTTGTCTAATTTGCCCTGTGTGTCGTTACAACACCTTGAAATACGTCAGTATTCCTGCGG